>NZ_CP030055.1:5471428-5807142 GCF_015291645.1 Bradyrhizobium sp. CCBAU 53340
CAGTCGTGAAAACGATCGCGCTTCAAACCCTACCTTCGGCGACCGGCGCAGCGAAGCGGCTCGCGGCGCGGCTCGAACTCGCCTGCGACGAGATCGCCCTGCATCGCTTTCCGGACGGCGAGCTGCGCATCACCGTCGCGCCCGCGGCGGACACCACCATCCTCTATGCGCCGCTCGATCACCCCAATGACAAGCTGATCGCCCTGCTGCTTGCCGCGGAGGCGCTGCGGCGCGGCGGCGCCCGGCGGCTGGTGCTGGTCGCCCCCTATCTCTGCTACATGCGACAGGATATCGCGTTTCATCCAGGCGAAGCTATCAGCCAGCGCGCCACGGGGCGTCTGCTCGCGACGCTCGTGGACCGCGTCGTCACGGTGGACGCTCATTTGCACCGCACCTCCGACATCAGGTCCGTATTTCCCGATATCGAGGCGGAGAACCTGTCCGCGATGCCGGCGATCGCAGATGCACTTGCCGCTGGTGGCATCGATCCCGCCACCGTCGTGATCGGTCCCGACGCAGAGTCCGAGCCCTGGGTCGAGGATCTCGCGGCGCGACTGGGCCTGCAGCACACCGTCGCGCGCAAGACGCGGCATGGCGATCGCTCCGTGGACATCGATTTTGCCGATCCCATCCGGCTGCCGGGCCGGCCGGCGCTGATGGTCGACGACATCGTGTCGTCGGGGACGACGCTGATTGTCGCAGCAAGGGCGCTGCGGGCGATCGGCGCAACGGCTGTCGATGCCGTCGTGACGCATGCACTGTTTCCTGCCGCGATGATTGCCGCATTCACCGAGGCCGGGATCCGCTCGATCCGTTCGACCGACAGCGTGCCGCATCCGACCAACGCGATCACGCTCGAAGAGACGCTCGCGGCCGCCTTGTGGTCCGAACTCAGCACGACACATTCGCTGGAGACGACGAGATGAGTATCACCGTTCGCTTCTGCGGGGCTGCCCACACCGTGACCGGCTCCAGCTATCTGTTCCAGACTGCCGCAGGTGCCTTCCTGGTCGATTGCGGCCTGTTCCAGGGACCCAAGACCCTCAAGGAGCTCAACTACGGCGCCTTTCCTTTCCGCCCCGCCAATGTCCGGGCAGTGCTGCTCACGCATGCACATATCGATCACAGCGGATTGCTGCCAAAGCTCGTGCGCGAGGGATTTGCGGGGCCGATCCTGGCGACGCGGGGCACGATCGACCTCTGCTCCTACATGCTGCCGGACGCGGGCAGCATCCAGGAGTCCGAAGTCACGCAGCTCAACCGGCGCAACAAGGCCCGCGGCCGCAAGGAAGTGCAGCCGATCTACACGCAGGCGGATGCAGTGGCGTCGCTGCAATCATTTCGCGCGGTCGATTATGAACATTGGACCGACGTGATCCCGGGCGTCCGGGCGCGCTACTGGAACGCCGGCCATCTGCTCGGCTCCGCCTCGATCGAGCTCGAGATCGCCGAGCAAGGCTCGCCGCGTCCGCTTCGCGTGCTGCTTTCCGGCGACGTCGGCCCGGAAGCAAAGCTGCTGCAGCCCGATCCCGAAGCGCCGATAGACCTCGACTATGTGATCGCCGAATCCACCTATGGCGACCGCTTGCGAGCCGCTACGACCCCTACACTCCGCCGCCAGCATCTCGCTGCGGAGGTACGCGATGCGGCGGCAGCCGGAGGCGCGCTGCTGATCCCGGCCTTCGCGGTCGAGCGCACCCAGGAGTTGATCGTCGATCTCGTCGACCTGATGGAGCACGGCGAGATCCCGACCGCGCCGATCTTCCTCGATTCCCCGCTGGCGATCCGCGCGACCGAAGTGTTCCGCCGGCACGCAGCGAGCCTCGACCCGAGCGTCGACGCCGAACGCCTGCTCAACTCGCCGCATCTCAAATTCACCGAGACCGCCGACGAGAGCAAGGCGATCATGCGTCTCAGCGGATTTCACATCATCATCGCGGCCAGCGGCATGTGCGATGCCGGCCGCATCCGACATCACCTGAAACGCTGGCTCTGGAACGAGCGCGCGACCGTCCTGCTCGCCGGCTTCCAGGCCAACGGCACGCTCGGCCGCTTCCTGCAGGACGGCGCGAAGGCCGTGCGGATCCAGGGCGAGGAAATCCGGGTCGCAGCGCGGATCCGCATGATCGACGAATATTCCGGTCACGCCGATGGTGCCGGCATGGCCGGCTGGATCGCGGCGCGCCGCCCCATCGCCCGCGGGTTGTTCTTGGTCCACGGCGAGGAAAGCGCCATCGCGGGCCTGGCCGAACGCGTTGCCGAACGCATCATTCCGGCCGCCAAGGTCTACCAGCCGATCCTGGACGACATCTATGAGCTCACGGCTGCCGAACCGCGCATGATCGACGTCGATCATCGTCGGCGCCTCGCGCCGGAGGCCGTGACGCACCTCGACTGGCACAACGAGATGTCGGAGCTGACGCTCGACATCAACGACAGGCTTGCAGCGGCCGCCGACGACCGCGCCCGCGGCGTCATCATCCGACGCCTCCGCCGCGCCCTGAACGAGAAGGCATAAGGGTGCCCTACGCATCCGCGCCACGCGGCTCAAGCCGGCCATGAAGTCGGCGCCCGACGACGCAACGGGTATTTCGACAGTTCCAGCAAAATGAGACAGACGAGCGCGACCACGGCCGTGACGGCGAGATCATCCGTATGCAGCGGACCAAAGCGGAACAGGTCCGCCGCGGCCGGCCACACCAGGCTCAGAGTAAGCACTGACGTCACGAACATGACGATGACGACGAGCGTACGGTTCGGCCGGGTAAAGGCTTCGACCAGCGAGCTCGAGAACGAACGGTTGACGAAGATCAGGCTCACGATCACCAGCACCAGCGAGAAGAACGTCAGCGCACGGACCTCGTTCGCCGGCATGCCGTAGCTGTTCGCCGTCACCATCACGGCGCCAGTCAGGAGCAGCGCCAGGCTGCCCTGCAGCGCCGACCAGACCAGCAGCGATCTTGTCAACAGCGGCTCGTCCGGCGAACGCGGCGGCCGCCGCATCACGTCGCGCTCTTCGGTTTCGGCTTCGAATACCAATGAGCAGACGGGATCGATGATCATCTCGAGAAACGCGATGTGAACCGGGCCGAACAGCAGCGGCATTCCTGTGAGCAACGGCAACAGCGCAAGTCCGGCGATCGGAATATGGACCGCGAGGATGAAGCTCATCGCCTTGCGCAGATTGTCGTAGATCCGGCGGCCGAGCCGGATCGCCTTCACGATCGAGCCGAAATCGTCGTCGAGCAGAACGATCGAGGACGCTTCGCGCGCCACGTCGGTGCCGCGACCGCCCATGGCGATGCCGATATGGGCCGCCTTCAGCGAGGGGGCATCGTTGACGCCGTCGCCCGTCATCGCGACGATCTCACCAGCGTCCTTGAGCGCATTGACGATGCGCAGCTTCTGGGCCGGCGCTATTCGCGCGAATACGGCCCGTCCCCGGGCCGCGCCGGCGAGTTCGGCATCGGCCATGGCTTCGACATCAGCTCCTGTCATGACATGTTCGGGATTGAGGCCCGCCCGCGTCGCGATCGCCGATGCGGTTGCGGGATAATCGCCTGTTATCATGACCACGTGAATGCCTGCAGAGCGGCATTCGGAAATGGCGTCCTTGACTTCAGGCCGCGGAGGATCGGCAAAGCCGATCAAGCCGCAAAAGCGAAAAGGAAAACCGCATTGCGCCTCGGGAAGATCGGTCTCGGCCCAGTTCGCCCGCGCCACACCAAGCACACGCAGCCCTTCCCGCGCGAGCGCGTCGACGCGGGCCCGCAATTCAGCCAACTCTTCCGCGTTCATTCCGCACAGCATGCCGATCGTCTCGGGCGCGCCCTTCGCCGCGACAACGCAATCATCGTCCCTTCCGCACCACACGTTCGACATGGCAAGCAGGTCCGGACGCAAGCCGTAGCTCTGCACGAGCCGTCGTCCCGCACCGGCGTCAGAGGCGAGCGAATGCAGCGCCTTCTCCATGGGATCGAACGGCTCCCGCACACAGGCCAGCGCGCCGGTCTCGATCAACCGATTGAAAGCGGGCGCCGCGCGGGCCGCGGTATCAGGCGTGTGCTGCGTTCCGTCAGGCAGCACCAGGCGGGCAACGGTCATGCGGTTTTCCGTCAGCGTGCCGGTCTTGTCCGTGCAGAGCACGGTCGCGGCGCCCAGCGACTCGATGGCCGAGGCGCGCCGCGTCAACACGCGCGCCTGGGAGATGCGCCAGGCCCCCATGGCGAGGAACACCGTCAGGACGACAGGGAATTCCTCCGGAAGCATCGACATGCCGAGCGCGATGCCGGCAAGCACTCCCTCCAGCCAGCCGCCGCGATAGAGCCCATACAGAAGAACGGTCAATCCGATCACGAAGGCGCTGGCGACGGCAACCGTCGCCACCAGCCGCGTCGTCTGCTGTTGCAGGCGAGGCGCTTCCGTTACCAGCGAATGCAGCGATTGTCCGATCTTGCCGATCTCGCTTTGGACGCCGGTCGAGGTCACTTCAGCCATCCCGCTGC
This sequence comes from Bradyrhizobium sp. CCBAU 53340, assembly GCF_015291645.1. Lineage (NCBI taxonomy): Bacteria > Pseudomonadati > Pseudomonadota > Alphaproteobacteria > Hyphomicrobiales > Nitrobacteraceae > Bradyrhizobium > Bradyrhizobium sp. CCBAU 53340. Next base: position 5,475,934 of record NZ_CP030055.1, read on the forward strand.
CGCGAACTACCATTGTGCCGGAGAACACGAACGGCTGGTCATCGCCGCCGGCATGCGGAGCCGGCAATTTTTCGGGTGACGGCGAGGCCTGTTTCCTGACCGGAACCGATTCCCCCGTCAGCAGCGATTCATCCAGCAGGAGATCGACGGATCGAAGGACCGTGGCGTCGGCGGCCACGCGATCCCCCTCCGAGAGGACGATCAGGTCGCCGCGGGCGACCTCGCGACCGGGAATGCGGATGCGCTCGCCGCCGCGAATGACCAGTGCGCGCGGGCTGGTCAGATCGCGCAACGAGTCGAGAACGCGTTCGGTGCGCGCCTCCTGCACGATCGTGATGACGATGGAGATCGATGCGAACACCAGAAGCAGCAGCGCCTCGCCAAGATCGCCCAGAACGAAATAAATCAGGCCGCCCGCCAGCAAGAGCAGCAGCATGGGCTCGCGCAGCACCTCGACGATGAGGCGCAGGATCGTCCGCCGGCCCGTACGGGGCAACTCGTTGAAGCCTTCGGCCTTCAGCCGGGCCTGTGCTTCGGACGCGGTCAGCCCCTGCATCGCCGGCGATCTCATGGAAGTTCCTAGGAGTCCTTGCACGATGAGGACACGTCATCTCATCACCACCGTCATCATGCCATGCTGCAACCAGCTGCCGGCTTGACGTGGGTCAAACGTTCCACGCGACAAAGCGACATCCCGCTCGGCCCACCCCCATTTCCGTCAACTTTGACGGCCATGTCACGGCTGATATTCTTGTCCACGCGGCTCGATGAGCCCTGGCTGTCAATCGTTGAAATAAGGCTATTTGAAAGATGCAGACGAGACGCAATTTGCTGCTGGCTCTCAGCCTCATCTTGATCGGCACCTGGTCACAGGATGGCGCGAGAGGACGGAACTCGGCCACGCCGCCGGTTTCGCTGGCGCCCCCCAATGCATCGCCGCCGCACGCGGTGGCCAAGAACGCCAAGCCCAGGAGGGAGCCGGCCCTGGTGACCAACGATAGCCGCGCGCCAGCGACGTCCGGCGGAGAGCCTCCGCTGCCTGTGATCGGGGGACCTGCCGTACCGAACCCGGCGGCCGATTACGATGGCTTCAGTGCCAGCACCGACGACAATGACGCACCGAGCCACGTGACGCCGCCTGCGAGGTCACGCGCCGCGAAGGGCTCCAATCGGGATACGACTGGCCTCGACGCGCAGTCATCGATCGATCAGGAAGACGAAGCGTTGAAGCGCAAGCTGACGATTTGCAGGAACTGCAAATAGGACGGGTGGCATCTCGCTGCATGGCTGACCTACCGCGGCGCTTGCCACCTCCGCTTTACGCTCTCTGTTTTTCCTGATCCTCTCTTCCCAATCGGCCGGAGCAACCGGCCTGCCTCAGGGAGAGAGACGCCATGAAGCTCGGCACCGCCATCGCGGAAATCATGCGGCGCGAGGGGATCGAGATCCTCTGCGGTTATCCCGTCAACCACCTGATCGAGCACGCAGCGAAGGTCGAGATCCGTCCCGTGATGGTGCGGCAGGAGCGCGTCGGCCTGCACATGGCGGACGCGATCTCGCGCGTCACATCGGGGCGCACGATCGGGGCGTTCTGCATGCAGCATGGCCCCGGCGCGGAGAACGCGATGGGCGGCGTCGCGCAATGCTTTGGCGAATCCGTGCCCGTGCTGGTGCTGCCGATGGGCTATCAGCGCCGGCTTGCGCATATCGAGCCGAACTTCAATTCCAGCGAGGCGATGAAGCCGTTTGCGAAATCGTCCGAACCGATCATCCTGGCCGCCGAGGTCGCCAACATCTTTCGACGCGCCTTCACCAAGCTGAAAAACGGCCGCGGCGGGCCTGTCATCGTGGAAATCCCCTCCGACATGTGGAACGAGGAGGTGCCGGAGCCGCTGAACTACACGCAGGTGCTGCGCACCCGCTACGGCGCCGACCCCGTGCATGTGAAGGAGGCAGCCGCCCTGCTCGTCAACGCCAAGCGTCCGGTGATCTATGCCGGCCAGGGCGTGCATTATGCGCAGGCCTGGCCGCAATTGAAGCGGCTGGCGGAACGACTGGCCATCCCCGTCACCACCAGTCTCGGCGGCAAATCGTCGTTCCCAGAGACGCATCCGCTCTCGCTCGGCTCGGGCGGCCTCGCCGTGCCGCGCGCGGTGCCGAAATTCCTGGCCGAGGCCGACGTCATCTTCGGCATCGGCTGCTCCTTCACCGAGACCAGCTTCGGCATCGCCATGCCGAAGGGCAAGACCATCATCCACTCGACGCTCGATCCAAACCATCTCAACAAGGATGTCGAGGCGAAGATCGGCCTCGTCGGGGATGCCGGCCTTGTGCTGGATGCGCTACTGGAAGAGGTCAACAAGACCGTCACCACGGATCGCGACGCGTCGGCCATCGCGGCCGAAATCGCGGCCTCGCACAAGGAGTGGCTGGCGAAGTGGATGCCAAAGCTCACCAGCAATGATGCGCCGCTCAATCCCTATCGCGTATTGTGGGACTTGCAGCACACCGTCGACATCGACACCACCATCATCACCCATGATGCCGGCAGCCCGCGCGACCAGCTCTCGCCGTTCTGGAAGGCGGTGACGCCCCTCTCCTATCTCGGCTGGGGCAAGACGACGCAACTCGGCTACGGCCTTGGCCTTGCCATGGGCGCCAAGCTGGCAAAGCCCGACAAGCTCTGCATCAATGTCTGGGGCGATGCGGCGATCGGCTTCACCGGCATGGATTTCGAGACCGCAGTGCGCGAGCGCATCCCGATCATGTCGATCCTGCTCAACAATTTCTCGATGGCGATCGAGTTGAAGGTGATGCCGATCTCGACCGAGAAGTATCGCTCGACCGACATTTCCGGCGACTATGCCGCAATGGCGCGCGCCTTCGGCGGCCATGGCGAGCGGGTGACCAGGCCCGAAGACATCATCCCCGCGATCAAGCGCGGCATCCAGAAGACCAGGGAAGGCGTGCCTGTGCTGCTGGAGTTCATCACCAGCAAGGAGACCGAGGTGTCGCGGCCCGGCACGTGAGGGGAGCGCGAGGCCGCGGACGCTGGCTCCGGCCGCAGGAGATGTGATAATCCGGCTCCGTGCCGCGCCTGTCGCGGCATCAGGCCGGATTGCGAATGATCACCCCTACCAACGAACTCGAACGGCAATTGCAGGCGGCCGCGGCCGAGAATGCTCGGCTGCGCGATCGGCAAAACGCCACCGCCGAGATTTTGCGGACCATCGCGGCGTCGCCATCGGATGCCCGGCCCGTGTTCGAGGCGATCGCATCGAGTTCCAAGCGCCTGCTCGGCGGCTTCTCCGCAACCGTGCTCCAGTTCATCGGCGACGAGCTGCACCTCGTGGCGTTCACGCCGGCCAGTCCGGAAGCGGACGAAGGGCTGAAGTCGTCGTTCCCGCGGCGAATCGAGGATTTTCCGACCTTTGCGCTGGTTCGCGGCGGTGAGACGATCCAGTTTCCCGATGCCGAGGCTGAAGACGTTCCGGAGCTGAACCGGAATCTGGCGCGGTTGCGCGGCTTCCGCAGCGTGCTGTTCATGCCATTGATGAATCGCGGCACTGCGGCCGGCATGATCAGCGTCACGCGCGCCGAGACGGGCGCGTTCGCTCCCGACCTGGTGCAGTTGCTTCAGACCTTTGCCGACCAGGCCGTGATCGCGATCGAGAATGCGAACCTGTTCAACGAAACGAAGGAGACGCTGGAGCGGCAGACGGCCACGGCAGACATCCTGAAAGTGATGGCGGCCTCGCCGTCCGACGTGCAGCCGGTGTTCGACGCCATCGCCGCGAACGCCAACCGCCTGATCGGCGGCTACTCCACCGCGGTGCTGCGCTATATCGACGGCGCCGCGCATCTTGCAGCGTTCACGCCTGGTGATCCCGAGGGCGACCGCGTGCTGCAGGCCTCGTTCCCGGTGCCATTCGCGCAGTTCCCGGCCTTCCAGCTCACGGCCAATGGTGAATCGGTGCAGCTGCCCGACGCCGAGCTCGAGCCGGCGGCACGCGGCGTCGCCCGCGCGCGCGGCTTTCGCAGCATGCTGTTCACGCCGCTGATGAGTGAGGGCGAAGCCAAAGGCGTTATCATCGCGACGCGGCGGACGACCGGTGCGTTCGCCGAACATCATGTGCGGCTGCTGCAGATGTTCGCCGACCAGGCAGTGATCGCCGTCAAGAATGTCAGCCTGTTCAACCAGGTTCAGACCCGCACCATCGAGCTCGCCAGGTCGCTCGACGATCTGCGCGCGGCACAGGACCGGCTGATCCAGACCGAGAAGCTGGCCTCGCTCGGCCAGCTCACCGCCGGCATCGCCCATGAGATCAAGAACCCGCTCAACTTCGTCAACAATTTCGCCGCGCTCTCCACCGAGCTGATGGACGAGCTGAGCGAGGCACTTGCGCCGATCCGCCTCGAAGACGATGTCCGCGGCGAGGTCGACGAGCTGACCGGGATGCTGAAGGACAATCTGCAGAAGGTCGTGCAACACGGCAAGCGTGCCGATTCCATCGTCAAGAACATGCTGCTGCATTCGCGCGAAGGCGGCGGCGAGCATCGCTTGAGCGAGGTCAACATGCTGGTCGAGGAGAGCCTCAACCTCGCCTATCACGGCGCGCGCGCCGAGCAGCCGCAATTCGACGTGACGCTGAAACGCGAGTTCGATCCGGCGGCAGGCTCCGCCGAAGTGTTCCCGCAGGAAATCACGCGGGTGCTCCTGAACCTGGTCTCCAACGGGTTTTACGCGGTGGCAAAGCGCCAGGCGCGTGCCGACGCCAGTTACGAGCCGATCGTGACCGCCACGACCCGCGACCGCGGCGATGCCATCGAGATCCGCATCCGCGACAACGGCACTGGCATTCCCGATGAGGTGAAGGCGAAGATGTTCAATCCGTTCTTCACCACCAAGCCGGCCGGCGAAGGCACCGGGCTCGGACTGTCGATGAGCCATGACATCGTCGTGAAGCAGCACGGCGGCACGATCGACGTCGCGACCGAGCCTGGCCAGTTCACGGAATTCACGATTGTGCTGCCGCGCAAGAGCGGCTTTGCGAATGGAAGCGGCTAGCGCTCCCTACTCCGCCATCTCGACAGGTTGCCCCGTGGAAGGACCGGCCAGCGGCCGCTCCTCCATCATGATCAGGCAGAGCGATGCGGTGGCCATCAACGCGGTCGCGGCCGCAAAGACGTAGCGGAAGGCATGCCGCATGTCTTCAGTGGGGATCGCGGGGATGCTGCCTGCGGCGTGATGCTCGCCTGCCAGCGGAATGTCGGCGCCGAGTGCGATCAGCAGGATCGCGGCGAAGGCCGCGACCGTGAACGAGGACATCAGCGAGCGGAAGAAGTTCATCGCGCCGGTGATGGTGCCGACCTGCGGACGGGCCACCGAATTCTGCAGCGAGACCACACAGACCGGGAAGGTGGTGCCGAGCCCGAGCGCAAACGCGGCCATCAGCGTCAGGAGTCCCCATAGCGGCAGCGTGGTGACCGTGAGGCCGAGCGCGCAGATCGCAGCCCACGACGTGCCGATGATGGCGACGCGCTTGTAGTGCCTGGCGCGCGCCATGGTGCGGCCGGCGATCGCGGCGCCGCATGTCGAGACCGCCGCAAGCGGAATCAGTGCAAGCCCCGCTTCGCTGGCGCTGAGATGGTAGACCGACTCGTAATAAAGCGGCAGCTGCACCGTGAGGCCGGTAATGGCGCCGAGGCCGCAGCCGCCGGCGGTCAGCGCGAATGGCGCGACCGAACCCGAGAGCAACGGCAGCGGCAGGAACGGCTCGTCGGCGCGGCGCGCATGCCACACAAAGGTGAGCACGAGCGCGACGGCGCCGCCAATCATGGCAAGAACGGTCGGCGACAGCCACGGATAGCGCGTGCCGCCCCAGGTCAGCACCAGCATGAACACGACGGCCGATGCCATCAGCAGCACGCCGCCGAGCCAGTCGACCTTGCGCTTGCGGTGGAACACCGGGATCTTCTTCATCTTCGGCAGCAGCAGCGCCAGCGCCGCGGCTGCGAGCGGCAGATTGATCCAGAAGATCATCGACCAATGCAGATGCTCGGCGAATACGCCGCCGATGACGGGCCCCAAAATGCCGCCGACCATCCAGACGCTGGAGAAATAGGCCTGGTACTGGCCGCGTTCGCGTGGGGAAACGACGTCGGAGATCACGGTCTGCACGACCGGCATGATGCCGCCGCCCCCCAGTCCCTGGAGACCGCGTGCCAGAATCAGCATCGGCATGCTCGGCGCGATCGCGCACAGGATCGAGCCGGCGATGAACAGGCTGAGCGAGGTGATGATCATGGCCTTGCGGCCGTAGATGTCGCTCAATGTCCCGAACACCGGCGCGACCGCGGTCGAGGCGAGCAGATAGGCGGTGATCACCCAGGACAGGTTCGAGACGTCCTGGAACTGGCGGCCGATGGTCGGCAGCGCCGTGGCCACGATGGTCTGGTCGAGGGCGGCCAGGAACATCGTCAGCATCAGGCTGATGACGATGGTTCGCACTTCATCTGACGATAGCGGCGCCGGTGGCGAGATCGGGGGCGCGTCGCTGACGCTGATGACCTCGCCCGGAAGGCGGGTCAATTCCTCGGCGATGTCGTCGGGCAATGTCTGGATATCGGCAGACCGGCTGCTCTGCCGTGTGAACTGGTTCATCTCGGGCTGTCAGATCGAGCGTGTTGCGGCGCAAAGCCGCGAAGGATTCGTTCTATGAACCCAATCTAGACAGCAAAGGTCTTCTCAGGCAGGCACCGCGGCGCATGGGTGCGTCCCGCACTGCGGTCATCCCGAACACGTGATCAGAAACGGCGGGCGGATCAGGCCTTGGGACGTCGCTTCAGGCGCGCCCGTTTCGGCAGCTGGCCCGGCCATTGCACCAGGTAGTGCTCCAGTTGGTCGTCCGGGATCTCCTCCTCGCTGCCCGCGACCCGGCCGCGCACGGAGACGCCGGCCTCGTGCACCGTGTTGGGGTCGCCGGAGACCAGAGGATGCCACCAATAGAGATCGCGGCCCTCGGCCACCAGCTTGTAGCCGCAGCTCGGCGGCAGCCATTTCAGGGTCCGGACCGTCGCGGGGGTCATGACCACGCAATCCGGAACGTAGTCGAACCGATTCGCGTAGTCCTTGCAGCCGGCCGAGCAGGAATCGAGCATCTTGCAGCTGACATCGGTGAAATAGATCTCGCCGGTATCCTCGTCTTCGAGCTTGTTCAGGCAGCAGCGGCCGCAGCCGTCGCACAGGCTCTCCCATTCGGCCCGCGACATATCCTCCATCTTCTTGGTTTTCCAGAAGAATCCATCCTGATCCGACGGTGATTTACGAGCTGCGGTCATGCGCCTGTTACTGATCCAAAGAGCTGCGGCCAACGCCATCTAGGGGGTAGCGTCGCAAAGCTGCAAGCAACGCCCTCGAAAGACCCGTAATGAACCGGGGTTCAATTAGGTCTGTTGTTCAAAATTGCGAGCCTGACCATTGGTTTATAGGCCCCGCTCGGCTAGAAGAACAGCAAGTCCGCCTGAGGTGCGCGAAACGGGCGCCTTGGGTTTGCCGCAACAATCCCGCAAGACGTCTCGATGCCGCCCCGGCCGGGTGCTTGAACGCTTTCGAAGCGAGCCTCAAGGGTTCTAGGTGGTCCAGAACACACCATCCAATTGGAAGAGCAGAGTCCGGAACTTCTTCCTGGACCTCGATGCGCGCATCGACTCCTCGCTGTTCTCCTCCGCCAAAGGCATCCGCGAGCTCTACGAGCGCTACTCGACCTTCATGGACCGCTTCTATGTCGGGCGGTGGAAGCGCTGGGTGTTCATCGAGCCGCTGTCGGAAGCCGCCACCATTGGCCTCGGCGGCATGGTGCTGATGCTGGTCCTCGCCATCCCCGCCTTCCGCGAGACCGCGGACGAGGACTGGCTGAAGAAGTCCGACCTCGCGGTGACGTTCCTCGACCGCTACGGCAACCCGATCGGCAGCCGCGGCATCAAGCACAACGATTCGATCCCGCTGGAAGATTTTCCTGACGTGCTGATCAAGGCGACGCTCGCCACCGAAGACCGCCGCTTCTACGACCATTTCGGCATCGACGTCGCCGGCACCGCTCGCGCCCTCGTCACCAACGCCCAGGCCGGCGGCGTCCGCCAGGGCGGCTCTTCGATCACGCAGCAGCTCGCCAAGAACCTGTTCCTGAGCAATGAGCGCACCATCGAGCGCAAGATCAACGAGGCCTTCCTCGCGGTCTGGCTGGAATGGCGCCTGACCAAGAACGAGATCCTCAAGCTCTATCTCGACCGCGCCTATATGGGCGGCGGCACCTTCGGCGTCGACGGCGCGGCACATTTCTACTTCAACAAGTCCGCGCGCGACGTGACGCTGGCGGAAGCCGCGATGCTCGCCGGCCTGTTCAAGGCGCCGACCAAATACGCGCCCCACATCAACCTGCCGGCGGCCCGCGCCCGCGCCAACGTCGTGCTCGACAACCTCGTCGATGCCGGCTTCATGACCGAGGGCCAGGTGTTCGGCGCCCGCCGCAACCCGGCCTTCGCGGTCGACCGGCGCGATGAGGCCTCGCCGAACTATTATCTCGACTACGCCTTCGACGAGATGCGCAAGCTGGTCGACACGTTCCCGAAATCCTACACCGAGCGCGTGTTCGTCGTTCGCCTCGCGATCGACACCAACGTGCAGAAGGCCGCGGAAGACGCCATCGAGAACCAGCTGCGCCAGTTCGGCCGCGACTATCACGCAACCCAGGCTGCGACCGTCGTCGCCGATCTCGACGGTGGCATCCGCGCCATGGTCGGCGGCCGCGATTACGGCGCGAGCCAGTTCAACCGCGCCACCGACGCCTATCGCCAGCCCGGCTCCTCGTTCAAGCCTTACGTCTACACCACCGCGCTGCTGAACGGGTTCACGCCGAACTCGGTCGTGGTCGACGGCCCGGTCTGCATCGGCAATTGGTGCCCGCAGAATTATGGCCACTCCTATTCCGGCTCGGTGACGCTGACGCAGGCGATCACGCGCTCGATCAACGTCGTCCCGGTCAAGCTGTCGATCGCGATCGGCCAGAAGGAACAGCCGAAAGCGCCGAACCCGGCCAAGATCGGCCGCGCCAAGATCGTCGAGGTCGCGCGCCGCTTCGGCATCAAGGCGCCGCTGCCCGACACGCCGTCGCTGCCGATCGGCTCGGACGAAGTCACCGTGCTCGAGCACGCCGTCGCCTATGCGACCTTCCCGAACCGCGGCAAGGCGGTGACGCCGCATTCGGTGCTGGAGGTGCGCACCGGCGCCGGCGATCTGGTCTGGCGCTGGGACCGCGACGGCCCCAAGCCGAGGCAGGCCATTCCTGCGAATATCGCCGCCGACATGGCCGGCATGATGAGCCACGTCGTCAGCGAAGGCACCGCGCGCCGCGCCGCGCTCGACGGCATTCCGACCGCCGGCAAGACCGGCACGACGAATGCGTATCGCGACGCCTGGTTCGTCGGCTACACCGGCAATTTCACCTGTGCGGTCTGGTACGGCAATGACGACTACTCGCCGACCAATCGCATGACCGGCGGCTCGCTGCCGGCGCAGACCTGGCACGACATCATGGTCGCCGCACATCAGGGCGTCGAGGTCAGGGAAATTCCCGGCGTTGGCATGGGCCAGAAGCTGCCGCCGCAGCCGAGGGATGCGCAAGCCAATGCGGCACCGAAGGTGCTGGAGACCAAGCCCGGTCCGCCGCCGGTGCTGACCAAGCGCGGCGCCGATATCCTGGTGCGCGTCGAGAAGATGCTCGACGAGGCCGCCAGGACCGCGACCAAATCGACCGACAACAACAGCCAGCCGGCCAAGCCGGCATCGTCGACGAGCGCGCTTGCCTTCCCGCAGAATTATGCGGCCGAGGAGAACGCCAATGCGTCCACCCCGCGCAAGAACTGATCTGATCCCGTGCGGCTGCTCCTGATCACATTGACGGCCCTCCTGCTCGCGACCGTGGTCGGCGTCGGCGCCACCTGGATGACGACGACGCGCGGCACCGAGATCGGCGCGCTGACCATCGGCGCCTGGACCGCGCGTCCGCGCACCGGCACCGCCGATGTCGATCCCTATTCGCGCGCCACCATCGTGCGCAACGGCGAGCTGCCGATCGGCACCGGCGACGGCGTCGCCTTCACCGCGACCACCGACGACAAGAAGAAGGCGCTCGACGGCCGCTGCGACGTCGTCGTCTCGGGCGTCACGCCGCCGGCCCGGTTCTGGACGCTGACGCTGTACGACCGCAAGGGCCACCTCGTTGCCAACTCGCTCCAGCGCTACGGCTTCACCAGCCAGGAGATCGTGCGCCAGTCCGACGGCACCTTCGAGATCCACATCGCCGCACGCTCGCGTGCCGGCAACTGGCTGCCGACCGGCGGCATCGAGCGCTATGCGCTGATGTTCCGTCTCTACGATACGCCGGTCGGGGTGGCGACGCGCACCAAGCGCGACGCGCCGATGCCCAATATCGCGACGGTGGGCTGCTCATGATCCGCCTGGTATTCACGATTGTTGCCGGTGTGGTGCTCGGCCTCGTGGTCCATCTCGTCAGCGTACTGGCGCTGCCGCGGATCGCAACGCAAGACGCCTATTCGCGGCTGACGCCGATGACCAAGCTCAACGGCGTGACGCAGCTACCGCTCGCCGATCCCAATACGTCGCCGATGCCGTTCATGGACCCGGCCTTTGCGCTCGCGATCTGCCGCTATGACCTTTCGGGCGGTCCGATCAAACTCACCGTGCCGGTGAGCCAGGCCTATACCTCGGTGTCGTTCTACACCCGCAACGAGATCGCCTATTACGCCATCAACGATCGCTCGGCCGGCAAGAAGGTGATCGAGCTCGACCTGATGACGGAAGCGCAGCACAACGCCCTGCCCGAGGACGAAGAGATCACCGCGGCCGACCGCCTGATCATCGATTCCCCGACGACGACAGGCCTGATCCTGATGAAGGCGCTGGCCGCCGAGCCCGGGCTGATGCCGCAGGCGCAAGGCTCATTGCAAGCTGCGACCTGCGCACCCCAGACCGAAGCGCCCGCCAAGGCCGAGACGCCGCGCGGCCGGCGCTGAAGCGCGGGCGTCGAGACGCCCTCAAAGCAACAGCTTCGAAAACAACCCCATGCGCAGTAGCGGGGGCATTGAAGCGACTGGCAATTTCGCGCGTTGCGCCCAAGCAGGCGCTTGCAGCGTCGACGCATCCCCCTGCCCGCCGCATTTTTCCGTTTTGACACGTCGGGCAAAACACTGGCAGAATGCCATCATCGAAAATTCACAGAGCCCGCGCGGAGCAATCCGTCGCGGGCTCTTTCATGTCGGAGCCACAGATTGCCAATCGTTGCTACGCCAAGATTGGGTTCAAGCCGGCCTGCGACGTGACATTTTTCCCGCGGCGTAACCACGGTCCGTAACGTCCGTTTCTGACCTCTTGGCCTGTCCATCGTCAAGACACAGCCTCGGCTATACGCCGTCTGTTTGCCGGATGTCCGGATGTGACCCTTGGCTGACCATCGCAACATGGTGTGCGATGCCAGCTTTTGAACCTCTGGCAGACATCCGCAATTGTTCCTGCCGCTGGTGATCTGTAGAAGTCAGGAGGCTACCGCCTCTTCTGGTGCGTTAGCCGGAACGAACGAGTAGAATGCGGCACTTTAGCGAGCCGGCCTTAGGTGATCGACGCATGGACGATGACGACCGTGATCCCAACATGTACCCACGCTGGATGGAGACAGTCGGACGCGTCATTTTCACCGTTCTGGTGATCCTCGCATTCGCCGTTCAGATTTTTATGCTTGTGCCTTCGCCGCACCGTTGAAGGCCGTCAGTTGGCGCCCATCGGCCGGAGCTGCCATGTCGCCTCATGGACGAAAAGCTGCTATCCCCCAAAACGGCCATTGACCCAAGACCAGGCCATCCTGTCTATTCACCTGAGTTGCTGGCAGCGGGTGTAAGACGATGCTGACGCAAATTTACGAAGTTGCGACCCCAGCGGAAGCTGAGGCGATATCGGCAATCGGCGTGGACCATGTCGGCGTACTCGTTGGCGATGGCGCCTTCCCTCGGGAGCTTCCGGTTCAGAAGGCGCGGGCCGTTATGAAGATGGTGCGGGCGCCGTCCGTACTTTCCGCGCTGTTTCTCTCGGCGGACGTCGCCCTTATCGAGCGAATGGCGGGGGAGCTTGATCCGCCCATCGTCCATCTTGGCGCATCGAGCGAATTGCTTACCCCTGATCGTGTCGTGGCGCTGCGAAAGTCTCTACCAAAGAGGAAATTCATGCGCAGCATACCTGTCACGGGACCTGATGCGGTAGGTGTGGCGCAAGCATATGATGGAGTTGTCGACTGGATCCTGCTTGATAGTCATCGCACAGGTGACGCGCAAATTGGCGCGCAGGGCGTGACGCATGACTGGAGCATCAGTCGACAGATAGTGGAGAGTATTCGTACTCCAGTGATACTTGCTGGCGGCCTCGGACCAGACAATGTCAAAGAAGCTATTCGCTCGGTGCGACCTGCCGGTGTCGATTCGAAAACAAGAACCGATCAGGAGGGTACTCACTCGAAAGACCTGGGGAAGGTAGAAGCCTTCTATCGCGCTGCAACGAGCGGTTAGATCGCACATCTCTTCTTGGCCCTTTCTTCTTCCCTTCTCCGACTCTCGTTTCAGGCCGGATGGCCGCTTTGTGCCAGAACCTGCCCAAGCGAAGGGAAGCAAGACCGGTGCGACGGTGACTCCAAGCGTCATGCCTTCGTGCTGCCTCGCTCAACTTGACCGAATGTCTGCGATCTCAGTACGGAGAGTATTTGCATAAAGGCGGGTACCTCGGAATGGGCACCCGCCTTCCCACTTGGTGCGGTTGCTACCGCACCCAGCCCTCGGTTTTCATAATTTCGGCACCACGAGAGCTGGTGAGGAAATCCAGGAATTGCTTGGCTTGCGGATCAGCGTCGCGCGCCAGCACCACGTTGACGTCACGCCAGATCGTGCGGTTGCTGGCCAACTTCACGATTTCTGCAACGTCCGCGTGGGTGATCGGCCAATCCGGCCAAGTGACCCATGCATCGGCGCCCTTCTCCACGAACATCTTGTAGCTTGGTCCGCTCCCTTTACCGAAACCTACGATGTTATTGCGAAAGCGCGCGATATCCGCGAGGTGACCTTCGCGACCGGCAACGTCCTCCCAGGTCCCCGTACCCGAGGTATTAGCAACACCAGCCCCTTCGGTGACGACTATTTTCATACCGTCCTTCAACAAGTCCTCGAAGCCACGGATGTGCTTCGGATTGCCCTTCTTAACCGCGATAATCGACGGGCGGAGATAAATTGGCGTGACGTCAGCCCAAGCGAAATCCTTGTAGGTCTCCAGTAACGCGGCGATGTCTTCCTCGGCAGTCCCCCACAGGATGTCGGCATCCGCCTGAGCTCTTTGCGACCAAGTCGGCTCGGGGCCGCCAACGACCTCGACCTTCACTCCGGTTTCCTTGGTGAACACTTCAGCGACCCTCTTAAAGGCTGTGTCCGGCCCGCCAGCTCCGTAGAGTCTGACGACGCCGTCACGCGCGTTATGGACGATCGTCGGGTCGGGAACCTCGTGGGCTGTGACTGGCGTCGCCAGAATGAAAGGCAACGCCAAAGCCAAAACTGCTTTCGTCTTGGAGCTAAGCACCGGATTCTCCTTTTCGAATGCTTGTGTCTTTATTTCACGAGATGCCGTTGTTACAGCGTTACCAAGGCTCCTGCGTCGATCGCGATGATCGAACTTTGGATGCAGAGGCCCGCCGCTCAATTCTGCAATCGCTTGCCTCAGACGACGTCGGCTTCGAACTTCGTCGTCCAGTGCGGGCGGCTCAGGCACGGGGCGTTGAACAGCGCCGTCGTGGCTGCACCATTGAGAGTTCGCGCTGCCACAATGATCCAGAACACGGTCAGGCAGATCGTCATGATGCCGGCACCGACAGAGAAGAGTGTAAGCCCTGTGACCCGATACAGCGCGAAAGTCGCGAGAGTGTAGACGGCAAGAGGGAAGGTGAAGCCCCACCAACCCAGATTGAATGGCAGCCCCTCGCGGAGATAACGCAGGGTCTTCAGCGCCGCGAGAGCGAGCCACCATGCTCCATAACCCCAGAGGACGATGCCACCGATGACACCGAGACCAAAAGCCGTGTCGCCGATATTCGCATGGCCGCTCGCCGCAAAGATCACCGGTGCGTCCGCACCCAGGAGCAGCAAACCCAGCGCACCCGTTCCTATCGGCCCGAGGGCAAGCCATGCGGAGGCACCCATATCGCGCTTCGGCAGCTTGTGCAGTGCCAACCGAAGGACCAGCAGCACAAGAATGCTCATCGCCAGCGGGACTGAGCAGGCCCAAAGCACATAACCCAGTACAAGAATGAGCAGCGCTTCAGGCATAACAAGATACGGCGCAAGCAAGCCCGCACTGGCGGCCGCGACTTCGCAAGCCACGATGGGCAGCAACCACACTGCCGTCAGTTTCTCGACGCTGTGTTCCTGACGCGTGAACATGAAGTACGGGATCGCGACCCCACAGACGACAGACATTGCTGCGTCGAGCCACCACAACGCGTGAGCAACCACTATCGCCTGGCCACCAATTAACGCCGGCCCGAACACGATAAAGCCGTTCACTATCGTCGCCAATCCCATCGGAATGGTGCCGAAGAACATCGACATCACGGGATGATCGAAGATGCGTTTCGCTTCGTCGAAAAAGAATATCCAGCGCGCAGTGTACAGCAGGCTGAATAGCGTGAAGAGCGCAATATTGAACAGCCAGAGTCCAACCGCCGCACCGTGCAAACCGGCGAGCGGCAAGGGAAACTGATTGAGAACCAGCGCGAGCGCTCCCGTTCCCATAGTTGCCGCGAACCAGTTCGGCGTAAAGTTTCGCACGATCTCGACGAAAGGTTTTGTGTTATCCACCCTTGTCGGCGCAAATTCTCTGTCAACGTATGTCATGGATACCCTCTCTGATTTGGGTACGGTCTCTTCGCGGCCCAGCGAACCGCAACAGCGATCAATGCGATGATTGTGAAGGCTGGCCCGAGGCCGATCGGCACCCGATCTGCTTGTCGGCGATCTTGAAAACTGCCAACCCACCTACAGGGATGGCTACATCAAGATCGAGATCGGCTTGACGTCGAGCGATGGTCATTGCGACCGCCTTTCGTTCCTGATTTGAAGCTCGTCAGAAACGTACGGCGCCTTGAATCATCATACCAATAGATGTTATTTCTATAATCAATCTTGTTTTTAGATTGATTGGAGAGTCAGGATCATGACGCTCGAACAACTTCGAATCTTCGTGGCGGTCGCCGAGCGACAGCACGTCACCCAGGCAGCACAAGCGCTCAATCTTGCCCAGTCCGCGGCGAGCCATGCCATCGCTGCCCTTGAGGCGCGTCACAATACGAAGCTCTTCGACCGGGTCGGGCGTCGCATTGAACTCACGGGAGCTGGAAGGATTTTTCTTGCCGAAGCAAGATCAATCCTGGCACAGGTCGAGAGGGCAGAGCTGACTTTGAGCGAGTTTGGCAATCTCGATCGAGGCACGCTTGCGGTTCAGGCCAGTCAAACCATCGCAAGTTACTGGCTGCCGCGGCACTTGGTCGCGTTTCGTCGTGCACATCCGCGCCTGGACGTCAGATTGACAGTTGGCAATACCGCCCAAGTTGCCGAAGCAGTTGAGGGTGGAGCTATCGAACTGGGCTTCGTCGAGGGAGTGATCGAAAGCAAGAAGCTGTTAAGCACTCGCGTCGCCCTAGATCAGATGGTCCTCGTTGTCGGCCACGAACATCGCTGGGCAACGGGCAAATCGCCAAGCGTGGCCGACCTTCTTGAAAGCGATTGGGTACTGCGCGAACCCGGATCGGGCACAAGGTCGGTGTTCGAGCAAGCCTTGGCACGCCTCGGAACCTCGCCGGATCGATTGCGCATTGCCATGGAGCTACCCTCCAATGAGGCAGTAAGAGCCGCCGTTGAAGCTGGACTTGGAGCTACGGCACTTTCCGCCTCTGTAGTGGCCTCAAGCATTGAAAGCGGCCTATTATACCCTGTCACTTTCAGGCTGCCGCAGCGAGAGTTTTACGTCATTCAGCATAGCCAACGTCATCGCAGCCGCGTTGCCGACGCACTGCTGAAGCTCCTTGCTCCGCCCGCCAAGCAGAAATCGGCTCGTATTGCTAAATCTCGATGACCAGAGACGGCGCTGGGATGAAGGTCAAAATACTCCGGATGAAGTCAAATAGTTCCTTGAAATGTGCGTGTGGGCTTGTGGCCCTTTTTGGCCTGTCCCGGCACTCGTCATGAGGTCGGGTGTGAGGGGCAGTCCCGACCTGGCTCGTATGAGGCTGAATCGCCGCTGATGCCCCAGAGCGGGCTTGGATAGATGACAAGGCGCTTCACGAAAGGCTAGTGTTCGGCGGTTCTTTCTGCAAGGGAGCGACCATGCCAGCGCAAAGTCCCGCCGTCGAACTCATGAAACTGATCGGCGGCTTTCAAGTCTCTCAAGCCATATCGGCGATGGCGGAGCTCGGCATCGCCGACGTGCTGAAGGGTGATGTCCTGGCGAGCAATGATATCGCCCGAGCGGTCAAATGTGATCCGCCATCTCTGTACCGCTTGCTGCATGCGCTGGCGTCAGCCGGTCTGTTGGAAGAACAGGCAGACCAGCGCTTCCGCCTAACGCCGGTCGGAGAGTGTCTGAGATCGGACTTCCCGGACTCACGGTCGGCGTGGGCGCGGTATGTTGGCCGCCCTTACGTTCGGCAATCATGGGGAAACCTCGCCGATTGCGTGAGGAGCGGAAAGAGCGCGTTCGAACTCTTGCACCAGGCAAATTTGTGGACGTGGCGCGGAGAAAGGCCCGAGGAAACCGCGATCTTCGACGCCGCAATGAGCGAGTTGTCTCGCTCGGGAGGCGCTGCAATTGCGTCCGCTCACGACTTCTCGGCCTACAAGGTGATCGTCGATATCGGTGGCGGACAGGGAGCGTTACTCGCCGCCATTCTCTCGCACCATCGAGATACTCGCGGTATCCTCTTTGACCTGCCGCATGTCATCGCCAAAGCACAAGATCTGCTGGCAGCGGCAAAGGTTGACGACCGCTGCGAGATCGTTGGCGGGGACGTGTTCAAGAGCGTCCCCGGAGGCGGCGATGCCTATGTCATCAAATCCGTCTTGATGGATGAGAGCGACGACAGCGTTGTTTCAATTCTTCGTCGCTGTCGCTCCGTTATGACACCCTCAGCGCGGATCATTGTAATTGAGCACCTCCTCACGCCGCCAAACCAGCCGGAGGTCAATTATAGCGACATGACCATGATGGTGATGACCGGCGGTCGCGAGCGCACACAACGTGAATTTGAAGCGTTGTTTGCCGCTTCAGGCCTGCGCCTGGAGCAAGCCGTGGCCACCCGCTCGCCTTTCACATTGCTAATCGGGACTCAAGCCTGAACCGCGCGACACGCCAGAGCTGCATAGCGAAGAAGACAACGCCGTCGCTGGCATCATACCGGGCACACGTTCTGCGAAAGGTTTGGCCTTACGAACAGCCACACCCTGAAGCGCCGGCCTTCCTGGCCGTTTCGTCGGCGGCACAGCAGGCCGAGGCATCTTGCTTCGCCGGGCCGCCGCAACAACCTGCGGCGCCTGATGTCTCGACGCCGCCGCGCGTGCAGACGCCGGTTTCCGGCAGCACCAGCTCGACCCGCGCCGCGGCCGCCTTGTCGCCGGCGATATCGGCGGCGATCGATCGGACCTGCTCATAGCCGGTCATCATCAGGAAGGTCGGCGCGCGGCCGTACGACTTCATGCCGGCGATGTAGAAACCGGGCTCGTCATGGGACAGCTCGCGTGCGCCGTGCGGACGCACGGTGCCGCAGCTGTGTTCGTTGGGATCGATCAGCGGCGCCAGTGCGACCGGCGCCTCGATGGCCGGATCGAGCCGCAGGCGCAGCTCGGACAGAAACGAAAAGTCGGGACGGAAGCCCGTCGACACGATCAGCTCGTCCACGACCACGCTGCGCGCACCGCAGCAGGCGCCGGCCGATATCTTGAGGCGGCCTTCGGAATCCGACAGATGCGTGACGCCGAACTCGGCCTCGACCCTGATTTTTCCGGACGCGACGAGCGCAGCAAAGGCACTGCCGAGCTCGCCGCGGGCCGCAAGCTTGTCGTTGCTGCCGCCGCCGAAAGCCTTGGCCGGATCGGCGCCGCGCAGCAGCCAGAGGACTTGCGTCCCTGCTACCTCGTCGGCGAGCCGCGCGAGATCGATCAACGTGCCGACCGCGGAATGGCCGGCGCCGAGCACCGCAACCGTCTTTCCGCCATATCGGGAACGCTGCACGCCCCGCACATCGGGCATGCCATAGGCGATGCGGTCACCGCGCTCCGCCTCGCCGATCGCCGGCAGGCCGTTGCTGCCGGCCGGATTGGGGGAGAACCATGTCCCCGAGGTATCGATCACGGCATCGGCGCGCAGAACCTCGGGCCCCTTGCCGTTCTGGTAGCGGATTTCGAAAGGCGCCTTCTCTCGCCCCCTCGTCTTCGCCTTGTCGAAACCGGCGCGGCTGATGGCCGTGACGCGGCTGGAGGTGCGGATCACCTCGCGTAGCGGCGTCCGCGTCGCCAGCGGCTCGAGGTATCCTTCCAGCAGTTCGCCGCCGGTCGGATAGGCCTGGGGATCAGGCGAATTCCACCCCATCGGCGCGAGCAGACGCGCGGCGGCCTTGTCGACGTTGTATTCCCACGGCGAAAACAGCTGAACGTGCTGCCACTGGCGGATCGCATGTCCCACCTCCGGCCCGGACTCCAGAACGACGGGCAACATGCCACGCTCCAGCACATGTGCGGCCGCGGCAAGACCAACAGGCCCTGCCCCGATGATGGCTACCGTCTTTCCGTCGCGCATTGTACTGCTCCCATCCTTCTAGAATCATCGAATAATCTGGCAAAAAAATCAGGCCGCGGACTGAGCGCCCCCGCATCCGACTTCGTCCGCACAGCACTCCGCCGCCAGGAAATCTACCAGCCCCCGCATCGCATCGAAGTTGGCGTGACACACCAGCGTCGTGGATTCGCGGACCTGACTGACGAGCCCGACTGCAACCAGAGACTTGATGTGATGAGACAGCGTCGATGCCGGGATCTTCAGCTTGTCCTGCAAGCGGCCGACCGGCATGCCGGAATGTCCCGCCCGGACAAGGGCGCGGTAAATCTGCAGCCGGGTGCGGTTACCCAAGGCTTCCAGCCGCGCTGCT
Organism: Bradyrhizobium sp. CCBAU 53340; assembly: GCF_015291645.1. NCBI lineage: Bacteria > Pseudomonadati > Pseudomonadota > Alphaproteobacteria > Hyphomicrobiales > Nitrobacteraceae > Bradyrhizobium > Bradyrhizobium sp. CCBAU 53340. The sequence continues at coordinate 5,495,232 of NZ_CP030055.1, forward strand.
GCATCATCGATCTTCATGGCATGTACGATGCGCCCATCCAGATCGGATGTCAACGATATTTCTAGAATGTTCGAAATATTAGGCTGGCTCAAGTCAGCCTTGGCAGCACTTTCCGTTTTGCTGGATTGAAGGACAAGGGATAGAGCCATAAGAGCAGTACACGCAGCAATCGCCGCTCTTGGGCTTGAGCCGGATCCCACATCCCTTGCAATCGTAGAAGAACTGGCAGGCGTCGGTCGGCATCGTCTCGACCGCCGCATGATAGCAGACTGGACAGGTAATGATGGACTGCACCTGCATGGACGGCTTCCGCGATCACCAAACACGGCCATTCTAACAGTTCGGGGCAAACGCGGCCAGTTCGGAAAGTCATATTGAGGAGAGCATACAAAGCTCCAAAACAACGATAGAACTGGTTTGATAGTTGTAATTGTCCGGAGTTTGCTGTCGCGACGAGCGCGCGTCCTGGCGGGTTGCTGGGTGCTTTGTATCGGATGCGGCGCCGGAGCATTTGCCGTCAGGAGGCCATCCTCGTCGGCCAAGGCGAAGACAAATCGCAAGATGACAGCGATGCCATGACAGGTGCAGAGACGACCATCGTGGCGGGCCTCGAAATTCCTTCGACCGACCCCTTCTTGCTGGCGGTGGTCCTGGGAGTGCATATCCCCCTGGGCCTGGCATGCGTTGCGACCGGCGCAATCGCGATGTTGAGCGAGAAGCGCCGCGGGCGCCATTCGAGGCTTGGAACGACCTATTTCTGGTCCCTGCTGGCGCTCCTCGCAACCGCGACATTGCTGTCGCTCATGCGCTGGGCCGAAAATTATCATTTGTTCGCTCTCGGCGCCTTGTCATTCACTTGCGCATGGATCGGGCGCACTGCGCTTCGACGCCACTGGCGTTACCGGGTCAGGCTCCATATCGCGGGGATGGGCCTGTCGTACCTCCTGATGCTGGTTGCCTTCTACGTCGACAACGGAAAGCAGCTTCCGGTTTGGCGCGACCTGCCTCATGTCCTGTACTGGCTTATCCCCTTGGCCATTGGTATTCCGCTGATCGTTCGCGCCCTTCTGTGGCCGCCGCTGGCGCCAGCCCGCCATGATCTTCATGTGACGCGGTAATTTACGATGCGCAGACCGATCGAGGTCCTCAAGCCAGTCCTGCCGAATGGTTCCTTCCGACGCGAAACGCGATCGCCGGATTCCCGATTGACGTCGCGCCCATAATTCCATAAGTCTGGATATATGGAAACCGAAGAAGCCGTCCTGGCGCTCGCCGCGCTGTCGCAATCGACCCGTCTGGAGGCGTTCCGGACGCTGGTCAGGCACGAACCCGACGGCCTTGCGGCCGGCGACCTCGCTCGTCTGCTCGAAGTGCCCCAGAACACGCTCTCGGCGCATCTTTCAATTCTCAGCCGTGCGCGCCTCGTGTCCTCCGAACGACAGAGTCGTTCGATCGTCTATCGCGCCAACCTCGCCGCATTTCGCGATGTCGCGGTTTTCCTGCTACGCGATTGCTGCGGCGGACGGCCTGAGGTCTGCGATCCCGTCGTCGACAGCCTGCAAGCCTGCTGCTCTCCCAAGCGAAAGGGGAAAGTCCGTGCCTGACCAGATGTACAACGTCCTGTTCCTGTGCACCGGAAATTCGGCGCGCTCGATCCTCGCCGAGTCCATTCTTCGCAAGGATGGCGCCGGCCGCTTCCGGTCATTCTCCGCCGGCAGCACGCCGAAAGACGCGGTGCATCCACTGGCACTGCGGACGCTGGAAAACATGGACTATCCCGCCGACGGGATGCGTTCGAAGAGCTGGCTAGAGTTCGCCGCGTCCGATGCGCCGGTGATGGATTTCGTCTTCACCGTTTGCGACAATGCGGCTGGCGAAGCTTGCCCGATCTGGCCGGGACAACCGATGACCGCACATTGGGGCATCGAGGATCCCGCCTCTGCCGAAGGCAGCGATCTGGAGAAGCAGGCGGCGTTCAATACCGCATTCCGCTACCTCAAAAACCGGATCGACACCTTCGTGAACCTGCCACTCAAAAGCATCGACAAGCTCTCGCTTGGCACTAGGCTTCGCGAGATCGGCCGCTCCGACGGGGCAACGTCCAACAGAAACGATGTGGCATAGGGATGGGCATCTTCGAACGATACCTTACCCTTTGGGTTGCGCTTTGCATCATCGTCGGCGTCGCCCTGGGGCACGTCATGCCCGGCTTTTTCGGCGCGGTCGCAGCTGCTGAGATCGCCAAGGTCAACTTGCCGGTGGCGATGCTGATCTGGCTCATGATTGTGCCGATGTTGCTGAAGATCGATTTCGGCTCATTGGGCGAGGTGCGGCAGCATTGGCGCGGCGTCGGCATCACTCTTTTCATCAACTGGGCGGTCAAGCCGTTCTCGATGGCGCTGCTGGGCTCGTTCTTCATCGGTCACCTGTTCGCGCCGTGGTTACCGGCTGGCCAGATTCCCTCGTACATTGCCGGCTTGATCCTGTTGGCGGCCGCGCCCTGCACCGCGATGGTGTTCGTGTGGTCTAATCTGTGCGAGGGGGAACCTCACTATACCCTGAGTCAGGTCGCGCTGAACGACGTGATCATGGTTTTCCTGTTCGCCCCGCTCGTGGGGCTGCTGCTCGGAGTTGCCTCGATCAGCGTCCCATGGAGCACGTTGCTGCTCTCCGTTCTGCTCTACATCGTGGTGCCGGTCATCGTCGCGCAATTGTGGCGTAAGGTGCTTCTGCGAGGCGGCACGGACGGCTTCGACCGCGTCATGCGCGTGCTGCAACCTCTTTCGCTTGTTGCTCTGCTCGCGACCTTGGTGTTGCTCTTCGCCTTCCAGGGTGAGCAGATCGTCCGGCAACCCGGCGTCATCGCCATCCTCGCCGTGCCCATTCTCGTCCAGGTTTATTTCAATGCGGGCTTGGCGTACTGGCTGAGCCGACGGTTTGGCGTGGCCTGGTGCGTCGCCGCCCCGGCCGCCCTCATCGGTGCAAGCAATTTCTTCGAACTGGCGGTCGCCGCCGCGATCAGCCTGTTCGGCCTCGAGTCCGGCGCCGCGCTGGCGACTGTGGTCGGTGTCCTCGTCGAGGTCCCGGTGATGCTGTCGGTCGTCCGCATCGTCAAGGCGACCCGGGGCTGGTACGAAGGTGGCGCGACGGAGCTTCCGACGGCCTTGAAGATCGGCCAATGAAGCCGGAACATTGAATCTCGCCATGACCGCTACGCCTTTGTTTTGGCGAAGATGACGAAACCGCCCCCCTGCTGATATGACCTGCTCGGCCGTGCCGACGAGTGCGGCCATGCTATTGTCGCGGAGACCCGATCATGAGCGTCACGATCTATCACAATCCCGACTGCGGCACCTCGCGCAACACGCTGGCAATGATCCGGCAGAGCGGCGAGGAACCTGTCGTCATTGAATACCTCAAGACGCCACCATCGCGCGAAACGCTCAAGCAACTGATCGCGGCGATGGGACTATCCGTCCGCGGATTGCTGCGCGAGAAGGGAACGCCGTACAAGGAACTCGGCCTCGCCGATCCCAGATGGTCCGATGACGAACTGATCGACCAGATGCTGGCGCATCCGATTCTGATCAATCGCCCGATCGTGGTGACGGCAAATGGCACGCGATTGTGCAGGCCCTCGGAGGCGGTCGTCGATCTCCTCGATCGCCCCGTCGGCCGGTTCGTGAAAGAGGATGGCGAGGTCGTCGAAGCGCGATAGACGCTTCAAACAGCGCCAGCACCGTCTTGCGGAAGGTCTCGTCGTCAATCTTCGAACAGCCGGAAACCAGACCACAGGCCGGCGACCATCTGCGCCGGCACCGATCTTCATCGGCGCAAGACAGGTACATCCATAGCTGTTCTCTCGAATGAGGCAGGCGAACACTTGGATGGATATCCATCTGATGAGAAGGTTGCGGATCCCCGGTGCCGCAATGCGCTACGGCCAAGGTCAGGACCGCCGAACTATCTCGGCAAGTCGGACGATCGTTCTCGATGCGAGCCATGCGCCTCGAGCAATGACAGCGGAAATCCGAACGTCAAACCGGCACGGATTTCATTCACCGGGTGGCCGTTCGTCAAGGCGTGACGAATGCCGATGTCGAAGCTGAGATCGTCGTTCACCCGGTAGATCAAGCCGGCAAGGCCGGATATCGTCGCCATCTTGCCGAAGTCGTTCTCGTAGAAGATTTCGGCGACGGGACGGACCGTCCAGGTCGACGGCCCCTCGAGAATGGCGCCCACGAAGACGTCGGCGTGATGATCGCGGGTCAACGCGGTTTCCGCGTTGAGGTGGATCGTTCCCCAATCCCAGCGCTCCGAGACAATGGCGGCGAAGCTTGCGCCCACGCCCGAAGCGCCGGTGCTGTCCGGCAGCAGCACGCCAAATTCGGTCGCAACGCTTGGGCCCGTCTTGTCCTGCAGGCTGCCGGGCACGACCACATGCTTGAGAAACGCGCCTGCCGCCGTCAAGGTGGTCGGTCCGGGCGGAGAAAGGGACGTCTGCCCCTGGCCTTCGAAGACGGCTTCCCAACCCTCGCTCAGGCCATAATTGACGACCCAGGCCGGCGCGATCAGGCTTGTCCCGCTCTCATCACGCAGACGCCCCGCCGGTTGCAGCTCGATCTCCATTTCCCCTTTCTTGGCGACGGCAGCATCGGTGCCGTCGAAGGGGCGATAGGCCGCCGCCGGAGTGGCGAAGCCGCACAGGGCGAACGCGACCATGGCGCAGCGCATGGGATCGCTCACGGATATCCGGCAACGTTGGCTGCGTCGAAACATGCGCCGCCTCCCGAAATCGATGTCAGGGCATTGGCTTGAACACCCAGATCGCCGCCGGGCCAGCCGGGCCCGCACGAACCGCCACGAGCAGGCGGTCGATCTCCGGTACGAAGAGAGAGGTTCGCGCGCCCGTTGCGGTCGGCAAGCGTCCTATCCTTCGATAGTCAGATCCATCGATCTCGAGGACATCGACGTAGCCCGCGCCGCAGCTCACATAAACCCGCTCGCGCTTGGCATCGACGAAGAGATCGTCGACGTCCCCGCAGGTTTCCGTCTTCGCAATCGGTTTGCCATCCAGCGAGAAGACGGCAAGCTCGGCGGGGCGGCGGTACGCCAGGAGAACGCGGCCACGGCTGCGATCGATCGTCATCGCGAAATTGCCACCCTTGTCCAAGGACCAGTTGGCAAGCTGCTTCCCGGAAGCGCCATCCACCACCGCAACCGCGCGCGCGTCAGGCAGATTTACAAAGATGCGCCCGCCGTCAGGCTCGATCTGGAAACTTTCCGGATGCGCCTTCAGCGGGATGTTCCGAACCTTGGCGCGGGCAGACGGGTCAAGCACGGCCAATCCACCATCACCATAGCCCACAACCACGCGCTTGGCCGCCGCGTCGATCCGGATGTTGTCTGCATCGCTGCCGAGTTCGATCCGCCCGATCGCCTTGTACGTGTCGGCTTCGAACAATTGCGCCGATCCATCGCGGGCATTGGCAACATAGAGGGTGTCGGTCGACGGCTCATAGGCGACGCCCTGGGGCTCGTTCAGTCCGGTCACCGTTCGGAGCAGGGTATGTGCGGCCAGGTCGACGACGCCGACGGTGTCGTTGCCAAGCTCGGCCACGAACAATCGCTGCCGTTTCAGATCGACGGCCATGTGATCGATGCGGCCACGCACATCGCCGAGCAAAATCTTCGCCTCGAGCTGGAGTGGCGCGGTGTCTTCGCCCGGTTGGGCCGCCGCCACCAGCGTCGGTATCAGCACGTCGATATGCGCGATAATCTGGTCGCGGGTCGCCTCATAATCATTGATACCCAAGGGAATGCCTGACCAGTAGGTCACATCGGCCCGCCCGCGTTGCTCGGCGGGGATCTGATCGAACGCCACCACCCTGCCCGCCGCGGCCGTGTCGTCCGCGGTCAGTTGTTGGGGCGTGTTGGCTGCTTCCAGACCGTCGAGCGCAAGACCGTCCTGCACCGCCACCGGCACCGTCCGATAAAGGTCGATGCCGCGCGAGACCGCTCGAAACGGCAAACCACGCTCCTGCGAGGCCTTGTTGAAATAGGCCGCCGCCATCTGACTGTTCACCACACCGTGGAGGCAGACGAAGACGATTGTCCCGGCTGCCGTCTTGGCCTCTGTCTTAGTCTCCGTCCTGGCTTCGTCCGCCGGCGCAGGCAGGATCGGGGTCATCAGGATCACGAGGAAGGCGACCGCGAGGTGAAGCCACGCGCGCGTCCGCCATCTCCGTGTCCGCAGCCTCGTCATCTCATTTCAGCCCGCTCAGCACCCATCCAGGCTGCAGGATCGGATAGGCAATCAGCCCGATCACGGCCGTGACCGCAATCAGCATGGGATTGCTGACCTTCCAGCGGAACAGCACCGCAAGCGATCCAAGTCCGACAAGCGCGGTCAGCCAGTCGCCGATCGCGATCTTGCCGAGCAGGAAGCATGCGCCAAGAATGGTCCCGATCGCCGCCGCATAGGCGCCCTTCACGAAACCCTGCACGTTCGGATTCTTGCGATGCCGCGCCAACAAGGGCGCAGCGATCAGAATGAACAGGAATGACGGAAGGAAGATGCCGATCGTGGCGGTGAGCGAGCCCCAGAACCCCGCCACCAGATAGCCGACAAAGGTCGCGGTGATCACGACCGGCCCGGGGCTCATCATGCCGATCGCGACGGCGACCAGGAATTCGCGCTCGTTGAGCCAGCCATATTGCTGCACCAGCCCCTGCTCGAGGAAGGGAACGATCACGAGGCCGCTGCCGAAGGTCAGCGATCCCGCCTTGAGGAAGAACAGCAATAGCTTGCCCAGCGTCGAACCGGTCGCGACCGGCGCGGCCGCGGGCGCAGCCGCCGGTATCACGGCGAGCTGGAGCGCGACGGGAGGCCGTTTGATGTTGCCGTAATAGATGATGCCGACGATGCCGGCGCCGATGAAGAGATAGGCGACCTCGGCTTGCAGGATGATCGTCACGGCCAGACACACCGCCGCGATCACCCATTGCAGCCAGTCTTCCATGCCGAGCTTGGCGAGCCGATAGCAGGAATGCAGGATCAGGGCGATCACGGCCGGGCTGACGCCGTAGAAGATGCCGGTGACCGGCTGCAGATCGCCGAGATAGACGTAGAGCGCGCCGAGGGCGGCAACAATCACGAAGTTGGGGAGGATGAAGGCCCAGCCGCCGGCCCACGCGCCCCAAAAGCCGCAACGCAGATAGGCAATGTAGATGCCGACCTGGATCGCCAGCGGCCCCGGCAGCGACTGGCAGATCGCGATGGCCTCACGCATCTGCTCCTTGCTGAGCCACTTCTTGCCATCGACCAGCTCGCGCTCCATCTGGCCGACCAGCGCCACCGGCCCGCCGAAGCCGAGAAACCCCAGTCGAAGGAAATAGCGCACGAGCTCGCCCATTCCGCCACGTTCACTTGTCGTCGTTGTCGTCGTCATCAATCATCCCCCGTTGCCGTAATATGCCGGCTGCAAAATGCCATCGAGCGAGCCGCCGAGCCCCATCGGGATCAACTCGACCTGCTCGCCGTTCAGCGATACCTGATAACAGCCGTCGTCGTTCTCTCCGAGATAAAGGCAAAGCTCGTCTTTCTCGACGACCCATTTGCCAACCTTCTTCACGCCCATCGCGAAACTTTGCAGCGTCCCATCCTTCTCGTAGACAAGGCGGTAGTGAACCTCGTCCGTAAGCTGCTTCCCGACAAATCGGATGCGAATTTCCGCCCCCGTGAGCTTGCGCGGATTTGCCGCCGCGACGGAGCCGGCGTCGAGGATCGCCGTCCCCCCGACGCCGGTCGCTAGCGCCGCGACGAGACTCTTCGCAAGCAGGCCGTTCAATCTCCCCATCCTCACTTCTTGCAGGCCTTCAGGCACATCTGATACTCGGTCTTGCAGGCCGGACCGGCGTAGTTCTTCATGCAGGCAGCGCGCTGTTCGGCGCAGACCTTGCAGGTCTGCGCTTGCGCTTCATGTTCGCCGCCCAGCAGGCCGGCCAGCACGGACATTGCGACAACCAGGTTTCTCATTTGCCACTTCCCCCTCACCTCATCTTCCCTCAGCTTTCCCTGGCATATTGATCGTAGAGCGTGGAGGCGTTGTCCCAGCGAATGGCCTCCATGTAGATGTCGACATAGCGGGCCGCCGCGGCACCGAAATCCATGTGATAGGCGTGCTCATACATATCGAGCACCAGCACCGGTCGGCCGCCGGCGAGCGTCGTCGTATGATCGGCGGCCCATTGATTGACGAGCCGCCCGTTGCGAGGGGAATAGGACAGGATCACCCACCCCGATCCGCCGCCCTCGGCCTTGCCCATCGCCGCGAACTCCGCCCGCCATCGCTCGATGCTGCCAAAGTCGCGCACGATCGCCTCGGCGAGCGCGCCGCCCGGCCGGCTCGCGCCGCCGAGGCCATCGAAATAGACCTCGTGCAGGATCATCGAGTTCATCGCGACCAGCTCCTCGCGCTTCAGCCCGTTGATCACGAAGTTCGGCGCCTTGGCGAAGTCCAGCTCGGCAAGCTGCGCGCTGATCGCGTTGAGCCGCTTCACCGCGCCGCCGTAATTGTTCTCGTAGTGGCTGACGAGAACCTTTTCGGAGATACCGCTGATCGATTTCGGATCGAACGGCAGCGGTTTGACCTGGTAGGACATTGTCTCGGCTCCTGTGCGTCGTCTGGCCTGTCGTCGGTCCTTGCGACCCTCGCCTCAACTCTTCGTGCTGGCCGTCTTGTCGAGCGCCGCCCGCAGGCCTTCGGCGAGCTTGACGGCATCGTCGTTTGCCCAGAAGTGCATGAAGAACAGCCGCGGCTGCTCGTCCAGCATGTGGCTGTGCAGCGCGGTCACCTCGATGCCGTGCGCCCGCAGCGCCGATATCACCGGGTTCACCTCATCGCCCGTCAGCACGAAGTCGCCCGTGATGGCGGCCTTGCCTCCTCCGGTCGGCTGGAAGTTGATACCGATCGCAACGCCCATCGCACCGACGGGAGTGAGCGGCATCCCCTCCTCCGTGATCGGGTCGCGCCGCTTCACGTTGAACTGGTACACGCCGCCATTCGCCTGGCCCTTCACGCCGATGATCTGGTCGAGCTTGGCCGTGTCGAGATCGACCGCAGGCGGCGGGCTCGCCGGTGCCGCTGTGGTGAGCGGGGTCTTGCTTTCGGCGAGCGCTGTGTGGATCGCCGAGGCGAGCTTGACGGGATCTCCGTGTCCGGCGACGTGCATGTAGAAGGTCGCCGGGGTGGCGCGCAGCAGATGATTGTGCACGGCGGTGATCTCGAGGCCGCTCGCGATCATCTTCGCCATCACCGGGTTGATCTCGGTTTCCAGCAACACAAGGTCACCCATGACCATGGCGCCGCCATGGGCGGGCTTGAACGCAACCCAGCCGCCGAGCGCCAGCGCCGGCTTGATCGTCACCCCGTCCAGAGTCACGGACAGATCCGTGCGGGGAAAACCATAGCGGTGGACATCGTCCGTGACGGCCGCCTTGCGGCCGAGCGTCTCGTCGACTTTCTGCCAGTCGATGCTCTCGGCCGCCTGGGCTGCCGAGACGAATGGCGCGGGCACATTCCGGCCGACCTTTTGGCCATTGGCGTTCAGGATGGCGACGCAGGCGGCTGCGCCGATCAATACAGCGGTCATCTTGCGCATCGGGTGCTTCCTTGGTGATTTCGGGATTGTGGGGTTGGAGCGGCCGATTTCAGTCCTGCTGCTTGATCTGGCCGGCGCTGTCGACGACGAGCCGGACTTGCTTGCCATCCTTGACGGCCTTCGCGGTGATGCCTTCGGCGGTCGATTTGACGTCACTGACCTGCACGTAGCCGGCTGCCTGTATCCGCGCGACAAGCTCCTCCTTGGTCAGGGCCTGCGCGGGTGACAGGCCGGCCGCGATCATCAGCAGCAGGGCCGCCGACGAGATGATTTGCTTCGGCATGATCGTTCTCCTGGTCTTGTCCCTGCCCCAGGTTCAGTGCCGCCCCACTCCTGAAAGTCGCGCGCGCTGCACAGCGCCGGGAATGAGTCGTGGATCGGCCGAGAAATTCTCGTCCAGGCGCGCATCGACGAGCGCCGGCGCGTTGGCCGCGCCGATCAGTGACGACTTGTCGGAGGAGGCTGATGTGTATGATGCTGACACGCTGCGCCCTTGGTGATCAGGACGCGATTCTTGGGCATGTCGCCTCACGGGGAGATCGCAATTCCCCGGAGCGGAACTAAAGGCCCTGATGGCGGGGCTGTCAACCCGCCCGTGCCGAAAGGTGCAAAGAATTCATCCGGGAATTCAGCGAAGAGACGTCACGAAGATTTTCTCGATCGCGTGGAACGAACGGGCAAACGTGAGCCAAGAGTTCCACCAGGCTGTCCGACCGGCCGCGTTCCCGGCGAGTTCATCCCGAACGGAGCTGCGCAAAGAACGATGGGCTGCCTCGGAACAACTTGATGTTTGTTAAGTTGGCCCCTCGCCATCGCAGCAAGGGCCGCATGATGCCTAAGGACGACTTGTCGACGAAGACGGAGCGGGCTCTCGTGACCGTCGCACTGAGCACAATGATGCTCATCATGTGCCTCGGATCGTTGCTGTACAGATAGTCCTTGCAGCTTGGCGGCCTTGCCGGCCTCCGACCCATGTCCATGAGTCCAAGGCGGCAGACGGCCGTATCAACTTCCGACGCCGCCGACCAGCCGTGGACGGCGATTGGCGTGCAGGCTCCCGGTTGCCCGGGCGCGCAGCCATGCGCGAAAACTGACGATCTCGGGACAATCCGCGGTGCCCTCAGGCGCGATCAGCCAATCACCGAGACCAGCTCCCTCGTCGATCCGGTCGCAGCGATAGCCGGGATGATGGCCGAGGCCGCGGGCGATCAGCGCGTCGACCTTGCCTTCGACCATCTCGTGCAGGCCGGCGGGCTGCAGCACGCGCAAACCGATCTCGGTGTGCTCGCTCCGAAACGCCGCCAGATCGAGGCGGCGCAAATCGAAACTGCCATGCACGCCCAATTGCAGCAGGACCGCACCTGCCGGCCGCAATTGCGACGTCGCATCCGCGATGCGGCGAAAGCCATCGGAGATCCCGGGCAGATAGGCCTGCCCTGCCGCGGTCAGGATGAGCTGCTTGTGCAGCCGCTCGAACAGCTGCACGCCGAGGCGCGCCTCCAGCGCCTTCACCTGCTGTCCTACGGCGGCGGGCGTCACGTGCAGTTCGTGCGCGGCCAGCTTGAAGCTGAGATGGCGTGCGGCGGCCTCGAAGGCGCGGAGCGCATTGAGTGGTGGAAGGGTGTAGGTCATCGCGGCGCGAGTTTGACACCGATGAACTGCGGTCTTGCAATAGATTTTCTTGCGCTGAACCGCAGGAATGATGCTTTGCGCCGCAGCGATATTGCCGGATACGGTCGGGACCGCAATCCGGAGACAAACCATGCCTGCCGCTCACATCGTCAGCCACAATCCCGTAGCGGTCCATCCTCCTGCCGGCGGTTACAGCCTGGGCCTGGAGATGACGCAACATCGCCGCCTGCTGTTCATCAGTGGCCAGGTGCCCGAGAGATCAGATGGCAGCGTGCCCGAAGGGTTTGAGGCGCAATGCGAGCAGGCCTGGCGCAACGTCATGGAAGTGCTCGCCGCAGCCCGCCTTGATGTCGCACACCTGGTCAAGGTCACCACGTTCCTGACCGACCGCAATCAAGTCGTGGCGAACCGCACCATTCGTCGCAGGATGCTCGGCGACCATCTGCCCGCGCTGACGGTCATGATCGCCGAGACGGTCGACAGCAAATGGCTGCTCGAGATCGAGGCGATCGCCGCCGAATGAGACCGGCTTCAACGACTTTGCATGACGCAGTGATGCGAGGATCCAATGACTGAAAGTGTCCATCCTTTCTACGAGATGTATCGCGATGCCATGGAGGCGGCGATGCGCCAGCGCCTCGACCTAGCCGAGCCGATGTTGCGCGAGCGCACGCATCTCACCGATATCGACGGGATCAAGCGGGAGGTGATGGACGAACTCGCCATCGTGCTCACCCAGATGCCCTATGTCGGCGGTGCCGCGAGCCGCATGAGCGAGGTCTTCATGCGTCTCACCGGCTTCATGGCCACCAGCCGCGTGCTGCGGCGACACGGCGTGCCGCTGCCTGACATCCGCGACATCGAGCGTGAGACTCACAAGGCGCAGTTGCTCACCGTTCCGGAGGCAGAACGTCTCGCCGCGGGAGATCAATTCATGTCGGCGGAAAACCAGGCCTTCCTGCGCGAGCAGGCGGCGGAAAGCACGACGGAAAGCCATCAGGCCGAATATCCGCAGGACTTCGTCTACGATTTCGTCGAGCCCGGACCGAATGACAGCTTTGAATTCGGCATCAATTACCGGGCATGCGGCTTCTGCAAGTTCGCGGGCCGCCACGGCGACAAGGAGATCCTGCCCAACATTTGCGGGCTCGATTTCGACGCCTATGCGACGCGCGGCATCCGTCTGGAACGGACGCAGACGCTGGCGGGAGGCGCCAGCCACTGCAACTTCCGCTTCTCGAAGATTACACCGTGACGCGTGACCAGAGCCTCGCCCGATCCGCGGTCGCTCACCCCTTCGAGACGACCGCGCGGCCGTAAGGAGACTGCGACTGGACCGGCGGATTGGCGGTCTGGGCCGCGAGTTCGCCGATCAGGCGATCGGCATCGGCGGCCATACCGTCGGGCGCCTGGATCACCAGCCGCTCCAGCGCCCAGCGATAGGACGAGACGCGCTGCTCGAGGGAGATCTGCACCCACTGGATGATCAGCGCGTTCTCCCGCATGCGTTCGACCGCGTCGGTCCTTTCCTGCGGCGAGAGCGCGGAGACCCGCGCCATGCTGGCGTCGCGCTTCTTGTCGAGATCGATGACGCGGATGGCGCTGGCGAAGAACGGCTCGAAGCGGGTGATGTCGTTGCGCACGTCCTCGATGAGCTGCGCATAGCGGGATGAATGCGAGCGGTGCGGCTCGTCGATCAGCGTGCGTCCGTACATGGTGCGGTCGAACACGATCTTCTGGTGCCAGGGCGAAGGGATCGCCTTGTAGTCGCCGAACACGCTCTTCCAGGCCGGGCGCGACAGCGGCGGCTCGATCATGGGATAGGCGAGATCGCGAAGCTGGCGCTCTTCGTCGGTCAGCTGGAATTGCGATGGCTTCAAACCGAGACTGCCGGTGGCCTCGATGCCGAGCCAGCGATGCATGTCGTCGCTGCGCATGTCGGCGCGAGTGCGGCCGAAATCACCGCCGCTGCAGGCGGCGAGCGAGGTGCCCAGGGCTGCGAGCAGGACGGCTGATAGGAGGGGCCTGATCTGGCGGATGACTTCCGGCATTGCAAAAGCCGTCGCTTAACGGCGACGACGACGGCGCCCCGGCGCTGTGCCCGCTTCCGGTCCGCGATCGCCGCTGGTTTCGTCCGCCGCGCGCTCGATGCGGATGACGGGAAGGATCAGAATCGTTCCCATGTCCGCGCGCGGTGTGACGTCCCCCGACGAGCCCACCCGGCGACCGGCCGGAAATTCGATGATGGTCCCCATGTCAGCTCTCTCAATTGCCGCGCGACCAAACGCGCCCCTGCAACATGGGAGTCATTAGGATCAGTTTATGGTTAACGGGGTGTAAACGTGGCCTTCGGACCGTAGCCGCACGGGCGCGCGCAGCCCGTCCCGCAGCGGCACGACATCAGTTGAATTGAGCGGGTTCGCTTCACACCTCGTTTTCCTTAACGAGGCTTTAAAGGAACCCTTGCTAGGCTGCCGGCAACAGTCTCTTCCGAGTTGCGTACGCCTCCATGACCAAGTCGCTGTTTCCCGGATTCGACGGGCTGATGACACTCTCCCGTCGCGAGGGCGTCGATGTTCGCCCCACCCTCCTGCGCGTGCTGACCGATCTGTATGTCCAGGCCAGCACGCACAGCGACGACGAGCAGCGGCAATTCATCGAGCTCGCGACGCGGCTGATCGACCAGGTCGACGACGCGACGCGCGCCGCCGTCAAGGCGCGGCTTGCGGTCTATCCGCAGACGCCCGTCCCGGTGTTGCAGAAGCTCGGGCTGGTCGCGGCCGAGGAAGGCCGCAGGGTGCCGCTTGCGCGCGAAATCCCGCAGCATCCCGCGTCCGCCCCCTCGCCTGCCCGCACGCCGACCGACGCGGAAGCGCGCATGGCCGCCAGCATGGCGATGCAGCCGAAGGAAGCGGCCGAGATCCACGACATGTTCTTCAGCGCGGATGCGAACCAGCGCGCGCTGATCCTGCACAATCTGGCGCAGACCCCGCTGAAGGCCGCGCCGCGGATTCCGACCGTGCGCGCCAAGCGCGCGATCCAGATCCTTGAAATGGCAGCGATCGCCGGCGATGTCGAGAACTTCGCCCTCGAACTCGGCGACAGCCTGATCCTGCCCTCGCGCGTCGCAGCGGAGATCGTCGACGACGCCGGCGGCGAGGCGCTCGCGGTGGCCGCGCGCGCGCTCGACATGCCGAGCCCGAACTTCCAGCGCATCCTGCTGTTCTTCAAGCCCGCGATCGGCAATTCCGTGAACGAGGTCTACCGGCTGTCGCGGCTGTATGACCGCCTCAGCGACCGCTCCGCGCTGGTGATGCTGGCGGCCTGGCGCGGCTCGACACTCGCCGTCACGCGCGCCAAATATCAGCCCTCGCTGCATGACAGCGAGCGGCAGCGCGCCCGCGGCGCGGCCGGCCAGTCGCGGCCGAGCGTGCAGCCTGGCTCGAGCCCGGCGGTGCGCACGGGCTCAGGTGGATCGTCGGAGCGCTAATGCCTCCACCTCGTCATTGCGAGCGCAGCGAAGCAATCCAGAGTCCCTCCGCGGAGGCGTCTGGATTGCTTCGTCGCAATGACGGTTGGAGCTACGTCTTCGCCAATTCGAGAAAGTGCCGTCCGGCGCGGTCTTCAGTCTCCACGATCCAGGCATCCGGGTCGAAGCGGAGCTCCTTGGTCAGGCGCTCTTCCACCGCAGACTCCGGCATCGGCTGCGGGGCGGCCGGCACGAAGAAGCGATCGACCGGACGGCCATCGTCATAAGAGGTCTGCGGCGCAGGCATGTAGAGCATCGCATTGCCATCGAGCAGCGACACCTTGACGAACACCGCGCCCGCCTCCTCCGCGCCGCGATGGCGCACGGCGCCGAACACGCCTTCGGTCTGGCAACGGCGCAAATAGGCCGAGACCCAGATGTTTGATTTCAAACGCATGAGCGCACGATAAGCCAGCGCGACGTGCGCCGCCAGTGTCAGCTCGGGATCGTCATGCCTTGCCGACGCCTTGCCCACCGCCAATCTGGCGCGCGACGAGGTATGACAGTGGCATTGCGAGCGCAAATCCCACAGCGACCGCGTACGGGATGTTCCTGATGGCGTCGGCGGCGAAGCTCGGTACCATCAGCACCACGATGAGACTGACGCCAGCCAGCACCGTGCCGAGCATGATCCAGACGAGAATCGAGACCTTGAACATGACGACCTCTCTGCCTTGATGAGATAGCTGATCATGTTCTCCGCGCGTTCCGGCGGTCATTGATCCCACGCAAATCGTCCCCGCGCGGCTGCAGGGCTGTCGTGCCGAGATGCGGTCTAAAGGATTGACCGGCGTCAATGACGGCGGATGCCGGATTATTCGACGGGATGGCCGATCGCGGCGGCAAGCTCGCGCAGCAGGCGGTCCGACACCTGGCCGGTGACGGGCATCTTGTGCTGGCGTTCGAAGGTCTGGATCGCCGACTGGGTCTCCCCGCTCATCGTGCCCGTGATCTTCAAATTGCCGTAGCCATATTCGGACAGCGCGCGCTGCACCCCGGCGAGGCGACGCGCCGCTGGGCTCTGTTGCACCGGGACTGGCGCCGGCGGACGCGCAACGGCTATCGCATTCGGGGCCGCCGCCGGTGTCGTGGACTTGATCACCAGATTGGTCATGGGATCGCCGGAGCGCGACGTCGAAGCCGTCGTCTCGGCGGGCTTCTCCGGCGCCTTCTCGGCCGGTTTCGGCTCGACGCGAAACTCGGTTGCCTTGGGTTCGAGCGGCGACGTATCGGCCCCAACGGGGCGCGGGCGCGGCATGGGATTGGACAACGACACCGACGACGGCGCGGGAAGATTGATCACGGTGCCGAACATCGGCGCCGGATGCCGGCCGGTCTGGAGGAACAGGGCGTTCGCAACTATGGCGCTGATGGCCGCGGCGGCAATGAAGCCGGCCACCGTGTCCTTCGGGCTGTGCAGGAGCACGCGCATCACGAGATTGCGCTCGGTCTCGACATCGACGACCGCGGCCTTGGCACTGCCCTTGGCGCCACGGCGGCGCGGAGCGGTTTCGTCGTTGGCAGACTTCTTAGGCACTTTTCTTCACCAGAGCGGGTTGGTCCTGAACGTCCTGACGGAGCACCGGGTTGAGTGTCGCGATCTTGCTCTCGGCCGGCTTTGCTTGCGGCGGCGTGTAGACGAGCGGCAGCTTGACCGTGACGGCGGTGCCCTCGCCAAGCTTGCTTTGTACCGTCAATTCGCCGAGATGCAACGCCACCAGGCTCTTCACGATCGAAAGACCGAGGCCCGTGCCTTCGTGGCGGCGCTCATAGGTCTTGCCGCACTGGAAGAACGGCGCGCCGATGCGCTTGAGATCGTCGGGCGCAATGCCGACGCCGGTGTCGCTGATGCGCAGCGTGAGCTGCGAGGCCGATGCCGAGGCCGACACCGTGACCTGGCCGCCGCGCTCGGTGAACTTGATGGCGTTGGCGACGAGATTGAGCACGATCTGCTTGAAGGCTCTGGGATCGCCGGTCATGACGGGCAGATCCTGAGGCGCGTCGGTGATGAGATCGATGCCGTTCTCACGCGCCTTCAGCGCCAGCAAATTGCAGCAATGCATCAGCGAGGCGCGCGGGGCGAACGGCTCCGAGGCGATCTCGAAATTGCCCGATTCCATCTTCGACATGTCGAGGATGCCGTTGACGACCGATAGCAGATGCTGGCCGGACGCATTGATCAGCTCGGCATATTCCTTGCGCTGGCTAGCCGCCAGCATCAGGGTCTGCTCCTGCGCGATCATCTCGGAGAAGCCGATGATGGCGTTGAGCGGCGTGCGCAGCTCGTGGCTCATGGTGGCGAGGAAGCGCGTCTTGGCGGCGTCGGCGGCCTCCGCTGCGCTCCTGGCCTGGTCGAGCGCCTGCTCCGACAGCTTGCGGTCGGTGATGTCGCGCATCACGCCGACGACTTCGGCCTCGTGCGGGGCATCGCCGTAAGGATTCTGGCGGCTCATATCCTGATCGAGCGGACGGCAGCGCATCTCGACCCAGATGAAATCGACCTGTCCGCGCTCGGAACCCGTGGGCTCGCGCCGCAGCCGGAATTCGACGCTGCGCACCTCGCCGCGCGCGGCATCGGAGAGCGCGGTGAGATAGGCCGGACGATCGGCGACATGGACGCGATCGAACAGGCCGTGGCCGAGCAGTTGCGCGACCGGCATGCCGAGCATGGGCTCGGCGGCCTGCGAGATGAACTGCACCGCGCCGTTGCGCTGATGCCGCGAGATCACGTCGCTCATGTTGCGCGCCAGGAGACGGTAGCGCTCCTCCTCGCGCGACAGCAGCGTGACGCTGGTGCGCGCGAGCGACTCGGCGCCGAAGGCAAGGCCCGCGGCATAGAGCGTCGCGGAGGCGACGCCGAACGCCATCATCACCCCGCGCCCGGTCGCGCTGAGCTCTCCAGCCGGCAGCCAACCGAGATGGCCGAGCAGGATCAACAGACCGGCGCAGGACAGTGCGAGCAACGAGGCGAAGGCCGTGACGCGGCGCGAGGCCGCCAGCGCGGCCTCCAGGGGAACCACGACCAGCCAGATCGCGGCGAACGATTCAATGCCGCCGGTCGTGCCGGCGACCGCCATGATCAGGCCGGCGAGCGCCAGTGACGACAGCACATGGGCACCTTCATAGCGGCCGGTGCGCGACAGGAACCAGGACAGCAGGATCGGCGCGATCAGCCAGGCAAAGGCCGCGACCTCGATCGCGCTCGGCGCGCCGCGCAGCACGAGATAGACGGGAAATGCGGCAAAGGCGGCCAGGCTTCCGAGAAGCCGCGGCGCCATGAAGGCCCGATGCCGCGCACGCGTCAGCGCATCGTAGCGCGCGGAGGGATGCAGCAGTGCATCGAGACAATCGCGGATGATACTCAAAACGGTCACGGGTCTCGCGCTTCGGCTCAATCGTCCATAGAAGACGCGCCGGAACGCCTCCTTATCGTTGAGCCACCGTGTCAGAGCGACCTTAAACGAGTGCTAAGGCGGATCGGGCTGCCGCCGAACACCGCGACATCGCGGACATTTTTAGGCGATTTGGAGAGGTCATCATCACAGATGGTGAACACAGGGTTTCACCGTCCCGCTCATGGTTTCAAATTGGTGGATATGCGGGGCCGGACAACCACGGCCGCCGAAATCAATCGAATATTTACGAGACCTCTTCCTGCGAAGATTTTTGCGTAAATTTTCCGCGAATTAAGCTCAAGGCAATGACTTGCGATTTATCGAGAGTTGCTAGGTCGAAACGCGCGCGGACGTCGCCGCGAGCTGGATCTAACGTACAGGTCGATCAGATGCGCTTTTTGCTTCGCATCATATTCTGGCTCGGGCTGGTGCTGGTGCTCCTGCCGCGGGACAAGACGCCCGAATCGGGGAAGCTGCCGAACATCGGCGCTGCCGACGCGGTGCAGGCTGCGACCGCGGCCGTCTCCGACATGAGCCAGTTCTGCAAGCGCCAGCCGGCGGCCTGCGAGGTCGGCGGCCAGGCCGCGACCATCATCGGCCAGCGGGCACAGGACGGCGCGCGCAAGATCTACCAGATCATCAACGACAAGAAAGACCAAATCACCGACGAGAAGAACGAGAAGAGCAATAAGAGCGACAAGAAGGCGCCCGACCATACCGGCTCGATTGCGATGGCCGGCGAAGGCGATGCCGCCGCAAGCGAAGCGCCGCGCGACACGCTGACCCAGGACGACCTCGCGCTGGAATGGCACGGGCCGGAAGCGGCGCATTAGGGCGAGGGCCCTCCGCCATGCAGCCAGAGTTTCGATTCCACCCAAGCTGGACGTTCGGCAGAATGCCCGGCTCCTGATGCTCGGCATCAATTATCGCTTCAACAACGGTCCCGTCGTGGCCAAGTATTGATTTGGACCAGGTATTGAATCTGGACGAGGCCCAAGATTGGGCCTTCGCCCTATCGATTTCGACCCGCCGCGCCCCTATATTGGCCCAAAGAGAGACCATGGGCCATCAATGACTTCGATCGACGACATCAGGGACAATTTCGAGCTTCTGGACGACTGGGACGACCGTTACCGGTACGTCATCGAGCTCGGCCGTACCCTGGAACCGATGCCCGAGGCGGAACATTCGGCCGAGAACAAGGTCAACGGCTGCGTCAGCCAGGTCTGGCTTCAGAAGCTGGTCGAACGCAGCAATGGCGCGCCGATCCTGAAATATCGTGGCGACAGCGATGCGCATATCGTGCGCGGGCTGGTCGCGATCGTGCTGGCGCTCTATTCCGGCCGCACGCCGCAGGAGATCCTCGATACCGACGCGATTTCCGTGTTCAACGAGTTCGGCTTCCGTGACCATCTGACGCCACAGCGCTCCAACGGCCTGCGCTCGATGGTGGAGCGCATCAAGACCGACGCGAAAGAGGCGCTCGCGGAAGCTTCGTGAGGAGCTACTTCCCCTTCTTCCGCTGCTGCTGTCCCAGGCCCATCTTCTTCGCCAGCTGCGAGCGCGCCACCGCGTAGTTCGGCGCGACCATGGGATAATCGGCAGGCAGGCCCCATTTCTCGCGATATTGCTCGGGCGTCATGTTGTACTGGGTGCGCAGATGGCGCTTCAGCGACTTGAAGCGCTTGCCGTCCTCCAGACACACCAGATAGTCCGGCGCGATCGACTTCTTCAGCGAGACGGCCGGCTTTGCCGGCTCGAGCGGCGCGGTTTCGGCACGGCCTGACGACACCCGCGTCAAGGCGCTATGCACCTGGCTGATCAGGTTCGGAATCTCGGCAGCCGGCGTCGGATTGTTGCCGACATAGGCCGACACGATGCTCGCCGTCAGCTCGATGAAATTCTTAGGCCCGGCATCCGACATGGGCGCGCCCTCTTTCCAATCTGCCCCGTCGCCGCATTGGCGACGGTGAAGTAATTTCTGTCAACAATACGTTTGGCCGAAATACGACGACTGGCGAATAGGAGCCGATTACTGATTCTGCCGACAACAGCGAGGAGACTTTACTTGAGCGCGGCCAGTCTTCAGCCGCGCTGGTCGAGATGGGCGCGCAGCTCGTCGATCGAGGCAAAGCGCATCATGCCTTCCGGCATCTGCGCCTCGATCGAGCCGTCGGAATAGAGCGAATAGGCCATGCCGTCGACGATGCCGGATTTCAGAACCGTCACCGGCGGCTGCTCGGGCTGTGGCGGCTCGGGCGGAGCAGATGCGGCAGGCTGCGGCACAGCGGGCTCGAAGGTCGACGACGGGCGTGGCGACGGACGACGCGCCGCGGGCGGCTCGGGCGGGCGCGCGCGGTCAGGTTTCGGCCAGGCGTCGTCGAAGCTCGCGTGCGGAACATCCGGCGCGGCCGGTCCCGCGGGCTCCGTGTGCGCTTGCGATGGCGCGCTCTCGGCGGCCTTGGTCCCCTTGGCCTCGGCGCGCTCGCGCTCCTTGCGCGAGCTCGAGGCGAACATCAAATTGCGCCGGCGCGGCGGCTCAGGCGCGGCGGGCGGCGGCGGAGCTGCCTCCGGCTCAGCTGGAGCCTCGGCGCGCGGGCGCACAGGCGCTTCGGCCTGCCATGGCGGCGCGGGCGGCGATGGCTGCGGATCGACCCGCGTCGCGGGAGCGGGCTCCGGCGCAAACGCACCTGATGCAGCAAGACCGGACGGCAACACCGGCCTGACGCGAACATCCGAAACTGTGGCCATCCCGGCCAGACGGCGGCTGATGGCTCGCAGCTCGAGCAGCACGAGATAGAGGCCAGCCAGTAACATTCCGGAGCAGACGCCAATCGTCCCACTCGTTATGAGCGTGCTGCCGAGGCTGAAATCCCTGATCGAATAGCCAAAAGCGATCGCAAGGAGGCCCGCCAAGACGGCGAAAATCCCTACGATCAACACAGCCAAGCTCATCGAACACACCCCCGGCCGCGCATCCATGCGCGACACCCGCTACGCCACGATACCGTCATCCTGCGTTCCTCGCCAACGACCAATTGCCGCCCCCGTTCCTAAGGGAAAGGATATCAGGGACTTATTCACATTCCCTTCAGCAACGGTCCGCTAGCTGTCATGTGCTCCCATGGGTTGGAAATTGCTGCGTCGCATCAGGAATTTAGCCATAATGCCCAATTACTTGGTAATGGAACTGCGCTATAGGGAGACCGGGGAACAGGCTCGCGCGCACCAGCAGGGTCAAGAGGGCATTCCGGGTCACCAATAGCCATGACATCCATCACGACTTCGGCGATCGACACGCCTCAGGGGCGCTCGGTTGAACGGACTTGCGACGACCTCGCCATGCTGGTGCTGGCTGCCGTCGCCGTCATCGCTGGCCTGACCTTCCGCGACTACGGACTCGGCTGGGACGACTACACCCATGCCGAATATGCCGACCTGCTGTTGCGCATGTACGGTTCCGGCTTCCGGGACACATCCGCCCTCTCCTTCGCCAACCTCTATATGTACGGCGGCGGCTTCGACATGGTCGCAGCGCTGCTGCACAAGATTCTTCCGCTCGAATTGTTCGAGACCCGGCGCCTGGTCGGCGCGATCGTCGGCGTGATCGGACTTGCGGTGACCTGGCGTCTCGGCCGCCGCGTCGGCGGACCGCTGGCCGGTCTTGGTGCGCTGTTGCTGCTGGCGCTCTGTCCGATCTTCTACGGCCACATGTTCATGAACCCGAAGGATGCGCCCTTCGCGGTTGCCATGATCATCCTGATGCTCGGCCTCGTCAGGCTCGCCGAGGAATATCCGCAGCCTTCACCGCGCACGATCCTGATCGTCGGCTTGGGTGCGGGCCTTTCGATCGGCTCGCGCATTCTCGGCGGATTGGCGCTGGTCTACGCGATGATCGGCTTCGTCCCGCTGTTCCTGGAGGAACTGCGCAACGAAGGTGCGCGCGAGGCCATCAGGCGTTTCGCCCATGTCGTCTACGTGCTGCTGCCCGGCCTCGTGCTCGGCTACCTCGTGATGGGCCTGATCTGGCCGTGGTCGATCATGCAGCCCGGCAATCCCTTCGAGGCTTTGACCTATTTCTCGCACTTCTTCGAGAAGCCGTGGAAGGAGATGTTCGACGGCGCGATCGTGTCCGTGCCCGACATGCCGTGGTCATATCTGCCGACGCTGTTCGCACTGCAGCTGCCCGAAGTGATGCTGGTGCTGATGGCCGGCGCCGTGGTCGGCACCCTCGTCATGGTGCTGCGCCGCGAGGCTCCGGCTCGCCGCAAGACCATCATGCTGATGCTGACGCTGGCTGCCACGCTGCCGCTCGCGATCGCGATGGTGAAGCGTCCGGCGCTCTACAACGGCATCCGCCACTTCGTCTTCGTGATCCCGCCGATGGCCGTGCTCGGCGGCGTTGCCTTCGCCTGGACCATGGAACGCCTGCGCACCAACCACCGCGCCTGGCAGCCGGCCGTGCTCGCACTGTTCTGCTTCGGCCTGGCGCTGCCGCTCGCCGAGATGATCCGGCTGCATCCCTATCAGTACACCCACTTCAATCACATCGCCGGCACGGTGCGCGGCGCCGACGACCGCTTCATGCTGGATTATTGGGGCCTTGCGCTGAAGCAGGCCTCGGACGAGCTGCGCGAGCAGCTCGTCGAGCGCCAGGAAGTGCCGCCGCGCAATCGCAAATGGAAGGTCGCGGTGTGTGGTCCGCAGCGCCCGGCCCAGGTCGCGCTCGGCCCCGACTTCACCATCGGCTGGGACTCCCATGCGGCCGATTTCGCCATGACGCTCGGCGAGTTCTACTGCAAGGGTCTCACCGCGCCCGTGATGGTCGAGATCAAGCGCGACGACGTCGTGTTCGCGCGCGTCTACGACATCCGGGGCCGCAGCATCTCCAGCCTGCTGTCGATCCCGGCGCCGTAACGATCGCTGCTTGATCGATCGGCCGCGCAGACGAGACGTCGTCCGGCGGCGCGTAGCCGGTTCTGAAATCCGGAACCTCGCAGCACGCCTCCATGCAGGCGACGCCGAACTGCCGCGCTTGGCGCGCCTTGCTGCCAGCCCCTTGCAAGACTAGGCTCCCTCCCCGCAACAACGAGGTTCGGAGAGATTTGCCATGTCGCCAGCGGAAGCCCGCCTGAAGGAAGTGCCGTCTGATATGACGGAGGCCGAGTGGCAGCAACGGGTCAATCTCGCCGCCTGCTATCGCCTCGTCGCGCTGTACGGCTGGGACGATCTGGTCGACACCCACATCTCCGCGCGCGTTCCCGGCCCCGACCATCACTTCCTGATCAATCCCTACGGGCTGATGTTCGACGAGATCACCGCCTCGAGCCTGGTCAAGGTCGACCTGCACGGCAACCAGCTCTCCGAGAGCGAGTACAGCATCAACCCGGCCGGCTTCACCATCCATTCGGCGATCCACGAGGTCCGCGAGGACGCGATCTGCGTCCTGCATCTCCACACGCTCGACGGCACCGCGGTGTCGAGCAGCGCCGAGGGCCTCCTGCCGCTCAACCAGACCGCCCAGCTGGTCACCCACGACCTCGCCTATCACGACTATGAAGGCATCGCGCTCGATCACGACGAGCGGCCGCGGCTGCAGAAGGATCTCGGCGACCACAACCACATGCTCCTGCGCAATCACGGCACGCTGACCGTCGGTCGCTCGGTCGCCTCCGCCTTCGAGCGCATGTATCACCTCGAGCGCGCCTGCTCGATGCAGGTGCGCACCCGCGCGCTGGGCACGCCCGTCTATCCGGTCGAGGAGATCGCGATCGAGAAGAACACCGAGCTGCTCGCCAACCGCGACAACGCCGAGCTGCGCGCGACCAACCTCGTGTGGCCGCCGCTGCTGCGCAAGCTCGACCGCGAGCTGCCGGGCTATCGGTCTTGAGATTTGCGCGAATTTGAGGTAGTATCTTCGTCGAACTACCTCTGCATGTTCTGGAATGAAACGCCGTCCAATCCCGGACGGCGTTTTTATTTTGGGGCGGTCACCCGTGCCTCCGCCGTCATTGCGAGGAGCTCGCGACAAAATTGCGAAGCAATTTTGCGCTGAAGCGACGAAGCAATCCAGAGTGTTCCCGCGGAGGGATTCTGGATTGCTTCGCTTCGCTCGCAATGACGAGGAGAGAGTCTTCGTAGGCTGGAGGTCTCGTAGGGTGGACAAAGTGGAGCGTGCCCACGTTCTTTCGCAATCATTGAGAGGTGGTGGGCACGGCGCTTTGCGCCTTTGCCCACCCTACCGCAGCTCGGCCTATTTCACCTCGGCCAGCGCCGCGAGGATCCTTGCCCAGGAGCGGATACCCTTCTGGAAGCTGCGCAGATCGTACTTCTCGTTCGGCGAATGGATGTTGTCGTCGTCGAGGCCGAAACCGACCAGCAGCGAGTCGAGGCCGAGCGCGCGCTTGAAATCGGCGACGATCGGGATCGAGGCGCCGGAGCCCATCAGCACGGTCTCCTTGCCCCATTCCTCAGTCAGCGCCTGCCTTGCCGCCGCAAGCGGCTTCATGTTCCAGTCGAGCGCCACGGCCGGTGCGGCGGAATGGTCGCCGAACTCGACCTTGCAGTCGCCGGGAATCCGGGCGGTGACATAGTCGCGGAAGGCTTTGCGGATCTTCTGGGGATCCTGCCCCTGAACCAGCCGGAACGAGACCTTGGCTGAGGCATGCGAGGGGATCACCGTCTTGGAGCCTTCGCCGATGTAGCCGCCCCAGATGCCGTTGACGTCGCAGGTCGGACGCGTGGAGGCCTGTTCGACCATGAGGCGTCCCCTCTCGCCGGCTGGAATCGACAGCCCGACCGGCTTGAGGAACGATTCCGGCGTGAAGTTGAGCTTCTTCCACTGCTCCAGGATTTCCGGCGGCGTGTCCTTCACGCCGTCATAGAAACCGGGAATGGTGATGTGGTTGTCGTCGTCGAACAGGCCGCCGAGAATCCTGGTCAGCACCCGGATCGGATTCATCGCCGTGCCGCCGAACACGCCGGAATGAAGGTCGCGGCTGGCAGCGGTGATCTTCACCTCTTCATAGAGCAGGCCGCGCAGCGCCGTGGTGATCGCCGGCGTTTCCGGGTCCCACATGCTGGTGTCGCAAACCAGCACGTAGTCGGCCTTGAACTCGTCCTTGTTGGCCTCGACGAACGGCACGAAGTTCTTGGAGCCAACCTCCTCCTCACCTTCGATCAGGAAGGTGATGTCGATCGGCAGCGAGCCCGTCACTTTCTTCCAGGCGCGGCAGGCCTCGACAAAGGTCATCACCTGGCCCTTGTCGTCCTCGGCGCCACGCGCGACGATGATCTTGCGGCCGTCGGCATGATCGGTCACGGCAGGCTCGAATGGCGGACGATGCCAGAGGTCGAGCGGATCGACTGGCTGCACGTCGTAATGGCCATAGAAGATCACATGCGGCCGTCCGCCCGCACCGGTCTTGCCGACGACGGCGGGATGGCCGGCAGTCGGTCTCACTTCGGTCGCGACGCCGAGGCTCGCGATGTCCCTGGCCAGATGCTCGGCCGCCGCCTTGCACTCGCCGGCAAAGGCCGGATCGGCGGAGATCGACTTGATCCGCAGCAGCGAGAACAGACGCTCAAGACTGTTGTCAAAGTCCTTGTCGATGTGGTCGAGCACGGATTGAAGCTGCGCGTTGGCCATGGTCGGATGTCCCGCTTTTCGAGTCTCAAGATGGCTGTGGTTTTAGCCCTGCCGCGGCGTCGGAGCTAGCCGCGTCAGGCGGATGCCTTATGTGCCAGGCGAGCGTAACGGCGAGAATCGCCGTGGCGAGGAGATTGTTGCCCCAGGCCTGGAAGGCGTTGGGAAACCAAGGCAGCGACAGCAGCATGAAAATGCCGGCAGCGCCGAGCGCGAGCCAGGTTCCCAGCCGCACCTTCGGCCTGATGTCGAAGGCAGCACGATGCATCAGCACCGTCATCGGCAGGAACAGCCACATGAAGTAATATTGTCGCGCCAGCGGCGAGGCCACCGTCATCAGGCAGAACAGAATGCCGAGCTCCTCGGCGTCCGAGCGCGCGGTTCGCTTGCGCGCCTGCGGCATGACAGCGACAAAGCCGAGCCCGAGCAAGACCGATATCGCGAGCACGATCCAGTTCGCAGTCCTGTAATCGACGTCGATGACATTCATCGTGCGTGGCGGCTTACTGGGATCTTCCAGATTGTAGTTGATCGGCCTGACCAGCCGGTGGGTCACCGCGATGAGGGACTGGTTGACCCACGACCAGTTCTGCTCATCGCGCTGGCCGAACCCCTTTTCCGAGCTCGAGCCGACCATGCCCTGGTACCAGGTGTTGAGCTCGGCGGCGTTGCGCGCGAAGCCGCGGATCGGCGCCGGCACGACATAGAGCAGGATGCCGATGAAAGCGATCATGCTCAGGACGGCCGTCCATTGCCTTCGCCAGACCAGATAAGGCAGCACCGCGATCGGAAACACCTTGATGGCGGTGGCGAGCGCGAACATGAAGCCGGCGAACCAGGACCGCTGATGCTGAAGGCACCAGATGCCGTAGAGCATGATCGCAAGCAGGACGAGGTTCGGCTGACCGAGATCGAACATGTCGAACACGAAGGTCACGGTGACGAACGCCGGCAGTGCTTCGAGCCACGGACCGGGCTTGCGGTCCGCGCCGGTCATCGCATTGGAGAGAATGCCCGTGTACCACCATGCCACCCCGTTCAGGATCGACAGCACGAGGTAGAGCGGGATCTTGCCGAACCAGCTCGGGATCGCCAGCAGGATCGCCGGCAGCGGCGGATAGATGAACTCGAACTGGTGATGGATGTCGCTGGGATAGAGCGGACCGCCATGCAGCACCTGCTGTCCGGCCCAGTACCACAGCGCGTAGTCCTTGGTCTTGCCGTGGCCGAAGATCTCCGGCCCGAGGACATCGGCGGTGAGAACGGCGCAGCAGAGCAGGAAAAGCAGATCGAGCGGCGCGCGCAGCGACGGAAGCCGCAATGCGCGAGGTTTAGCGGACGGAGTCGAGAGTGTCACATTATGTCCAATCGGAAACAAACTGCACGTAGCAGACCGACGGACGCTTGGAGAGTCCCCCCCCGACCCGAATTTGTAGTGTTGCGAGCGATCGCGTCCTGGCCTCGGCCGCCCCGCCCCAGGCTCGCGGGTGAATTTGCCTCAACTGGTGGCTGGCTGCCTATCTTCGCAGCAGTCCGCCAAGCGCGCCGCGGACGAGCGCGCGGCCGACCGAGCCGCCGAGCTGGCCGCCGACCGATTTGCCGAGATCGGCCACCACGCCACCGACCACCTTGTTGGTCACCGTGCGCGTGACGTCGCGCGCGATGCGCTGTCCCGTCGTCAGCCGGTTACGCCCGGTATTGGTGCCGAAGATGGTGCCGACGATCGAGCCGATCTGGCCGAGAATGCCGCCGCCGCTTGCTCCCGCCTGGCCGTCGGCCGTCACAACAGTGCCGGCGATGCGCTTCTGGAGGATCTCGTAGGCGGATTCGGCGTCGATCGCGGTGTCGTATTTGCCCTTGACCGGGCTTGCATCCATGATCGCCTTGCGCTCCTCCGGGCTGATCGGCCCGATACGCGCCGAGGGCGGGCGGATCATGACACGCTCGACCATCGCCGGGGTGCCGTTGCCTTCCAGAAACGACACCAGCGCCTCGCCCTTGCCGAGCTCCATGATCACCTTGGCGGTGTCGAGCTTCGGGTTGGGCCGGAAGGTCTGGGCGGCGGCGGCGACCGCCTTCTGGTCGCGCGGCGTGAAGGCGCGTAACGCATGCTGCACCCGGTTGCCCATCTGCCCGAGCACGCGGTCGGGCACGTCGATCGGGTTCTGCGTGACGAAATAGACGCCGACGCCCTTGGAGCGGATCAGGCGAACCACCTGCTCGATCTTGTCCATCAGTGCCTTCGGCGCGTCGTTGAACAACAGATGCGCCTCGTCGAAGAAGAACACCAGCTTGGGCTTGGGCAGGTCGCCGGCCTCGGGCAATTCCTCGAACAGCTCTGACAGCATCCACAGCAGGAATGTCGCGTAAAGCCGCGGGCTTTGCATCAGCTTGTCGGCGACCAGGATGTTGACCATGCCGCGGCCGTCGCGGTCGGTCTTCATGAAGTCCTTCAGGCTCAGCGCCGGCTCGCCGAAGAATTTGGCGCCGCCCTGGTTCTCCAGCACCAGGAGCTGGCGCTGGATGGTGCCGACGGTGGCCTTGGTGACGTTGCCGAAGCCCTGCGCCGCTTGCCGGATCGGTGCGAGCGGATCCTCCTCCGCGTCCGGCTCCTTCTTGCCGCTGTCGGGCACGATGGCGTCGAGCAACGCCCGCAGGTCCTTCATGTCGATCAACGTCAGGCCATTGTCGTCGGCAACGCGGAAGGCGACGTTGAGCACGCCCTCCTGCACGTCATTGAGATCGAGCATGCGCGCCAGCAGCAGCGGCCCCATCTCGGTGACGGTAGCCCGTACCGGATGGCCCTGCTCGCCAAACACGTCCCAGAACACCGTCGAGAACTGGTCCGGCTGGAACGTCAGTGCCATCTCGGTGGCGCGCTTGACGATGAAGTCTTTTGCCTCCCCGACCTCGGAAATGCCGGAGAGATCGCCCTTGATGTCGGCGGCGAACACCGGAACACCGGCCCGCGCAAATCCTTCCGCCATCACTTGCAGCGTGACCGTCTTGCCCGTTCCGGTCGCTCCCGTCACGAGGCCGTGGCGATTGGCGAGCGCCAGCGTCAGCCAGGCCTGCTCGTCTCCCTTGCCGACGAAAATCTTGTCGTCGGTATCGCCGAGCTTGTTGTCCTGCGCCGTCATCACTCTCTCTATCGTTTGTTTCGCGTATCGAACGCGAGCCCGCCAGTTCCGTAGTTTAATGCATGTCGCAAGTCGAATGAAACCGTTCAAGGCGCCGCCGAGCTGCGACATTGTCGGAGACGACGCGCGCGGCATGCTCCAAAAGTCGGAAGCGTACATTCGCACCGCGGCAATTTTTCACGGATTTGTTCTCCGCCCTTGCATCGCTGCAACACTTTTCGCGTCTTCGAGAATGAATCGGAACGTTGCGTGCGTTCATCGCTTGTATTTCACATCACACCGGCTCAAGATCGTTTTTCGAAAGAATACTCCGGCATGCAAACCGGCTGAGGGGCGGGCCAATATGGACGAGCTGATCGGGCGGCTGGCCACAAACGCCAGCATAGATAGTGCTGTCGCTGAAAAGACCGTCGGCATTATCCTGGGTTTCCTTCGCAGCGAAGGTCCGTCTGACAGCGTGCAGGCCCTGATCGACCAGATTCCGGGTGCAGAAAGGGCGATCGAAGCGTCCAGGAGCGGCGGAGGGCTGTCACGGCTGATGGGCGGCGGCCTGATGGCCGTCGGCACGCGCCTGATGGGCCTGGGACTTGGCATGTCCGACATCCAGACCATTGCTCGTGAACTTTTTCGCTTCGGTCGAGACAAAATCGGAGCGGATCAGATGGGCAAGATCATCGCAGGGACGCCAGGCCTCAGCCAATTCGCCTGAGCTGTCGTATTCATACCGAGCATCATGACATATCCGATTTCCGAGATTGAGGGCCTGCCGGCCTTTGCCGCCAACAAGCTGAAGGCGCACGGCATCCGCACCACCGACGCGCTGCTGGAAGCTGCAAGCACGGCGAAGGGCCGCAAGGCGCTCTCGACCAAGACCGGCATCAGCGAGCAACAGCTGCTGGAATGGGCCAACGTCTCCGACTATATGCGGATTCCCGGCATGGGCCGGGCCAAGGTCGGCCTGGTCCGCGCCGCCGGCGTCACGACGGTGCGCGAGCTCGCCTATCGGAATCCGGCAAGGCTGGCGCAGAGCATGCGCGAGGCGAACGACCGGAAGAAGCTCGTCCGCATCCTGCCGTCGGAGAAGTCAGTCGGCGACATTATCGCCAAGGCCAAGAAGCTGGCACCGAAGATCACGTATTGAGGGCAAGCTCTCTCCCGCATTCTTCCTTCACCGTCATCCTGGGGCGCGAGTGGCGCGATGCAAGGCATCGCGCCGGGAGCCTCGAAGGATGCACGGCCACGCTGCCGCAACACGGAGAGATGGGCCGTCGCCCTTCGAGGGCCGCTGAAGAAGCGGCCACCTCAGGGTGACGGTGATAGAGCAGCGCTCATACACCCCCAATCCCGCCTTGAATCCCCCCTCCCCGACCGCTAAAGCGGGCCGCATGAATGCCTCGCCCTCCCCATCCGTCCCGCCGGCCGGCTCGGCCGGGCCTGATGTGTTGCGGACGCTCGTGGGCCGGCCGTTGCCGGCGGTGATGGGCGTTCTCAACGTGACGCCGGATTCCTTTTCCGACGGCGGCGATTTCATCGCGCCGGACCAGGCGCTGGCGCGGGCGCGGGCGATGATCGCCGATGGCGTCGACATCATCGATATCGGCGCCGAATCCACCAGGCCCTACAAGGGCGCCCAGCCGGTCACGGCGGCTGACGAGCTGGCACGGCTCAAACCGGTGCTCTCAGACATCGTGGCGCTGGCCGTGCCGGTTTCGATCGACAGCATGAAGGCGGAAGTCGTCGCCTTCGCGCTCGACCAGGGCGCGGCGATCGCCAACGACGTCTGGGGATTGCAGCGCGACGCCCACATGGCGCCGCTGATTGCTGCGAGAGGCGTCCCCGTCATCGTCATGCACAACCGCGACAGCGTCGATTCCGCCATCGACATCGTCGCTGACATGAAGGCGTTCTTCCTGCGCTCGCTCGATATCGCCGCTAAGGCCGGTATCGCGCGCAGCAAGATCGTGCTCGATCCCGGCATCGGGTTCGGCAAGACCGCCGAGCAGAGCATGATCGCGCTGGCGCGCTTACACGAGCTCGACATGTTCGGCCTGCCGATCCTGGTCGGTGCCTCGCGAAAACGCTTCATCGCCTCGGTGTGGCCGTCGGAGCCGAAAGAGCGGCTCGCCGGCTCGATCGCTGCGCATCTGATCGCCGCGCAGAAGGGCGCGAAGATCATCCGGACCCATGACGTCGCCGAGACCTTGCAGGCCTTGCGGGTCGCACACGCAATCGAGAGCAAGCAATGACCGATACGATCTTCGTGACCGGCCTGTCGATCCATGCGCGCCATGGCGTGATGGATCACGAAACCGAAGTCGGCCAGCGTTTCGTCATCGACCTCGAGCTCTATACCGATCTGTCGGAGCCTTCGCGCAGCGACCGGCTCGCCGATACCGTCTCCTATGCCGACGTGGTGGCGACCACGACGGCGGCGTTCAAGAACACCAATTACAAGCTGCTGGAGCGCGCGGCGGGTGCCGTCGCCGACGCCATCCTGTCGCACTTTCCGCGCATCCGCGCCGTGAAAATCACCGTGCACAAGCCGCACGCCCCGATCGCCGCGATCTTCGACGATGTCGGCATCATGCTGACCCGCTCGCGGCATCCCTGACATGGCGAGCGTGCTGATCGCTCTCGGCGGCAATGTCGGCGATGTCCGCGCGACATTCAAAAAGGCGATCGCCCATATCTGCGGCATGGCACAGGCCACGGTGGTCGCACGCTCGTCGGATTACGCGACGCCGCCCTGGGGCGATGCGGACCAGGATCCCTTCGTCAATGCCTGCGTCGAGATCGAGACCGATCTTGATCCGCACGCGCTCTTGTTCGTCATGCAGAAGGTCGAACAGAAGTTCGGCCGCACGCGCGACAAGGATCGGCGTTGGGGGCCACGCACGCTCGACCTCGACATGATCGCCTATGACGACGTGTCGCTTCAGAAGCCTGATTTGACCCTGCCGCATCCGCGGCTGTTCGAGCGCGCCTTCGTGCTGGTACCGCTGGCCGAAATCGCAGCCGATCGCGTCATATCAGGCCATCGTGTGCGTGACGGCCTCGCCAGCGTCTCGACGCAAGGCATTGAGCGGCTTCCGGATACCGGTTAACCAAAAACGACCGTTTGCAGGGACGGTCCGGCGTGGCAAATTCGCCTGCGAATATCGAGATGTTCGGGAGCCTTTGGCCGTATGACCTCCGTGACTGACGATCTGCCGCTGGCGGCCGATTTTCCCAAGGCAACCGTCGAGGACTGGCGCAAGCTGGTCGACGGCGTGCTGAAGGGCGCGCCGTTCGAGAAGCTGGTCGGCAAGACCTATGACGGTCTCAAGATCGAGCCGCTCTATCCGCGCGCCAGGGGCGTTGCGCCGGTGGCGGGACGTGCGCCGGCGGCGCCGTGGCAGATCATGCAGCGGATCGACCATCCCGATGCGGCCGTGGCGAACGCACAGGCCTTGCAGGATCTGGAGAACGGGGCCACGGGGCTTGCGCTGGTATTCGCCGGCGGCAGTGGCAGCCACGGTTTCGGCCTGGAACCGACGGCCGGCGCAGTCGCGAAGGTGTTGAAGGACATTCACCTCGATGCGGGCATCGGCCTCGAGCTTCAGGTCGGCCCGCAATCGCGGATGGCTGCGATCCATGTAGCGGAATATTTGAAAAGCAAGGGCCTCGATCCCGCCGCCTGCGCTATCCGCTTCGGACTCGATCCGCTGGCCGGCTGTGCCGCGTGGGGCCACAGCCCTTATAGCTGGGACGAAATCGTTCCGGCGGTGACCGGCGGTATCAAGGGCCTCGCCGCGCTCGGTTTCAAGGGACCGTTCGCGTCGGCCGACGGGCGCGTGATCCACGACGCCGGCGGCTCCGAGGTGCAGGAGCTCGCTTTCGTGCTCGCCTGCGGCGTCGCTTATCTGCGCGCCATCGAAAGCGCCGGCGTTCCGCTGGAAGCCGCCCAAGGCATGGTCTATGCGCGGCTTGCCGCAGATGCTGACCAATTCCTGACCATGGCAAAGTTCCGCGCGCTGCGATTGCTATGGGCGCGCGTCGAGACCGCCTGCGGCCTGACGCCAAAGCCGCTGTTCATTGCCGCCGATACGGCCTGGCGCATGCTGACGCAGCGCGACCCCTATGTGAACATGCTGCGCGCGACCATCGCGACGTTCGCGGCAGGGCTCGCCGGCGCCAACGCGATCACGGTGCTGCCGCATACGCTGGCGCTCGGGCTGCCTGATCCGTTCGCGCGGCGTGTGGCACGCAACACGCAACTTCTGCTGCTGGAAGAAAGCAATCTTGCCAAGGTCAGCGATCCCGCGGCCGGATCCGGCGGCATCGAGACGCTCACGGCGCAGCTCTGCGAGGCCGCCTGGGCGCTGTTTCAGGAGAGCGAGAAAGCCGGCGGCGCCTTTGCTGCGCTTCAGCAGGGGCTGTTCCAGAGCAAGGTCGCGGCGGCGCGAAAGGCACGCGATGCCAACATCGCCAAGCGCCGCGACGTACTGACGGGCGCCAGCGAATTTCCAAACCTGCACGAGAGCGAGACGGCGGTGCTGAAGGCGACGCCGATCGCGCTGGCACCTTATGGCGAGCAGAAGTACAAGTTCGATCCACTGCCGCCGATCCGCCTTGCGCAGCCATTCGAGGCGCTGCGCGACAAATCCGACGCCGCGTTGAAGGCGCGTGGCAAACGGCCAAGCGTGTTCCTGGCCAATCTTGGCACCCCCGCCGATTTCACGGCGCGCGCGACCTTCGCCAAGAGCTTCTTCGAGGCCGGCGGCATCCAGGCCCTCGATAGCGATGGTTTTGCCGATCCCGCCAAGCTGGTGGCCGCCTTCAAGGCCTCCGGCGCCCCGCTCGTCTGTCTCTGTTCCAGCGACAAGGTCTACGCGGACCACGCCGAAGCCGCAGCGAAGGCCCTGCAAACCGCGGGCGCGCGACATATCTATCTGGCAGGCCGCCCCGGGGAAGCCGAGGCGGCTCTGCAGGCCGCTGGCGTTGCGGGCTTTGTCTTCGCCGGTGGCGATGCGCTTGCGACGCTGCAAGACGCTTATGTGCGGATGGAACAGGCATGACCGACGCCAGCAAACCCGTTCTCACCGGCGGCTGCCAGTGCGGCGCAGTGCGCTTCGCCGTCACGGCCACGCCGAACCGGGTTTCGATCTGCCACTGCCGGATGTGCCAGAAGGCGAGCGGCGCGCCGTTCGCCTCCTTTGCCGACATCAACCGCACGGATTTCGCCTGGACCAAGGGCAAGCCATCTGCGTTCCAATCCTCTACGATTGCGATGCGCGACTTTTGTGCGGCCTGCGGAACGCCGCTGAGCTTCCGGCGCATCGATGGCCCGCGCATCGAGATCATGACCGGCACCTTCGACCGGCCAGACCGGCTGGTGCCGACACGGCAATACGGAACTGAATCGCGCCTCGGCTGGGTGGTCGGAATCTCCAACCTGCCGAGCCAGACCACGCAGCAGAATTACGGACCGGAGAAGATGGCGACCATCGTCAGCCATCAGCATCCGGATCATGATTGAGCGTTTATGATGGTTGAAGCCATGAGCCGCATTCCCAATTTCGCCGATGTCGCCTTCGAGCGGACCGCCACCGCCGCGCCATCCGGCAGCGCCGAACCGTGGCTGACGCCTGAGGGCATCCTGGTGACGCCCGCTTACGGCGAGGCGGATATCGCCGGGCTCGATTTCCTCGAGACCTATCCGGGCATCGCGCCCTATCTGCGCGGCCCCTACCCGACCATGTATGTCAACCAGCCCTGGACGGTCCGGCAATATGCCGGCTTCTCCACGGCGGAGGATTCCAACGCGTTCTACCGCCGCAATCTCGCGGCCGGACAGAAGGGCCTTTCGGTCGCCTTCGATCTCGCCACCCATCGCGGCTATGACTCAGACCATCCGCGCGTCGGCGGCGACGTCGGCATGGCCGGCGTCGCCATCGATTCCATCTACGACATGCGCACGCTGTTTGCGGGCATTCCGCTCGACCAGATGAGCGTGTCGATGACCATGAACGGCGCGGTGCTGCCGATCCTCGCGCTCTATGTCGCCGCCGCCGAGGAACAGGGCGTGCCGCCGGAAAAGCTGTCGGGCACCATTCAGAACGACATTCTGAAAGAGTTCATGGTGCGCAACACCTACATCTATCCGCCCGCGCCCTCGATGCGGATCATCTCGGACATCTTCGCCTATACCTCGCAAAAGATGCCGAAATACAACTCTATTTCCATTTCCGGCTATCACATGCAGGAGGCCGGCGCGACGCAGGATCTCGAGCTCGCCTATACGCTCGCCGACGGCGTCGAATATCTGCGTGCAGGCTTGGCGGCCGGTCTCGACGTCGACCGCTTTGCGCCGCGCCTGTCGTTCTTCTGGGCGATCGGCATGAACTTCTTCATGGAGGTCGCCAAGCTGCGCGCCGCGCGGCTGCTCTGGGCGAAGCTGCTGAAACCCTTCAACACGAAGGACCCGCGCTCGCTGTCGCTGCGGACGCATTCGCAGACGTCAGGCTGGTCGCTGACCGCGCAGG
This sequence comes from Bradyrhizobium sp. CCBAU 53340, assembly GCF_015291645.1. Classification (NCBI taxonomy): domain Bacteria; kingdom Pseudomonadati; phylum Pseudomonadota; class Alphaproteobacteria; order Hyphomicrobiales; family Nitrobacteraceae; genus Bradyrhizobium; species Bradyrhizobium sp. CCBAU 53340. The sequence continues at coordinate 5,530,760 of NZ_CP030055.1, forward strand.
ACGTCTTCAACAACGTGATGCGCACCACCGTCGAGGCGATGGCGGCGACGCAGGGCCATACCCAATCGCTGCACACCAATGCGCTCGACGAGGCCTTGGCATTGCCGACCGATTTCTCGGCGCGCATCGCCCGCAACACCCAGCTGTTCCTGCAGCAGGAGAGCGGCACCACCCGCATCATCGATCCCTGGGGCGGCTCCTATTATGTCGAGCGCCTGACGCGTGACCTCGCCGCGAAGGCGTGGGGCCACATCCAGGAGGTCGAGGAGCTCGGCGGCATGGCGAAAGCCATCGAAGCCGGCGTGCCGAAACTGCGCATCGAGGAGGCCTCGGCCAAGACGCAAGCCCGCATCGATGCCGGCAAGCAGGCGGTGATCGGCGTCAACAAGTACAAGCCGGCAGACGAGACGCCGATCGACATCCTCAAGGTCGACAACACCAATGTCCGACGCTTGCAGATCGACAAGCTGACGCGACTGAAATCCGAACGCAATCAGACCGACGTCGACGCCGCGCTCGCCGCGATCACGCGCTCGGCCGGCGAAGGCAATGGTAACCTGCTCGCGCTTGCCATTGATGCCGCGCGCGCCAAGGCGACCGTCGGCGAGATTTCTGACGCGATGGAAAAGGTATTCGGCCGGCACCGCGCCGAGATCAAGTCGATCACCGGCGTCTACAAGCGGGAGGCGTCCAGCATGGGCAACCAGGTCGAGAAGGTTCAGGCGCTGATCGACGCCTTCGAGGAGGCGGAAGGTCGCCGCCCGCGCATCCTCGTCGCCAAGATCGGCCAGGACGGCCACGATCGCGGCCAGAAGGTGATCGCCTCGGCCTTCGCCGACATCGGCTTCGACGTCGACATCGGGCCGCTGTTTGCGACCGCCGACGAAGCCGCACGGCAGGCGGTCGAAAACGACGTGCACATTCTCGGCGTCTCCTCGCTCGCCGCCGCCCATCTCACCGCCGTGCCGGAATTGAAGGCCGCACTGAAGAAGCAGGGCCGCGAGGACATCATGATCATCGTCGGCGGCGTGGTGCCGCCGCAGGATTACGAGGCACTCTATGCCGCCGGCGCGGAAGCGATCTTCCCACCGGGCACCGTGATCGCCGATGCGGCCGAGGAGCTGATCCGCAAGCTGAATGCCCGGCTCGGGCATAGCGAGGCAGCGGAGTAAGTCTGCCGCCCCCGGACTTCCGGCATCAAACCCGCGGGCCTGCTGCCGCGACCAATCTTCACGCCCCAGTGTTCGCACCGCGCGTTCTGCGCCGGTTCATCTTGCGATCATTATGTTCATGCAGACATCCGAGCGCCGCAACGGCGGTCGTCGCGACGGCCGTCGGATACAGAGTTGATGGATATTGAAGTGACATATCATCGTGCAAATGTGCGGGCCGGATTGCTCGCGATCCTGTCTGCTGTCGCGACGATCGCCGTAGCCTCCCCCTCCCTCGCTGCCGACCCCAAGCCCGATGCCGTCGTCAAGAACAAGAACATCGACGCGCGCGTTTTTCTCGACGACAAGATCAAGGCCGATGCGACACTGGCCGCCGATTGCCTCGCCGAAGGCAAAAAGTGGCTCGACAAGAACGCAGGCGACGCCGCGGCCTCGCGCAAGCAGGATCCGCAATTCTTCAAGGAGGGCGGCTGGGATTTCGAGCGCAGATACTCGATCCGCTCCGTCGTTGCCGATCGCTATGTCAGCGTCCTGCGCGACGACTACATGGATACCCATGGCGCTCATCCCAATTCGGACGTGAACACGATCTTGTGGGACAAGTCCGAGAACAAACGGATTTCGATCCGCCCGTTCTTCACCGAGACCGCCGATAACGGCGCGACCATGAAAGCGATGGTGAAGGCCATCATCGCCTCGCTCAAGGTCGAGAAAAAGAAGCGCGACAGCAGCGAGACCGCGACCGAGGAATGGTTCAAGGGCCTCACGCCGAGCCTGCTCAAGATCGGCGCCGTGACGCTTGCGCCCTCGACCGAAACAGGCAGGAGCTCCGGTCTCACCTTCCACTACCCGCCCTATGCGGTCGGCCCTTACGCCGAGGGCCAATATGTCGCGTACGTTCCGTGGGAGACGCTGAAGCCCTATCTGACGCCGGAGGGCGCGCGAATCTTCGGCGGGACGCGGCCAAAGGGCGATGCGGAAGAGCCACAATAAGAGGCGGCTCTCGGCGCCGCGAGGCGGCCGCTTGCGACATACGCAAAGCCGCGTAACATGCAGCCTCATAATCAGCCCGATTCCCGAGGGCGCCGCCGGGAACATTAATGTCAGCAATTTCGCGCCGCGCTTTCGCGGCCTCTTCTGTGGCTGCCGCCACATCCGCTCTCCTCTCCCCAGCACGCGGCCAAGCCTATCCGGCGCGGCCGGTGACGGTGATCGTGCCCTGGGGTGCAGGTGGCGGCTCGGATGCGACTGCGCGCATCGTCGCGACGCTGCTGGAGAAGGAGCTCGGCCAGCCGTTCAACGTCGTCAATCGCACCGGCGGCTCCGGCGCTGTCGGCCACGCCGAGATCGCAGCCGCACCACCGGATGGCTATACCATCGGCATGCTGACGGTCGAAATCGCGATGCTGCATTGGCAGGCCCTGACGCAGCTGACGCCGCGAAGCTTCACGCCGCTGGCGCTGATGAACGAAGACCCGCCGGGCGTTCAGGTTTCCACATCCTCGTCGTACAAGACGGCGAAGGAGCTGATGGATGCCATCAAGCTGGCCCCCCCGGGGCGCTTCAAGGCCTCGGGCACGGGACAAGGCGGCATCTGGCATCTCGCCCTCGTGGGCTGGATGCGGGCGATGGGATTGCCGGCAAACCAGGTGGCATGGTCGGCATCGAATGGCGCAGCACCGGCCATGCAGGATCTCGTCGCCGGCAGTCTCGATCTCACCACCTGCTCGGTGCCGGAGGCGCGCGCCACCATCGAAGCCGGCCAGGCGCGCAGCCTTGCGATCATGGCGCAAACGCGCAATCCGGTTTTCCCTGATGTCCCGACGCTGAAGGAGACGCTGGGCGTCGATTATTCCACCAGCTCATGGCGCGGCATCGGCGCCCCCAGGGGCCTCGCTCCGCAGATCGCCGCCCGGCTGACCGCGGCCCTGAAGACGGTGTACGATTCCCCCGCCTTCAAGGACTTCATGACCGGACGCGGTCTTGGCACCGTGTGGCGCGATGCCAGCCAGTTCGAGACCTTCATGGACCAGGCGGATCGCCAGATGGGTCAGGCCATGCGGGCGGCCGGTTTTGCCAAGGCCTGATTTACCAAGGCCTGATTTACCAAGGCCTGACTTACCAAGGCCTGAGGGGCCCTCGCCTGCTTGCTCTCGTCGTTGTAAAGCAGGGCATGGTTGAGAAGAAGACTCCGCTGGACATTACCTCCCTCGCACGCGACTTGCGCGCAGGTCATCGCGCGGCGCTGGCGCGGGCCATCACGCTGGTCGAGAGCCGGCGCAGCGACCATCAGGCGTTGGCGCGCGAGCTGGTGCAGATGCTGCTGCCCGACACCGGCAAGGCGGTTCGCGTCGGTATCACCGGCTCGCCCGGCGTCGGCAAATCCACCACCATCGATGCGCTCGGCACCTATCTGATCGAGCAGGGCAACAAGGTCGCCGTGCTCGCCGTCGATCCGTCCTCCGCGCGCAGCGGCGGCTCGATCCTCGGCGACAAGACGCGGATGGCACGATTGTCGGCGTCCGACAATGCGTTCATCCGCCCCTCGCCGTCGTCGGGCACGCTCGGCGGCGTCGCCGCCAAGACGCGCGAGGCGATGCTTTTGTGCGAGGCGGCCGGCTTCGACGTCGTGCTGGTCGAGACCGTCGGCATCGGCCAGTCCGAGACAGCGGTCTGCGACATGACAGATTTCTTCCTCGCGTTGATGCTGCCCGGCGGCGGCGACGAGCTGCAAGGCATCAAGAAGGGCCTGGTCGAGCTGGCCGACATGATCGCGATCAACAAGGCCGATGGCGACAATCTCAAGCGCGCCAACGTCACCGCTGCCGACTATCGCAGCGCGCTGCATATCCTTAGCCCCCGATCCGAGCATTGGAATCCGCCTGTCGTCACCTATTCGGCGCTCGCCGGCACTGGCATCGCCGAGCTCTGGCAGAAGGTTTTGGATCACCGCAAGGCGATGAACGCATCCGGCGAATTTGCCGCGCGCCGGCGTTACCAGCAGATCAAATGGATGTGGTCGATGCTGGAGCAGCGCATGCTGGCGCGGCTGCGCAGCGAAGCCTCGGTGCGCAGCAAGGTCAGGAAGATCGAGGCTGAAGTCGCCGACGGGCATCTCACGCCGGCGCTCGCCGCCGAGCAGATCCTGGAGTTACTGCATTGAGGCCGCTTCACCTCCCCCGACGGGGAGAAGTGAAGCGAAGTCCGAGCTCTCGCGATCCAACGCGATCTCGTGACGGCCTAGAGCTCCGCTCCGATGGAATCGGAACGGGGCTCTAGATTCTTGTCTTGACGCGTTTTCTTGACGCGAACCGGTATCCACTTCGCCCGAAAACGCTCTAGCTGATCTGCCCGGCCAGCACCTTCGACACGAAACGCGCGGTCGCCTCGCCGACCTCCTGCGGCGCCTCCTCCTGCAGGAAGTGCGCCCCCTTCACCAGGACGGTCTCCTGATTGGGCCAGGCCCTGCAGAACTCGCGCTGTGCGCCGATCAGGAAGCCCGCCGGCTCGGCATCGATGAACAGTTTCGGAATCCGGTTCTTCGACATCCAATCCGCGTAGGCCTCGACGATCGCGACCACATCGGCAGGCTCGCCCTCAATCGGCAATTCGCGCGTCCAGGTCAGCATCGGCTGGCGGCTCGGACCGGGATTGCGGTAGTAGCGCCGATAGACCTCCAATGCGTCCGGCGCGATATGGCGCAGCGGCAGCAGATATTCGATGAACAGGTTCTTCTGCAGGATCAGGTCTTCGCCTCGCGGACTCCGTTGGCCCTGGAAGAAGGCGCGCGTCGCGTCCGGCCATTCGTCCCAGGAGTGGAACGGCCGAACGATGCCTTCCATGTAGACGATCGCCTTGACCCTCTCCGGGTGACGATGGGCCCAGTGAAAGCCGAGCGCCGAACCCCAGTCGTGCACGACAAGAATCACGTTCCGGCTCAGACCCATCGCATCGAACCAGGCATCGAGATAGCGCTGGTGATCGACGAAGCGATACGACCCATTCGGCGCGGCGCCCGAATTGCCCATGCCGACATAGTCCGGCGCGAGGCAGCGGCCATACGGCAGGAGATGGGGGATGATGCCGCGCCAGAGATAAGACGGCGTCGGATTGCCGTGCAGGAATACGATCGGGTCGCCCGTTCCGACGTCGACATAGGCCATCTCGGTATCCAGCACCTCGACGTATTTCCGGTAGGAGACTTCCTCGGTCGAGATCGGCGGACGATTGACGTGCAACATGATGAAACTCCATTTCCTGTCTTCGACACCAGTAAACTATCTATACAGGTTACTTGTTTCAACCAGTAAACAAGATTAAATGGTGTTCCATGTCCAGGGAATCACGCAAGTTCCACGTGCCGGACGCGCTGGCGAATCTCTACGATTTCGCCAACACGCTGGATCTGCGGCACTTCATCCATCACGGCGTCCAGCATAAGCAGGCGGACGAGCTGCAAGATCCGGCCGCGCTCGGCGAATGGATGCACCAGCATGGGCTGATCCAACGTGCCGTTGCGCCATCGCAGAAGACCTTCGAGGCGGCCTTGCGGCTGCGCGCCGCGATCCGCGACTACCTCAAATGCGAGCCGGCGGAGCGCCATCTCAAACAAGCCGTCACCACCCCGCTCAACGCCGCGATGGAGCCGCTTGCACTCAGTGTCGCCGCCATCGGCAAGGATGGTTTTGCACTCAGGCCTGTCACGAGCGATTCGCAAGCGGGCTTGTCGGCGATCGTCGCCGAATTGTATGACGCGGCGTCGGCCGGCACGCTCGCGCGGCTGAAGATGTGCGCCGCCGACGAGTGCCGGCGGGTGTTTTTCGATCGCTCGAAGCCCGGCACGCGGCGCTGGTGCCAATCCACCTTGTGCGGCAACCGCGAAAAGACGCGGACCTACCGCGAGCGCCACAGGGACGATCCCGCATCGGGGATCTGACGATCCGCGAGCTTGGAAGACGACTTATCCCGGTGTTTACTGGATGCCGGTGTCCCCGACAGGATCGAGAGGATCACATCCATTGTCCGACAAGCTCCGCGTTCTCCTCACCGGCTTCGGCCCGTTTCCCGGTGCGCCGCATAATCCGACCCAGCCGCTGGTCGCGCGGCTGGCGCAACTGCGCCGTCCCGCGCTCGATGATGTCGAGCTCTCGCGCCACATCTTTCCGGTGACCTATGCGGCGGTCGAGCGGCAATTGCCTGAGGTGCTCGCGAAAGTGCGGCCGGATGCGCTCTTGATGTTCGGCCTCGCCGCGCGCACACCTTACCTGCGCATCGAGAGCCGCGCACGCAACGCCGTCACGATGCTCTGGCCCGATGCCGCCAACACCCGCTCGAGCAAGCGCGGCATCGCCGGCCATGCCGACGCGATGAATTTCGGTCCTCACACCGCAAGACTGCTGCGCGCCGCGCGCCTCACCGGTATCGATGCGCGGCCCTCGCGCGATGCCGGTGCCTATCTCTGCAACTACTTGAGCTGGCGTGCGATCGAGAACGTCAGGGCCGGCGGACCGAAGCTGGCGGCGTTCATCCACATTCCCCTGCTCGCGCGCAGCGGCGCGGTGCGGCGCAAGGGCGCCCCGCGCATCACGCTGGAGGAACTGGTGGACGCGGGGGAAGCGATGCTGATGGAGCTGGTGGGTTTGGCAAGGAAGGGGCGGAATACGCCGGCCTTGCGGTAAACACTTAACCCTACCGCGAATAATCCCCACCGCCAAAGCCGCCCTGCGCTACCTAACTGTCGCGGACACTTCCCGCGTCCGCCGAAGGACGCGTCATGGACCTCAATCGCCGTCATCTCATCGGAGCTTCGACCGCCGGCATCGCGGGCGCGCTCGCCATGCCCGCGAACGCTGCGCGCGCGGCGCCGCTGACATCGCTGCTCGGACGCGATGCAACCCAATATGGCGTACGGCCCGGCAGCAGCGAAGACCAGACGCGGCTGCTCCAGCGCGCGATCGACGAAGCCTCGCGCGCGCAGATGCCGCTGGCGTTGCCGCCGGGACTCTACCGAACCGGGCTGCTGCGGCTGCCAAATGGCGCGCAGCTGATCGGCGTGCGCGGCGCGACGAAACTCGTCTTTACCGGCGGTGCCTCAGCGATCCAGAGCGAGGGCTCTGACGCAATCGGCCTCGCCGGCATCACCTTCGACGGCGGCGGCATTCCGCTGCCGACGCGGCGCGGGCTGATCCATGTGCTCGGCGGCCGCGACGTCCGCATCATCGATTGCGAGATCGCGTCCTCGGGCGACAGCGGCATCTGGCTCGAGCAGGTCTCGGGCGATATCTCCGGCAACATCTTTACCGACATCGCGGCAACCGCGGTGGTCTCGTTCGATGCCAGAGGCCTCAGCGTGTCGCGCAACACCATCATCGGCACCAACGACAACGGCATCGAGATCCTGCGCACCGCCATCGGCGACGACGGCACTGTAGTCGCCGACAATCGCATCGAGGACATCAAGGCCGGGCCCGGCGGCTCCGGCCAGTACGGCAACGCCATCAACGCCTTCCGCGCCAGCAACGTCATCGTGCGCGGCAACCGCATCAAAAATTGCGATTACTCCGCGGTGCGCGGCAATTCGGCTTCAAACATCCACATTTCGGGCAACAGCGTCAGCGACGTCCGCGAGGTCGCGCTTTACTCGGAGTTCTCATTCGAAGCCGCAGTGATTGCCAACAACACTGTCGATGGCGCCGCCGTCGGCGTCTCCGTCTGCAATTTCAATGAGGGCGGACGTATTGCGGTCGTTCAAGGCAATATCATCCGCAATCTGATCCCGAAGCGGCCGATCGGCACCGCGCCGGACGACGACGCCGGCGTCGGCATCTACATCGAGGCCGATACGTCCGTGACCGGCAATGTGATCGAGAATGCGCCGTCCTACGGCATCGTCGCCGGCTGGGGCAAATATCTGCGCGACGTCGTGATCTCGGGCAATGTGATCCGCAAGGCACTGGCCGGCGTCGGCGTCTCCGTCGTAGCAGGCGCCGGCACCGCCCTCGTCAACAACAACATGATCTCGGAAACCCCACGCGGCGCCGTGGTCGGCCTGGATCACGCGCGGGCGGTGACGTCGGATCTGTTGGCGGAAGGGGCGCAACGCTTCGCGCAGGTGATGATCGGCGTCAATGCCGTCCGGCAGTAGGTCCGCGGTCGGCGGCCCGGCCGCGGCGCGCCTCGGGAGCGTCGGCCCCTAGAACGAATTGCGCAGCAGCGGGTACTTTGCTTCGATGCCGTCGAGGCTGAAGGTGAATTCGACCACGCGCTCGGGGGCCGCGACGATTTCATCGGCAGGCGGCGAGAAGGTCTGAAGGAACGAGGCGATCGACGGTGCAGCCGGAGCGACTGGCGCGATGGGAGCCGCCGGCGCCGTCTTCCGGGCAATTGGCGCAGGCGGAGCTGCCGGCGCAATGCGAGCCGGCCGCGCGATCGGTGCAACGGGGGCGACCGGAGCTATCGGCGCCTCGACGATTTCGGCAAGCACGTCCGGCTTGGGCTCGAGCCTGACCGGAACGGACGTCTCGGGCGCGATGTGCACGGCCTTGGGCTGCAAGATCTGGGGCTGCACGGTCTGGGCCTGCTCGCGCGGAAACACGCGCGGCATCGTCGCCGGCGACCAGCCGAAGGCGGAGGTCACGCTTGCGGCGGCCGCGGCGACGTCTCCGCCAGTCGCAAGCGCGCGCCAGGTCTCGACCGCGCGCTTGGCTTCCTGGATGTTTTCGAGGAATGCGATTTCGCTGTGATAGCGGCGCCAGCGTCCGGTCTCGAACATTTCGGACAGATGCTCCAGCCGCTGTTCGGCGAGAGCGCACCAGCGTGCCGCAATGTCGCGACCTGCAGCCGCGGCACCAACCGACTCTTGGCGATGTGTCATGAACCAGCCCGTCTGGAGAAAAATACGGACGCGACGCAACGCACACGAATCAATTTAGAAGCGACATGAATATTTTGTGGAAAAGATTTGACTTGTCCAGCAACGACACGGCTCTCGTCATGAAATACCGTAGTCGTGCGGAGTTTTCAGGGGTTTGCGAGTCAAGCTCCGCGCAAGCATAGCGGGCTTGCCGCGTAACCGGCGCCGAGTCGTGACGACGATCGCCCCGCGGGCTCAACCGCAAGGTGATCTCAAACGACGCTTCAAGAAACCGGACCCCCAAAAAGGAAAAGACCCGTCCGGGGGGACAACCGGACGGGTCGAGCCATATGGGCGCTTGGGGTGGATGGGCGCTCGCGCCTGATATGACTGATGGGGAGGGATGACCGCTCCCACATCATTTGGTCGTGGCAGCTGGCTGAACGTTCAATCCGGCGTTCGATTATTTAACCATTGGCCGATGCGCAATCTTGACGCGGGCGCTATCGCGCCGCCGGCCTATCCGCCTGAGAAATCGTGGATTTATCGTCCGCGCTCGACAGCGAGGGCTGCTCGATTGCGCGGGCGCCGGGGTCGTCGCGGCGCGGCTGCGCATCTTCACGTTTAGTTGTAGCTGATACAGATGCGACCGGCGTCGCGTTGTTGGCGGGAACGGCCGTCACCGCGGCAAACGCATCCGCCTCGCCGTCGCCGTAGAGATCGTCACGCCCGGGCGAACCGAGGTCACGTGCCGTCTTCGCCAGCGTCATGCGCAGCGCTTCCGGCTTCAGGGCGTAGTTGCGCTCGAGCAGGAGCGCCGCAACGCCGGAGACGTAAGCCGCCGAGAACGAGGTGCCCGACGTCATCTGGTACTTGCCGTCAGGCGCCGGCAGGAAGATATCGACCCCGGGCGCAGCCAGCGCGATGTAATTGCCGCGGTTGGATGCGGCGAACAGCCTGTCCTGCTGGTCGGTCGCACTGACCGCGATCACATTGGGATTGGCGGCGGGATAGAGCGGCGGCGATTTGGGGCCGGCATTGCCGGCGGCCGCGATCAGCACCAATCCGCGCGCCGCGGTCGCCGCGATCGCGCGCTCGATCACCGCGTCCTTGGGACCGGCAAAGCTCATATTGACGATCTGGGCGCCGTGCTCGGCGGCATAATTGAGCGAGCGCAGGATGACGTAGGACGAGCTCTCGGCCCCGCCGGTGGTGCCGCCGAAGGCCCTGATGGCAATGATGCGCGCTTCCGGCGCGCTGCCCATCAGCTTGGCATGCGCCACGATCACCCCCGCAATGCCGGTGCCGTGAACATGGGCCCCCTCGCCGCTGCCGAGCGCATCGAAATTGTCGGCAATGGAATTGGCGAGCTCGGGATGCCTGGCGTCGATCCCGGAATCGATCACCGCGACTGTGACGTTGCTGCCGTGCGCCAGGGTATGCGCCTGCGGAAGGCGCAGCTTCGACAGCGCATATTGCGCCGGATCGCCTTCGGTCGGCACGGCCGGCTTCTGATCCTGAAGCACGTAGCGGAAGTTCGGCTGAAGCGAGCGCACGCTGGCGTCGGCCGCGAATTCGCGCCGCACCGTCTCGTACGGCCGCCCGTCGGTGATGCGGAACAGGCCAACCGTGGCCCCGATCAGCGGGAAATTCTCCGAAGAGACGCGGGTCAGGCCGTGACGTCGCGCAAGCTCGTCGGCTTCGGTCGCCGATAGCGCACTGTCGATCTCCGCGACGAATTCATTGGCGAAGCTGCGCGAGCCGATGGCGACAGGCAGGTTGTTGCCTCGTCCTTTGCCGGCGGTCTTCTTGGCCGATTTGCCGCCGCCGTCGCCGCCACCATTTGGCTGCCCCAGGCACTCGCCGTCGGCATCGCGATATGGGGCGGAGCACGCCGGATAGAGGTTCGGCGAGTAGTGCGCATAGGGCAGCACCGTCGTCGGCGCCAGCCGCGCCGAGATGTGAGGCGTCGGTGCCACGCGAGGGCCGTGATCGACGTTCATGGCTCGCGCCGCGATGTTCGGAGAGATTGTTGGCGTGCGCGAGGGAATGTTGATCGTGGGCGTGCGCATGATCGCCTGGGCGTGGGCGACCTCGATACCGAGGCAGGCGGCGAGCAGGAGCGCGGCTCCGGCCGACGAAGCATGGGCCCCGGCTCGCAATTTACTCTCGGACTTGCGCATCATTGCTGCGAAGGCGCGCTTAAGGCGCCGCCACGGCGAGGTTGACGAACTTCTCGCGCTGCATCCTGCCGAGCAGCGCGGCGAGTTCGTCCTGGCTCATCGCCTTGTCGAACTGGAGGCGGAACATGCCGCCCTTGGCATCGCCGATGATCGAGGCCTGGTAGCTGTCGAGCAGCGCGGTGATGTCGGCGACGCGCGCCTCGGGCGTGAAGCGCACCAGTGCCCGCGAAGGAGCCGCCGCCCCGAGATCACGCGTGATCGGCGCACCGGTCGAGAGCGATGCGGTCTGGAAGGTCGCGGTCTGGGTCTTCATCAGCACGGCGCCGATGATGCCAGCCTGGAGCAAGAGCGCGATGGCTCCCAAGCTCGCCGACCAGGCCAGCGTACGTGGCGAGAGGCTGGCGAAGAAGGTGGCGATACGTGCCGACAGCGGCAGCGAACCGGTCGCGCGCGCCGGCTCGGCGTCGATCGCGGCGAACAGCTTTTGCATCGCGCGCGCCGACGGAGCACCCAGGCTTTCGTTCAGGTGGATGGTCTCTTCATACTCGCCGCGGATCGTCGCATATTGCTTTGCGAGCGCCGGATCGCTGGCAAGCGCTTCCTCGACGCGGCGCGCATCGCGCGCGTTCAGCGTGCCGGCGGCGTGCCAGGGCAGCAGCATCTCGATCTCACTGGGCTCTTGCTCCAGCATCTTCTTGCTCAAAGCCATCATGGCCAGCCTCGCTCAATGCCGGCTGCCTTCAGCAGTTCGGCCAATTTCTTGCGCGCATAGAAGAGGCGCGTCTTCACCGTGTTTTCCGGGATCCCGACGATTTCGGCCACCTCTTCCACTGATTTCTCGTGGTAATAGACGAGGTCGACGATTTCCCGGTGGTCCGGCGAGAGGCCCGTCAGACACTCCCGCAACGCTTCACTGGTATCCTTCTTCTGCACCACCGTTTCCGGATCGTCGGATGAATCCTCGATCGCGTTGGCGGCTTCGTCGTCCAACTCAAAATCCTTTCTGCGCCGAAGCGCAGACAGGGCCTTGAATCGGGTGATTGCCAACAGCCAGGTGGAGACAGCGGACCGACCCTCGAACTTGCCGGCCTGACGCCAGACGTCGAGGAACACCTCGCTGATGAGGTCTTCCGCGGTCTGCTCGTCCCGCACGAGCCTGAGCCCGAACCTGTACACCCTGACATGGTGCCGCCCGTACAGCACCTGCATGGCGAGCCGGTCACCCTGGGCGATCCTGGCGATCAGGACCTCGTCCGTAGCCGCCTGTGTCACGCTCAAAGGCCGTCTCGCAAGGTTGGTCGGGTCGATGCGGCGGACGGTTCGACGGGAGGAGTGAAATTGTTCAACCTACCGCAGTCATACGGGGACCTGTGTGATCTACCCCACATACGCGCGATTTCCTTGTTCCGCCCGTGGCGGCTGGCTGCTTCGCTGCAGAACGGTAACATAATACGGAAACACTCTCTTCGGACTTGCCGTGGGCCGTCACAGGCAGCCCGCTCGAGCTCGGTCCATAACACGGCCCTGTGCACCTTATGTCGCACGGCGCCGGCTTTGGTCCGCGATATCGCCTGCGATGCCTAATTGGCTGCAAAATTCCGCGCCGCCGGAGCCCCTTACCCGCGCAACGTTCCCCTGGCGGATTCGGTTCATAAGGATACCAAACCTAAAGGCTTGCCACGTAGATTTTTTCGGCTGACATCCACCATTGGCGGGACCATGAGTACGGCCGCGACGTCCTTTCCGGAGAGGAGTGCCGCAGAGACCGCGGATATCGTCCTCACGCCCGAGGCGGCCGCGCGGGAGGTGCTGGCCCGTCGGATCCGCCAGCGCCGGCAGATGTATATCGGCCAGGTCGCGAGCTATTCGCTCGCCGCCTTCGTGCTGCTGCTCTACGCCTATGACGGCGTCATTGGCAGCAACGTTCCATCGCTGTTCTGGGTTGGCGGCCTTCTGATCATTGGCATCTTCGTGGTGATGTCGGAGGCCGGCGTCGGCGACAGGCACAACGACCATTATCTCACCGTCTTCCAGATCTCGGCGCATATGGCGCTGCAATTCGTGTTCCTGGTGTCGGTGCCGACGATCGGGATCGCCTTCATCAGCGTGCTGTTCCTGATCTTTGCATTCGGCACGCTGCGCATGAGCTCGGCCCAGGCGATGCTGACCTGGGCAATTGCGACCATCGCGCTCGCGGCCGTGTTCCTCGGCTCCAACCTGCCGATCGGCATGCCGGTCGCGACGCGGCTGCAGCGGACCGCCTCGATGCTGTGCTTCGTGCTGGTGATCGGCCAGTGCGCCTTTCTCGGCCTGTTCGGCGCAACGCTGCGCAAGATCCTGTACCGCCGCAGCATCGAGCTGAAGGCGGCCTATCGGCGGATCGAGGAGCTCGCCGAGCTCGACGAGCTGACCGGTTCCTACAACCGCCGCTGCATCATGCGGCTTCTCGACGCGGAGATGGAAAAGGCGCGGCAGTCGGCCACACCTTGCGCCATCGCGCTGATCGACCTCGACTGGTTCAAGCGCATCAACGATGCCTACGGCCATCCCGTCGGCGACGAGGTGCTGCGGACCTTCGCCATCACCATCTTCGCCAACATCCGGCCCGACGACCGCTTCGGCCGCTATGGCGGCGAGGAGTTTCTGCTGCTGCTGCCCGGCACCGCGATCGAGGCCGCATCGCGCATGCTCGACCGGCTGCGCAGCATCGTGGCCGAGCTCGACTGGAGCGCATTCTCGCCCGGCATGCACGTGACGATTTCCGCCGGCGTCGTGACGCTACGCGACATTGATACTGCAGATACGTTCCTCGCGCGCGCCGACAGCGCGCTGTATTCAGCCAAGGCGCAGGGGCGCAACCGCATTGCTACGAGTTGACCGATTCATTTGCTGCCGGCGCGAGAGAAGGTACCGCCGGTCCGAACGCTCCAGGACAGGGCCATGAGATCCAAATCCGCCAAGTCATCCGAGAATTTGCTCGAGGAATTGCAGAGCGCGCTCGCACACGGCACCGTCGCGCGCCGCGTCGAGACGCTGCGCCGCGTCACCGATCTCTTCGTGGGCAACGCGGTGGATTATTCCGACGACCATATCCGCGTGTTCGACGACGTCTTCCAATGCCTGATCGAGCAGATCGAGACCTCGGCGAAAGCGTTGCTCGCCGACCGGCTCGCGCCGATCGGAGCCGCCCCGCCCCAGATCATCCGCACGCTTGCGCTCGACGACGTCATCGAGGTCGCGGGTCCCGTGCTGTCGAAGTCCGAGCGGCTCGACGAGACGACCCTGATCGAGATCGCACGCAGCAAGAGCCAGGCCCATCTCAAGGCGATCTCGCTTCGACGGATGCTGTCGGAAGCGCTGACCGACGTGCTGGTGTCGCGCGGCAACGAAGACGTGGTGCAATCGACCGCAGCGAACCCGGGTGCACGGCTCTCCGAGGATACTCTCACGAACCTCGTCATTCGTGCCGAACGCGACGACGACCTTGCCGCCTGCATCGGCCTGCGGCCCGACCTGCCGCGGCATCATTATCTGAAGCTGGTCGCCAAGGCCTCCTTAAGCGTGCGCAGGAAGCTGGAGGCCGCCCACCCCGAACTGGCCGCCGAAGTATCGAGCGTCGTGCAGGAAGCGGCGCAGCGGGTTCGCACCGTCGCGATGACCCGGCAGACCGAAATGGCGCGCGCGCTGGTGAAGTCGCTTCACGATGACGGCCGCCTCAACGAACTCCAGATCACGACCTTCGCCGAGCAGGGCAAGTTCGACGAGACGAACGCCGGGCTCGCGGCGCTCGCCGGCGTCGCGGTCGAGACTGCCGAGAATATGATGATCGAGAACCGCACCGAGGGCGTGATGATCCTCGCCAAGGTGGCCGGCATGCAATGGTCGAGCGTGCGCGCGATCATCGCCATGCGCGAAAAACTGTCGGGTGGATCGCAGATCGACATGCTGTCGCTGCGCGATACCTACGAGGCCTTGCGCAGCTCCACCGCGCAGCAGGTGCTGCGCTTCCACCGCATGCAGAGCGCGACGTCGGCGGCTTAATACCTCAAAACCCTCGACCCGACCGCCGCGCCGATCGCGGTTACGAGCGCGGTCGCGATCGTGTACCAGGTCGCGACGAACAGCGGCGAATCGTCGGTGCAGTGCGAAGCGTAGAGCGTGGCGGCGAGCCCGGCCGACAGCAGGCCGGCGAGCGCACCGGCCAGCGCAGGACGCGACGGTGCGCCGTGGCGCAGACCGAACAATGCGCCCGCGAGCAGCGGCAGCGACATCGCGGGGATCGCCGACAGACACGCCCGCGAATTCTTGCCGACGAGCCGCATCGTCATCGGCATGGCCGGCGCCATCATCGCCTCGCTGCCGATCGCCACCGCAAGCAATCCGACGGGAAGCAGCAGCAGCCAGCCCCAGCCGCGCATCAGGGCCTCTGGCCGCGACAGATGCAGGCTGACGATGATCGCGGGGATCGCGAGCGACAGCGTGACCGCGAACTTCATGTCGAAGAACGGATTGTGCATGGCCGTCATCACGTCCGGTCGCACGCCCAGGAACGTCGCGAAAATCAGGATCGACAACGGCGCAGCGACCAGAAGTCCCGTGGTCAGCAGCGCACCGACCCGCGGAGCGCGATGGGCGTTGTCGGCCGCGAGCGTGCGAATGAGTTGGTCGGTATCCATCACGAGTGGTCCCGTAGTTTAGCGGTCAGGGCCGCAAGCCCCCGATGCAGCGCAACCCGCACCGCACCTTCGCTCATCGAGAATTTCGCCGCCGTATCCTTGATCGAGGCGGCCTCGACCGCGATCGACTGCAACACGTCGCGCTGGCGCTGCGGCAAGGTGCTCAGCTGCGCCGAAACCTCACCGGCCGAGGCGGTCTCCTGCGGCGTCTCGCCGGGCAGCGTTTCGGCGAAATCGTCGATGTTGACGAAGACGCGCCGGCCGCGGCGCCTGAGTGCATCGATCAGCTTGTTGCGCGCGATCGCGAACAGCCAGGGAGCGAAAGGCGCTTCGCTGTCCCAGGTGTGCCGCTTCAGATGCACCGCCAACAAAATCTCCTGCACGATATCCTCGGCCTGGTCGGGAGGCTGCCCGGCACGAGCCAGGCCGCGCCTCGCAGCAGCGCGCAATACCGGCGTGACCGCCTTCAACAGGCGATGATACGCCGCATCATCGCCCGCCATGGCCGACCGCATCAGGCCGGTCCATTCGTCCTCACGTCCGCGCACGCGCGCCCCTCACCATTGCAATTCGGCCGCTCTTTCAATTTGTTACGCAGCGACCCAGCCGATCACGAAGTCGTGATCTGCTCTGAGCCGCGGCCCGAAGCAGCCGCATCATTCCGCCACGGCTCTTAACACCGATCGGTCCCTGCCGCATCCGGCGGGCCGATGCGCCCGACCGGTTTGCCCCGGTTTTGCCCCGTGTGGCCCGAAGATTCCCATTTTTTGCCCCGCTGTCGTCATGCGCCAGGGTCTCTGTTCGCTCCCGGGACGGGCGAATTGGGGAGATCGTCAACATGATGAAAGCCAGCGGGCGCGCGGCATTGGTCGTTTTGGCCGGACTATTGCTGCTGTTTGGAGTGACGGCCCAAGCTGCACCAAACTCCGCCGCACCGACTTCTGCCGCAAGCACGAGCACGAGCTCGAGCAAACAGGCCGACGCGGGCAAGCAGCGGCACCGCGCGTCTCGCCACCACTCCGGCAGCAAGACGGCGCAGAAATCCGACGACAAGGCTGACACGGCAGACGTGACGCCGCAGGCCGACGAAACCAAGGCCGGCAAAGAGGCCAGCGCCGACGTCCCGGCCGCGAGCCAGATGCCGCCGGAAGTTGCCAATGCCAATGCGCAGCTCGCGCCCGCCGACACGCCGCCTGCGGCCGCGGCCTCCGCGATGACAGGCCGCGCCAACGACAACGTTCAGGCCGCAGCCGACAATAATGCGGCCCCGGCGGCCAATGCCGACAGCCAGGTGGTCGCGCCCGACCAGCTCAACGACCTCGATCGCGCTCTGCAACAGGATAACTCGCCTGCGCAGAAACCGGTGATCGCCGCAGCCGACCCACAGCCGCGCCCGGCGCCCGTCATGGCGAGCAGTCAGCCAAGCTCCGCCTGGGACCAAAGCTCCCTGATCGGCAAGATCTTCATTGGCGTCGGGACGCTGCTGACGCTGGCCTCTGCCGCGCGCATGTTCATGGCCTGATCTTGGTTCAATTCCCGGCCTGACGGCCCTTTCCGGGCGTGCGTTCTGCGCGCGCCCCGACTTCTCTTGGCCCCCTTGAATCCTGGCCCCTTGAAGCCCACCCCGCCAGCGGGCACATTGCCCGCCCAATCAAAAGTGTGGGTGGAGCATGAGCACGTTCGAACACATCATCGTCGAAAGCAAAGGCGCAGTCGGCATCGTCAAGCTGAACCGGCCGAAGATGCTCAACGCGCTCTCTTTCGGCGTCTTCCGCGAAATCGCCGCAGCCGTGGACGATCTCGAAGCCGATGACGCCATCGGCTGCATCGTCGTGACCGGCAGCGAGAAGGCGTTTGCCGCCGGCGCCGATATCAAGGAGATGCAGCCGAAGGGCTTCATCGACATGTTCTCCGAGGACTTTGCCGCCATCGGCGGCGATCGCATCGCACGCTGCCGCAAGCCGACCATTGCCGCGGTTGCCGGCTACGCGCTCGGCGGCGGCTGCGAGCTCGCCATGATGTGCGATTTCATCATCGCCGCCGACACCGCCAAATTCGGCCAGCCCGAGATCACGCTCGGCACCATCCCTGGCATCGGCGGCACCCAGCGCCTGACGCGCGCGATCGGCAAGTCCAAGGCGATGGATCTCTGCCTCACCGGCCGCATGATGGATGCGGCGGAAGCCGAGCGCAGCGGCCTTGTCAGCCGTATCGTACCCGCCGACAAGTTGATGGACGAGACCTTGGCCGCCGCCGAGAAGATCGCCACGATGTCGCGCCCCGCGGTCGCAATGGCCAAGGAAGCGGTCAATCGCGCCTTCGAGACGACGCTCGCCGAAGGCATGAGCGTCGAGCGCAACCTGTTCCACTCGACCTTCGCGCTCGAAGACCGCTCCGAGGGCATGGCCGCGTTCATCGAGAAGCGCAAACCCGTGAACAAGAACCGGTAAAGTCGACCGGCGGTAAGGCTGGTGTCAGACTACGCCCCTTCCTGCAGAACCCTGTGACGCGCCTGCAACAAGCACGGATTTCATGGGGGATTTCCCCGCGGCAGTTTGCCTGCGCGACCGACGCTGGGTAAACAGTTAAGAGAGCCGCCGTCGGCGGGGGCGGACAGCCGGGGTTTTGCGGGATTACATGATTGGGCGTGCCGCCAGAGCTGGTCGCGTGATGACGCGGCGTCGATCGGGCGCGGGTGCTGTCCTGGCGACATGGACCACGCTGGCGCTTGGTTGCGCCCTGCCCGTCACAGCCTCTGCGGAAGCCCTGCCGGAGGCACTGGTCAAGGCCTATCAGACCAATCCGCAACTAAACGCCGAGCGTGCAAGGCAGCGCGCCACCGACGAGAATGTGCCGCAGGCGCTGGCCGGCTATCGGCCGCAGATCGTGGCGAGCCTCAGCGCCGGCCTGCAAGCGGTGCGTAACCTGCTTCCTGGCAACACCATCCAGACTGCGACGCTGAAACCGTGGACCATCGGGGTCACGGTGTCGCAGACCCTGTTCAACGGCTTCCGGACCGCCAACAGCGTGCGGGTGGCGGAACTTCAGGTTCAGTCCGGCCGCGAAGCCCTGCGCAATGTCGGCCAGGGCGTGCTGCTTGACGCGGTGACCGCCTACACCAACGTGCTGGCGAACCAGTCGCTCGTGGAAGCCCAGCGCTCCAATGTCGCCTTCCTGCGCGAGACTCTCTCCATCACCCAGCGCCGCCTCAACGCCGGCGACGTCACTCCGACCGATACCGCCCAAGCCGAGGCGCGTCTCAACCGCGGCCTTGCCGACCTCAATGCCGCCGAGGTCGCGCTTGCGATTAGCCAGGCGACCTATGCCCAGGTGATCGGCAATGCGCCCTCTGCGCTTCGCCCCGCCGAAGTGGTCGATCGTTATCTGCCGAAGACTCGCGAGGATTCGATCGCGATGGCGATCCGCGAGCACCCGGCGGTGATGGCTGCGAGCTTCGACGTCGACGTCGCCTCGACCAATATCCGCGTCGCCGAAGGCGCGCTGCTGCCCAGCGCCAGCCTTCAGGGCAGCGCCAGCCGCAGCCGCGACAGCGACCAGACGCTCGGCACTTTCGCCACCGACCAGGCCTCGATCGTCGCCAACGTCACCGCGCCGATCTATGACGGCGGCCAGGCCGCCTCGCAGACGAGGCAGGCCAAGGAAGTCACGGCACAGAGCCGGCTCGTGCTCGACCAGATGCGCAACCAGGCCCGTACGGCGGCCGTCAGCGCCTGGGTGGCCAATGAAGGCGCCAAGATCGCGGTCTCGGCCTCGGAGTCCGAGGTGAAGGCAGCAACCGTCGCGCTCCAGGGCGTGCAGCGCGAGGCCGCCGGCGGACAACGCACGACGGTCGACGTTCTGAACTCGCAGGCCGATCTGATCCAGGCCCGCGCCCGCCTGATCGGCGCGCTCCGCGACCGCGTCATCGCCTCCTACACATTGCTCAGCGCCGTCGGCCATCTCGACGTCAAGACGCTGAGCCTGAACACGCCGGACTATCTGCCGGAGGTGCACTACCAGCAGGTCCGCGACGCCTGGCACGGGCTGCGCACGCCATCGGGGCAGTAATCTCCAAATCTTCGGGTCGATACCGATGAAGAGCCGCCGCATCCATCTGATGGGAGCT
The DNA here is from genome assembly GCF_015291645.1 of Bradyrhizobium sp. CCBAU 53340. Classification (NCBI taxonomy): domain Bacteria; kingdom Pseudomonadati; phylum Pseudomonadota; class Alphaproteobacteria; order Hyphomicrobiales; family Nitrobacteraceae; genus Bradyrhizobium; species Bradyrhizobium sp. CCBAU 53340. The sequence goes on from NZ_CP030055.1 coordinate 5,550,769, forward strand.
TCGGGCTCCGGCGTGACGACGCTCGGCCGCGCGCTGGCTGCGCGGCTGGCGCTGCCGCATCACGACAGCGATGATTATTTCTGGCTGCCGACCGCGCCGCCCTACCAGACGACGCGCCCTGCCGCCGATCGTCTGCGCCTGATGCGCGAGATGTTTCTGCCGCGGCTCGATTGGGTGCTGAGCGGAACCGTCACCGGCTGGGGCGACGGGCTCGTCCCATCGTTCGATCTCGTCGTCTTCGTGACCACGCCACGCGAGCTTCGCTTGCAGCGCTTGCGCGCCCGCGAAGCTGCCCATTTCGGTGCTGATGCCGTCGCACGGGGCGGCTGGCGTCATGACGAGACGGAGTCGTTCGTCGAATGGGCTTCACACTACGAAGCCGGCGATCGCGAAGGCCGCAGTCTTCCGAAAGACGAAGCATGGCTCGCAGGCCTGCCCTGCCCCATCGTCCGCATCGATGGCTCGCGTCCCATTTCCGACCTCGTCGAGCTGCTATGCAGCGAAGCACAGCGGCTGCCTTGATCATGTGATATTGTCTCCGCAACAATAGATGAGGCAACAGGGAGAGAAGCGATGCTCAACCGACGCAGTGTCCTGCTTGCCTCCCTCGCCGGCGGAGTAGCCATGACCACCAGAGCCCACGCCCGCGCGTCGCAACCCGCAACGCCGGTCAATTTTGACGTTCCGCCGCACGCCTGCGATTGTCACACCCACATCCACGGCGACGTCGAGAAATTTCCGTTCTTCCCGGGCCGCGTCTACACGCCCGAGCCGGCCTCGCCGGAAGAGATGGCCGCGCTGCACAAGGCACTGCATATCGAGCGCGTGGTGATTGTCACCCCAAGCGTCTACGGCACCGACAATTCCTCGACCCTGTTCGGCATGAAGGCGCGCGGCGCGAATGCACGCGGCGTCGCCGTGATCGACGACAAGACGACGGAAGCCCAGCTCGACGCGATGCAGCAGGAAGGCTTTCGCGGCATCCGTATCAACCTCGCCACAGGCGGCATCAGCGATCCCAATGTCGGCCGCACCCGCTTCATGGCTGCCGTCGAACGCATGAAGTCGCGCGGCTGGCATGTGCAGCTCTACACCACGCTGTCGATGATCTCGGCCATCAGGGATCTCGTGGAGGCCTCGACGGTTCCTGCCGTGTTCGACCATTTCGGCGGCCTCGAGGCCTCGCTCGGGGTCGAGCAGCCCGGATTTGCGGACCTCGTCGCACTGGTCAAATCCGGCAAGGCCTATGTGAAGATTTCCGGCGCCTACCGCTCCTCGAAGCTTGCGCCTGACTATCAGGACATGGTGCCTTATGCTCGCGCGCTCATCGCCGCGAACGCGGATCGCGTCGTCTGGGGTACCGATTGGCCGCACCCGGATTCGAGCCACGTCGAGGGACGGAAAGCCACCGACATCGCACCGCTCTACGCGATCGACGATGGCCGCCTGCTCAATCAGCTTCCGGTGTGGGCACCGGATGCCGATGTTCGCAAGAAGATCCTGGTCGACAATCCCACACAACTCTATGACTTTTGAGTCGCGGCGAATCCGATTGGGTTCAAGCAGAATGCGATCCGGTTCCATGCCGAGCCATGGCATTGTTGTCGCGAGAGCGTAGTGATCCTGACTCACACGATCGTGTTTGCTCGCTCATTTGCTTTTCAGCCTTCCGGTTGAGGCGAGGCGCCGAATTCGCGGCTACGCACACGCACAGATTTCATTTGTTCGTGCGGATGCATGCCCCTATCGCATTCTCTTGCCGCGCTTTTCTCCGGCATTGGAATTGGTTTCACCGTCGCAGCTCCGATCGGCCCCATGGGCCTGCTGTGCATTCAGCGCACATTGACCTCGGGCATGGCTACAGGCCTCGCCACCGGCTTCGGTGCGGCGACGGTGCACCTCACCTACAGCACCCTGGCAGTTTTGGGATTGGGCGCGCTGGCGCGGCCTTGGGTCGAGGCGAATGCCGTTGGCTTCGGCATCATCTCGGCGCTGACGCTGCTGTGGTTTGCGATTCGCACCCACCGCTGCTCCGTCGGACTTCAGAATTCCGGTGAAACCGACAGGGTGCATCTCGCGCGTGCCTATCTCAGCGCCATCGCGCTCGGGCTGACCAATCCGTTGACGGTGATCCTGTTTCTGGCCGCGCTGCATGCGTTCTCCACGCAGGCCGCAGCGGCTCCGCTGATCGCGGGCGTCTTCGTCGGCTCTGCGGTGTGGTGGATGATGCTCAGCACGATCGTCGCGACCGCGCGGTCCCGGCTGACCCCGCGGATGCTGTCACTGAGCACCCGCTTCGCCAGCCTGATGCCGCTCGGTCTCGGCGCCTCGATGCTGCTGCGGATCGCGCAACGCGCGTTGGGCTAGCGCGCCCGGCGCGAGAAGAAGGAGATCAGCACCGGCAGCGTCACCAGGATCACGACCGGCGCCAGCATCATGCCGGTGACGACGACGACCGCGAGCGGCTTCTGCACCTGCGAGCCGATGCCCTCCGAGAGCGCGGCCGGCAGCAGGCCCACGCCCGCGACCACGCAGGTCATCAGCACGGGCCGGAGCTGCAGCTCGCCGGTGCGCACCACCGCACTCATGCGATCCAAGCCCTCTTCGATCAGCTGGTTGAACTGCGAGAGGATGATAATGCCGTCCATCACGGCGATGCCGAACAGCGCGATGAAGCCGATCGCCGCCGAGACGCTGAAGGCGGTGCCGGAGATCAGAAGGCCGAGCACGCCGCCGAAGATCGCCATCGGGATCACGCTCATGGCGAGCAGCGTGTCGGTCATCGAGCCGAAATTGAACCAGAGCAGGATGCCGATCAGCGCCAGCGAGATCGGCACCACGATCGACAGCCGCCGGATCGCGTCCTGGAGATTGCCGAACTCGCCGACCCATTCCATGTGCGAGCCGGGCGGCAGCTGGACCTGGTCGGCGATCTTCTGCTGCGCCTCGCGGATGGCGCTGCCGAGATCGCGCTCACGTACCGAGAACTTGATCGGCAGATAGCGCTCCTGCTGCTCGCGATAGATATAGGCGGCGCCGGAGACGAGGCTGATCGTGGCGACTTCGCTCAAGGGAATCTGGGTGATCGAACCGTTCGGCCCCGGCGCGCCGATCCTGATATTCTGGATCGCCTCGGCGCTGCGGCGATACTCCGGCGCAAGACGAACGATGATCGGGAAGTGACGGTCGCTTCCAGGCTCGTAGAGATCGCCCGCAGTGTCGCCGCCGATCGCAACCTTGATGGTGGCGTTGATGTCGCCGGGGGCGAGCCCGTAGCGCGCGGCCTTGGCGCGATCGATGTCGATCTGCACGGTCGGCTGTCCGAGCGAGGTGAAGACCGCAAGGTCGGTGACGCCCTGTACCGTCGACAGCACAGACTTGATCTTGTTGGCGGTGTCGGTCAGCGCCTGGAGATCGTTGCCGAACAGCTTGATCGAGTTCTCGCCCTTCACGCCGGAGACCGCTTCGGAGACGTTGTCCTGCAGATATTGCGAGAAGTTGAATTCGACGCCGGGGAAGCGGTCGTCGAGCTGCTTGAGCAGCTGCGCGGTCAGCTCTTCCTTGTCGTGCGTGCCCGGCCACTCGCTCGCGGGCTTCAGTGGCGCGAAGAACTCGGCATTGAAGAACCCGGCGGCGTCGGTGCCGTCGTCCGGGCGGCCGTGCTGCGACACCACGGATTCGACCTCGGGTCGAGCGCGGATCAACTTGCGCATCTCGTTGACGTAGGAGTTGCCCTCCTGGAGCGAGATGGTGGGCGGCAGCGTGGCGCGGATCCAGAGATTGCCCTCTTCCAGCTTCGGCAGGAATTCGAGACCGAGCAGCCGGCCGAACACGAGGGTCATCACCACAAGGCCGACCGCGCCACCAAGCACGATGGCTCGGTTGGCGACGGCCCAGTTCAGCACCGGCATATAGAGCCGATGCAGGATCTGCATCACGCGGGTCTCGGTCTCCTCGACGTGCGCCGGCAGGATGATCGCGGATAGCGCAGGTGTGACGGTGAAGGTCGCGAGCAGGCCGCCGGCGAGCGCGTAGGCATAGGTGCGCGCCATCGGCCCGAAAATGTTGCCCTCGACGCCTGATAGTGTGAACAGCGGCAGGAAGGCCGCGATGATGATCGCGGCGGCAAAGAAGATCGAGCGCGAGACGTCGGCGGCGGCGCTGAGGATGGCGTGGCTCTTCATGCCGAACAGCGTCTCGTTCGACATATGCTCGGTTTCCGTCGTCGGCGTGGTCTGCGTCAGGCGGCGGAAGATCGCCTCCACCATGATGACGGTGGCGTCCACGATCAGGCCAAAATCGATGGCGCCGACCGAGAGCAGGTTGGCCGATTCCCCGCGCAGCACCAGGATGATCACGGCGAAGAACAGCGCGAACGGAATCGTGGCGCCGACGATCAGTGCGCTACGGAGATCGCCGAGGAAGATCCACTGCAGCAGCACGATCAAGAGGATGCCCACCACCATGTTGTGCAGCACGGTGTGGGTGGTGAGGTCGATCAGGTCCTTGCGGTCGTAAATGCGCTCGATCCGCACTCCCGGCGGCAGGATGGTCGAATTGTTGATCTGGGCGACCAACTGCTCGACACGACTGATGGTCGGCGTGCTCTGCTCGCCGCGGCGCATCAGCACGATGCCCTGTACGATGTCGTCGGCATCGTCGAGGCCGGCGATGCCGAGGCGCGGCTTCTGGCCGACGGTGACGGTGGCGACGTCCTTCACCAGCACCGGATTGCCATTGGTCTGCGCCACCATGGTGTTGGCGAGGTCGTCGATCGACTTGATCAGGCCGACGCCGCGGACCACGGCCGATTGCTGGCCGATATTGACGGTGTTGCCGCCGACATTGACGTTGGAGTTGCTGACGGCCTGCAGCAGCTGCGGCAGTGTCAGGCCATTGGCGACCAGCTTGTTGTTGTCGACCTGGAGCTCGTAGGTCTTGCTCTTGCCGCCCCAGCCGGTGACGTCGATCACGCCGGGCACGGCGCGGAAGCGGCGCTGGAGGATCCAGTCCTGGATGGTCTTGAGGTCGAGCACGCTGTAGTTGGGCGGGCCGACCAGGCGATAGCGGAAGATTTCGCCGATCGGGCTCAACGGCGAGATCTGCGGCTGCACGTTACCCGGCAGCGGCGCGAGTTGCGCCAGGCGGTTCAAGACCTGCTGCAACGCCTCTTCATAGGTGTAGGCAAACGAGAACTGGAGTTTGACGTCGGAGAGGCCGTAGAGCGAGATGGTGCGGATGGTCGTTAGGTTCTTCAGGCCGGCGACCTGGGTCTCGATCGGGATCGTGATGTAGCGCTCGATCTCTTCCGCCGACAGGCCCGGGCTCTGCGTGACGATGTCGACCATCGGCGGGGTCGGATCGGGATAGGCCTCGATGTTGAGCTGGTTGAACGCGATCAGGCCGCCGATGAACACGGCGACAAACATGCCGACCATCAGGAAGCGCCGGTTGACGGCAAGAGCGACGAGACGGTCCATTCAGGTTTTTCGCAGTTTCTTGGGGGTCGTCGATCAGCTGCCGGACGCCGCGCGGTCGATGAACAGGCTGCCTTTGACGACTATCTGTTCGTCGGGCTTCAGGTTGCTGGTCACCTCGACGAGGTTGCCATTGATGAGGCCGATCTTGATCTGACGGAGCTCGACCGACTTGTCTTCATGTGCGACCCAAATGCGGACCTGGTTGCCTTCGTAGATCAGCGACTGCTTGGGCACCGCAGGCGCCGCGCGATCGCCGGCCGAATAGATCGTGACGTTGGCGAACATTTCCGGCTTGAGCAGGCCGTCCTTGTTGTCGATGGTGGCGCGGACCAGCAGACGGCGGGTGCTGGGATCGATCGCGGCAGCGACGTAGTTGATCTTGGCGGTCAGCGGACGGCCCGGCAGCGCCATCACGTTGACGGTGATATCTTGCCCGACGCTGACCTGAGCAGCATCGCTCTCGCGCACGAAGGCGGTGAGCCAGACCGTGGAGAGATCGCCGATCACGAAGACCGGATCGCTGGCACCGGAATTGACGTATTGGCCGGGACCGATCTTGCGCTGCACGACCGTGCCCGCGATCGGCGCGTAGATCGTGATCTCCGGATTGATGGTGCTCTTGGTCTGGAACGCCTTGATGGTCTCGTCGGTGAAGCCGAGGATGCGCAGCTTGTTGTTTGCGGCCTCCAGCGCCGTCACCGCGGAGCGCATGTCGTTCTGCGCCTGGACCTGGATCGCTTCCGCCTGCTGATAGTCCTTGAGCGGGATGGCGCGGCCCTCGTAGAGATCCTTGGCACGCTTGTACTGGATGTCGGCAAGCTCAAGCGCAGACTTTGCCTTGTTCTGCGACGTCATCGCCGTGATGAAATCGTTCTGGGCCTGCACGGTATCGGCGGCTTCGATCGTGAACAGCGGTTGGCCCTGGGTCACGCTCTCGCCGGGCTTGGCGAGCAGCTTGGTCACCCGGCCTGCATAGGGCGAGAACACCGGCGTCGAGCGGTCCTCATCGACCGCGACCTTGCCTTCGGTGACGTATTCGGCGCGGAATGTCTTGGCCTTGACCGGCTCGATCGTCAATGTCGCCCATTCGGACGGCGTCGGCGTGAAATTCTGGGCGTTCTTGCGTGACTGGCTGGAGACTTCGGAGTTCTTCTTCTCCTTGGCGCCCGCGAACAGGACGCCGTAGGCACCGGCCCCGGCAAGCGCCAGTAAAACTACGGATGTAATCACCCGTCGCTTTGTAAGCACCTGCAATTTCTTGGTATTTTCAGCTACCATGGGGCCCGGTCATGTCTGCGACGATCTCGGCAGACAACTGCCTCATCGATCGCGCTAATAGTGCCGAATTGGGATTTCAGACAACCTAAAAAACGCAGGTCGTCCTTCGGTTTGCGTTAAAAATTTGCGACACGTCAGCTTCACGTCAGCTTCAGCGCGGCCATTGCGGCGGATGACTGCCGAGCGGCATCGCCGGGCGGCTCCAACGCGCCGGCGTCTTCGACAGCACGGCCGAATGGCGCACCGCCTTCAACGTGCCGAAGCCAGATGACATCGTTTCCATGAACGCTGCATGTACGGCCTCGCCCGTAAGATCCGGGGCGTTGAGGCCTCCATCGAGCCGGCCGAGATTCCATAGCCAGCGTCCGGTCTGCGCCAGCGACACGCGCACGTGCCAGCTGCCGCCTTCGCTTGCCTGGCGTGCCTTGGCCATCATCGCGCCGAACGCCATCAGATAGCCGGTGGCGTGGTCGAGCATCTGCGCCGGCAATTCCTTGGGACCATCGACGCCGGCGGCCTTTCCTTCCGCGTCGTTGAAGCCGGTCGTGGTCTGCACCAGCGAATCGAAGCCGCGGCGCTCGGCCCACGGGCCGGCATGGCCGTAAGCCGACAGCGTGACGTAGACGATGCCGGGATTGATCTCCGCGGCCACTTCCGGCGAGAAGCCGAGAGAGGCGAGCGCGCGCGGGCGATAGCCCTGCGAAAAGATATCAGCCTCTTTGAGCAATTCGCGCATCTGCGCCCTGCCCGCTTCGCTCTTCAACTCGATGAAGGTCGTGAGCTTGCCGCGGCCGGTGTCGATGGTGAGCCAGGGAATGGCCGGCAGGTCCGGCCCTGAGACGAGCAGCACATCCGCGCCGTGCGCCGCGAGCGTGCGGCCGGCGACGGGACCTGCGATCACGCGGGAGAGATCGAGCACGCGCAAACCTGAGAGTGGACGATCGCCTTCGGGCCAGGGTTTTGGTGCGGCATCGCCGATCTTCTCGATCGAGATCAGCGGCAATTCGGCAAGCGCGCGTGCCTGCGGCAGTGCGGACCATTCATCGTAGGAGCGCATCAGCGCAACGACACCGCCGGCACCATAGGCTTCGGTTTCAAATTTCTCGCCCTTCCATTGCATCAATGCGGCTTGCACCTTGTCGCGATCCGCCTCACTGACAAGCACGTTGCAGACGGCATCGCGATGATGCGGGAAGTTGGTGTGGCAGCGAACGAAACGGTCATCGCCAGTCTTGTAGACGCCGGCGATGGCGTCCCAGGCCGGCGGCGGCGGCTTGCCGTCGAGGCGAAGATAACGCTCGGAACGGCACTCGGAGACGGCATGGCGCATGTCGACGGCGACGTCCTGCGCCTCGCCGCTGCGCAGTCGCCAGAGCTCGGCAGCGGCAAGACCGGCGGCGGCGATCGTCGTCTGCCCGGCGACGGCGACGCGAAACGAGGATGGGATTTGCGGCTCCTCGCCGGTCAGCTGCACGCGTTCGAGCGCGGCGACATCGCCGCCGGCGGAAGTCCAGATATCCTTGAGGATGTCGATGGGGCTTTGCATGGCCGCAGCTCTCCCTTAGTTTTTTGAGACCATGTCATGAGCGTTGAAAGGATTGCAATGGCCGCCATCGATCCCCTCACCGCAGGCGCCGTATTGTTGGCAACGGCCGCCACCGACGCGGTTTATGTGATGTTCACTTCCGCCGTCGTCGCGCGTAAACGCGTTCCGGCCGCGAGCTGGAGCGCGGTCTGGTATCTGCTCTCGTCCTATGCCGTGATCAGCTACACCGAAAACGCCTTCTATGTGGCGTTTGCGGCGATCGGCTCCTGGATCGGCGCCTACGCCTCGCTGACCTTCCTGCACCGCCCGCCCGGCGGCCCGCCGGTGGGGGCTTCGCCGGAGTGAGGCGATTGCTCCTCTCTCCACGTCATTGCGAGCGCAGCGAAGCAATCCAGATTGTCTCCGCGGAAACAGCCTGGATTGCTTCGTCGCAAGAGCTCCTCGCAATGACGATGTTGGAGGCTTCTGCGCAGCTCCTGAAACCGCTACACTCCCAGGCGACCAACAAAAAGGAAACCCCAACCAATGGATCTCGGTCTCAAAGGGAAGAATGCCGTCGTGCTCGGCGGCACGCGCGGCATCGGGCGGGCGATTGCGGCAACGCTGGCCGGTGAAGGTGCCAATGTCGCGGTCTGCGCGCGCAATGCGGACCAGGTTGCGACGACCGTTGCCGAGCTGAAGGCTGGCGGCATCCGCGCCGCCGGCGGCACGGTTGACGTCACCGACGGCGCCGCGCTGAAGGCGTGGATCGAGGGCGCGGCCAGGGAGCTCGGTGGCATCGATCTGCTGTTCGCCAATGCGGGCGCCATGGCGCAGGGCCATGATCCCGCATCATGGGAGCAGAATTTCCGGCTCGACCTGCTCGGCGCCGTGCATGCATTCGACGCGGCGCGGCCCTTCCTCGAGGCCAGCGGCGCGAGCAGCGGCGATGCGGCCTTCGTCATCATCTCGTCGATCTCCGCGGCGCAGGCGGACACGGCCAGCTCCTACGGCCCGATCAAGGCCGCGCTGATCCACATGGCCAAGGGCCTCGCGCGTCAATATGCCAGGAAGAAGATCCGCGTGAATGTCGTCTCGCCCGGCACCGTCTATTTCAAGGGCGGCGTCTGGGAGATGATCGAGAAGAACATGCCCGAGCGTTACAACGACGCGATGAAGCGTAATCCGACGGGGCGGATGGCGACGCCACAGGAGATCGCGAACGCTGCGGTGTTTCTGGCAAGCCCGGTGTCGGGGTTCACGACGGGGTCGAATCTCGTGGTGGATGGGGCGATCTCGAACCGGGTGAATTTTTAAGGCGGGCAAGCTCCTGCCAATTCCGTCATCCTGAGGTGCGAGCCGCGCGGCGCAACGCGCCGTGCGGGGAGCCTCGAAGGATGAACGGCCGAGATGCAGCCGGGCCGTCGCCCTTCGAGGGCCGCTGAAGAAGCGGCCACCTCAGGGTGACGGGGAGAGATTTGCGCGCATAGACCAAGCCTCAATGGAAATCCCGCGACGGCGGCAGGATGCGGACGTTGCGGGGGTGGCGGATTTTTTGCGCCGGCATATCCGTGAGCGCGCGGGGGTCTTCGTTGAGCGGCTCGACCACAGTGGCGCCTGATGGCACCGGGTGCCTGCGGCTCAAGGCATCGTTGGCGAGACCGACCAGATCATGCGAGCGGTCGATCATGCGCTGGGCGATCAGGTGCGTCACCTTCTCCGGGCTGCTCTGGATATAGCCCTGCACCTCGATAAGACGCGCGCCCATCACTTCTTTCCGGTACTGCTCCATGATCTTGGGCCACACGACGACATTGGCGATGCCGGTTTCGTCCTCCAGCGTCATGAACACGACGCCGCTAGCGCTGCCCGGCCGCTGCCGCACCAGCACCACGCCGGCGCAGCGGACGCGGCGCCGTTCGTTCTCATGGCTGATCTCCTTGCAGGCGACGATACGCTCGCGCGAAAACATCTCGCGCAAGAATTCCATCGGATGGCCTTTGAGTGACAGCCGGATGGTCTGGTAGTCGGCGACGACCTGTTCGGGACGCGGCATCTCGGGGAGCGGCTTGGCATGCTCGTCCGGCTGCTCGCGCGCGATGGCTGCTTCGAACAGCGGCAGTGGCACGTCGTCGGGCAACCGCCGCACCTGCCACAACGCCTCGCGGCGGTCGAGCCCGAGCGAGCGGAACGCATCGGCATCCGCCAGCAGGATCAGCGCGCGCTTGGGCAGGCCGGTGTCGCGGGCGAAGTCTTCGAGCGAAGTGAAGGGCCGGCGGTTGCGGGCGGCGATGATGCGATCGGCCCAGTCGGTTGCTCCGTCATTCCGGGGCGACGCGCCAGCGTCGAGCTCTGATGCGCAATTGCGCATCTGAGAATCCAGACCCATACTCCCTATAGTGGCTATGGATTCCGGGCTCGCGCTACGCGCGCCCCGGAATGACGATTGGATGGTTTTCAGTCTCTCTTCATCCTCATCGAGCCAGTGAAAGCCGTCGATCTGGCGAAAGCCGAGGCGCACGGCGCAATATCTGTCGTCCGTATTCTCCAGCGTGTTCTGCGCAAAGCTGTAGGACACGTCGATTTCGCGCACCTTGACGCCATTCTTGCGGGCATCGCCGACAATCTGCGCTGGTGCGTAAAAGCCCATCGGCTGCGAATTCAAGAGGCCGCAGCAGAAGGCGTCGGGGTGATGATATTTCAGCCACGACGAGATATAGACGAGTTGCGCAAAGCTCGCGGCATGGCTCTCAGGAAAACCGTAGGAGCCGAAGCCCTTGATCTGGTCAAAGCAGCTTCTGGCGAAGTTTGCGTCATAGCCGCGCGCGACCATGTTGCCGATCAACTTCTCCTCGTACTGGCCGATGGTGCCGACATTGCGGAAGGTCGCCATCGAGCGGCGCAGGCCGTTGGCTTCCTCGGAGGTGAACTTCGCCGCCTCGATCGCGATGCGCATCGCCTGCTCCTGGAACAGGGGCACGCCCATCGTTTTGTGTAGCACCTTGTAGAGCTCGTCCTTGTCGCCATGGTCCGGCGACGGAGACGGATAGCTTACCTTCTCCAGACCATTCCGCCGCCTCAAGTAAGGATGCACCATGTCGCCCTGGATCGGACCCGGGCGCACGATCGCAACCTCGATGACGAGGTCGTAGAAGGTCCGCGGCTTCAGGCGCGGCAGCATGTTCATCTGCGCGCGGCTCTCGACCTGGAACACGCCAAGCGACTCGCCGGCGCACAGCATGTCGTAAACCTTGGGATCGTCCTGCGGTACGGTTGCCAGCACAAGGCGCTCGCCCTTGTGGTCCGCGATCAGATCAAAGCACTTGCGGATGCAGGTCAGCATGCCCAGCGCGAGCACGTCGACCTTCATCATGCTGAGCGCATCGACGTCGTCCTTGTCCCATTCGATGAAGGTGCGGTCGTCCATCGCGGCATTGCCGATCGGCACATAGGTGTCGAGCCGGTCCTGCGTCAGCACATAGCCGCCGACATGCTGGGAGAGATGACGCGGAAATTCGATCAGCTCGGTCGCCAGCTCGACCGCAAGGTTGATCATGGGATTCTTGGGATCGAGCCCGGCCTGCCGGACCTGCATGTCGTTGAGGCCCTTGCCCCAGCTGCCCCAGACGGTGTCAGCGAGCGCGGCGGTGACATCCTCGGTCAGGCCCAGCGCCTTGCCGACGTCGCGGATGGCGCTGCGCGGGCGATAATGGATCACGGTCGCGATGATCGCGGCGCGGTGGCGGCCGTAGCGGCGGTAGACATATTGCATCACTTCCTCGCGCCGCGAATGCTCGAAATCGACGTCGATGTCAGGCGGCTCCAGCCGCTCCTTGGAGATGAAGCGCTCAAACAACAGATCGACCTTGGTCGGATCGACCGAGGTGATGCCGAGCACGTAGCAGACGGCCGAATTCGCCGCCGATCCCCGCCCCTGGCACAGAATGTTCTGGCTGCGCGCGTAGTGGACAATGTCATGCACGGTGAGGAAGTAATGCGCGTATTTCAGCTCTGATATCAGCGCGAGCTCCTTCTTGAGCGTCGCGCGCAGTTTGTCGTCGATCTTGCCGCCGAAATATGTGTCGACGCCTGCCCAGGTCAGATCCTCCAGATGCCCTTGCGCGGTCTTGCCCGGCGGCACGGGCTCGTCCGGATACTGGTATTTGAGCTGGTCGAGCGAGAAGTCGATCCTGTCGGCAAAGCGCATGGTCTCAGCGATCGCATCGGGAAAGTCGCGAAACAGCCGCGACATTTCCCGCGGCGTCTTCAAGAACCGCTCGGCATTGGCCTCGAGCTTCCGCCCGATCGCCTCAATCGTGGTCTTTTCCCTGATGCAGGTGAGCACGTCCTGGAGGGGACGCCGGCCGGGATCGTGATAGAGCACCTCGTTGGTCGCGAGCAGCGACACTTTGGCTGTGGCGGCGAGATCGTCGAGCCGTGCCAGGCGGCGCCGATCGTCGCCGCGATAGATCAGGCTCGCCGCCAGCCACACGCCCTCGGCGCGGCTCGCCTTGAGTTTTGCGAGCGTATCCAGCACCTGCGCATCATCGAACCGACGCGGTAGCGTCAGGACAAGGAGCTGGCCTTCCGAAAACTCCAGAAGATCAGCGAATCTGAGATGGCATTCTCCTTTCTCGATCCGTGTGATGTCGTCGCCGCGCTTGCCCCGGGTCAAAAGCTGGCACAGCCGGCCATAGGCGGCCCGGTCGCGCGGATAGACGAAAATGTCGGGCGTACCGTCGATGAAGACGATACGCGCGCCGATCAGCAGTTTGGGCTTATGCAGCACCTTGTCATTATCGAGCTCGTTCCAGGCCCGTACCACGCCGGCCAGCGTGTTGTGATCGGCGATGCCGATCACGGGAATGCCGAGCTTGCTGGCCTGATGCACATAGGCGCGTGGATCCGAGCCACCGCGCAGGAAGGAGAAATTGGTGGTGATGCCGATCTCGGCATAAGCGGGCGTCGTCATGCGAAGAGACCGTGCACATACCAGTTGGGGGATGCGGGCTTGCCGTCGGCGTCGAACACCTCACCCTCGTAAAGACCATCGCGAAAAATCCAGAAACGCAGACCTTCGGCGTCCTCGATGCGGAAATAATCCCGCGTCAGCTGCTTGCCGTCCTGACGCCACCATTCCATCGCGATGCGCTCGGGTCCTTCCACCCGCACCACCGCATGTTTTGCGCGCCGCCAGGTGAATTGATGCGGCGGACCGTCAGGCACGGTCGCAAACGGCACCGTGACCGGCTCCGGCTTGTCGAACAGCCTGAGGGGCCGCAGCGGCGGCTCGCCCTCGGCACGATCTGGCCACTCGGCCTGCATGGCAGCAGTAAGATGATGCTGGGCAGGCGCAGCCAGCACCGCTTGTTCGGGGACATGTGTATCCTGCGGGAGATGCACGACGACGCGCTTTCCGCCGATGCGCGCGGCGATGCGGTCGATCAGCGCGGCAAGCTCGTCATTGTCGTGGACATGGGCATCGAGATCGCGCTGCTCCTGCACCACGATCTCGGTACGGCTTGCCGACAGCCGCACCATGTCGAAACCGAAACCGGGATCGAGGGGATCGGCGAGCGCATCAAGCCGCTCGCGAAACAGCCGGTCGATGACGGCGCTCCGCGTCACCGGACGCCCGGTCTCGACCGTGATCGCACGCACCACGCCGTCGGTGCGGAAGAACGCGGCTTCAAGACGACGCGCGCCCTTGCCCTGCTTCTCCATGGACGCGATCAACGTGTCGGCGAGCCGCGACAGCGTCATCGCGATCATGGTGTCGGTCGCGATCGGCTCGGCAAAGCGCTTTTCCACGATGTAATCGGGCAGCGGCTTGCGCGGGCTGATCGGCGCATCGCCCTGCCCCAGCGCATGCGCAAGCAGCGTGGAGAACCGCGCGCCGAACCGCGCCGTGATTTCGCCCGGCGAACGCGATGCGACATCGCCAATGGTCTTCAGACCGGCACGGCGCAGACCGGTGGTGATCGTCTCGTCCGCACCGAGCGCGGACACCGGAAACCGGTCGATCGCCGCCGCCTCCCCGCCATCGGCGACGATGCTGCCCGTGGCCTGCCGCGTCAGCGTGCGCGCGCAGACCGAGGTGCTGGCAATCGCCGCGCTGACGGCAAAGCCTTGCCGGCCGAGCGCGCGAACCAGCGTCTGCAACAGCGCGGCCTCGCCGCCGAACAGATGCGCGCAGCCGGTGATATCGAGGAACAATCCATGCGGCGGATCGAGCGCCACCAGCGGCGTGAAGCGGTCGCACCAGTCGGCGATGTCGCTGAGCGTTTTTGCATCGGCTACGACATCGGCGTCGAACACTTTTAAATCCGGACACATCGCTCGCGCGTTCGCAAGCGGCTGGCCGATGTACAGGCCGAGACGTTCGGCCGCCTCATCCAGCGCGTGGATCACCAGCGCATTGTTGTTCTTGATAACGACAATGCTTGGTTCATTGGTGTTACCCAGCCCGGCGCTGCTGAAGAACCGCTGGATCCGGTCGATGGGCAGGCGCGGCAGCCACAGGCTGAGGATACGCCGACGGTTCACTGAACTGGCACTCATCACACTTCCATTCCATGATCCACCGGCCGCACGGGCCATGACGATTGCGCAACAGCTCGACATCGAAGCGCGGCGCGCCCCAGGCGTCCCATGCCGAGCCCGGCGGTGAATGCGCCGCGCGCAGCATCCATCGCGTCTCCGCGGTCGACGGCAGCGGCTGTGCCGCCATCCGCAGCAACAGACCGGTGACGCCGGACGACTGCGCCGCCAGCGTCAGCTTGCGGCTTGCCACCAGATCGAACTGCTTGGTCTCGCCCCAGAGCTCGAGCACGACGGCGCCAAGCGCATCGCAGGCGAGCGCATCGGCCGAAGTGCGCAGCGCGCTCTCGACGTCGGCGGCACGCACCATCACCACGCGCCGCGGATCGAGGCCGAGCTCAGCGAGCCCGCTCATCGACAGCGCGCCGGTCTCCACTTCCGAGAAATCCTGTCGCACCCACAGCATCGGCCGCTGCGTCGTGACGCGGCCTGCAAGCCCGGTGACAAAACCCGTCGCGGCCGTGCCCTGGCGCCCTTCGCAAAACACCTCGTGGATCGCCGCGCGCGCAAGCCCACCCTTCAACGCGCGGTCGGCCTCGCTATGGCCGAGCGCGATGCGGTCGTGCTGATGCACGACCTGCGCCGTCTCGATCCGCTCGATCTGGCTGCGCAAGGTCGCAAGCGCGCTCATGCGTGCGCCGCTCATGCTCGCCGCTCCTTCAGAGGTGATTGCCGGAGGCTCTCAAAAAGAGAACCAGCGGCTGGCTCATTTGTTCATGATATGTTCTAATATAAAGCTAACGGGGCGCGAAGAGTCAACCGAATTGCGCTCAATCGGATTCATGAGCTGAATCAAAGGGATTCCAGGATGGACGTACAACGCAAGCTGGAGATCCTGGCGGATGCCGCCAAGTACGACGCCTCCTGCGCCTCCAGCGGCACCGAGAAGCGGGATTCCAGCGACGGCAAAGGCATGGGCTCGACCGCGCCGGGGATGGGCATCTGTCATTCCTACGCGCCGGACGGACGCTGCATCTCACTGCTCAAGGTGCTGCTGACCAACGCCTGCAATTACGATTGCCTCTATTGCGTCAACCGCGCTTCTTCCAACGTGCCGCGCGCCCGCTTCACCATCGACGAGGTGGTCAAGCTGACGCTCGACTTCTACCGGCGCAATTACATCGAAGGACTGTTTCTCTCCTCCGGAATCATCCGCAGCCCGGACTATACGATGGAGCAAGTGGTGAGCGTCGCGCGAAAGCTGCGCGAGGAGCATCACTTCCGCGGCTACATCCATCTCAAGACCATTCCGGAGGCCGACGACGCGCTGATTGCGGAAGCCGGCAGATATGCCGACCGTCTCTCCATCAATATCGAGATGCCTGACGAGACCAGTCTGCAGCAATTCGCGCCGGAGAAGGACGTGCGCGCGATCCGCCGCACCATGGGCCGGCTGCGGCTGAAGCTCGACGAGGCCGAGGAAGACCGAAGCACAAAGACGAAGGCCAAGCCGCAACGTTTTGCGCCCGCGGGCCAAAGCACGCAAATGATCGTTGGTGCCGACAGCGCAAACGATCACACCATTCTCCATACCAGTGCCAATCTCTACGGCTCCTACCGATTGCGGCGCGTCTACTATTCCGCCTTCAGCCCGATCCCGGATGCCAGCCGCGCGCTGCCTCTGGTCCAGCCGCCCTTGCTGCGCGAGCACCGGCTCTACCAAGCCGACTGGCTGATGCGCTTCTACGGTTTCGACGTCGGCGAGATCGTCGACGACAGTGCGATGCTGCCGCTCGACATCGATCCAAAGCTCGCCTGGGCGCTGCGTCATCGCGACCGTTTCCCGCTCGACGTCAACCGCGCCAGCCGCGAGGAGCTATTGCGCGTGCCGGGCTTCGGCACCAAGGCGGTCGAGCGCATCATCGCGACGCGCCGCACCACCACGATCCGCCTGTCCGATCTCGCGCGGCTGCACGTGCCGAAGCACAAGGCGCTGCCGTTCATCGTCCTCAGCGATCACCGCCCTACGCCGCACCACCTCGATGAAGCGCGATTGATCGAACGGTTCAAACCGAAAGCAATGCAACTGGGGTTCGGATTCTGATGCAGTACATCACTCTCGACACCGAAACCGATTTCGACGGCTGGCGCAAAGCCGCACGCAGCCTCGTGCTTCATCATGTGCAGCCCACCGACGTCACCTGGGCCGTGCGGGGCGGCGCTGCCGACTTGTTCGCGCCGCCCGCACCCTCTCCGATCCTCGAAGTGAACGACGGCACGTTCAATGTGTCGGCAAAATTCGTCGATCTCGCAAAATCAGCAATCCTGCATCGCGATGGCGAGCGGTTTGCGATTCTCTATCGTCTGCTCTGGCGGCTGAAGGACAATCACGATCTCATCGAGGTCGCGACGGACCCTGACGTCGCGCAGGTCATTGCGATGGCGCGCGCGGTCCACCGCGACGAGCACAAGATGCACGCCTTCGTGCGCTTTCGCGAGATCGGCAGGGAGCGCGCGGCGCATTACGTCGCCTGGTTCGAGCCGGAGCATCACATCGTCGAGCTCGCCGCTCCATTCTTCGCCAGGCGCTTTGCCGACATGCCCTGGTCGATCCTGACACCCGACCTCTGCGCGCATTGGGATGGCCACGCGCTGTCCTTCACTCCGGGCGTCGCCAAGAGCGAGGCACCGGGCGAAGACCGGCTGGAGGAAACCTGGCGATGCTACTACGCCAGCATTTTCAATCCGGCACGACTGAAGGTGAAGGCGATGCAGACGGAGATGCCGAAAAAATACTGGAGGAACCTGCCCGAGGCTTCGATCATTAAGCCCTTGATCGAGGACGCCGAGCGCATGACCGGCGCCATGATCGCCAATGCTGCAACCGACCCGCACAAGCCTCAGAAGCGGCCGGAGGCTCCGATGAAACGCAAGACCACAGCCAATGATCTCGAAGCGCTCCGCGAGGAAGCCGCGCATTGCCGCGCCTGCCATCTCTACAAGGACGCAACGCAGACGGTGTTCGGCGAGGGCCCGAAGGATGCCACCATCATGCTGGTCGGCGAACAGCCCGGCGACAAGGAAGATCTCGCCGGCCATCCCTTCGTCGGCCCGGCCGGGCAGATGCTCGACCGCGCGCTTCAAGAAGCCGGCGTCGACCGCACGAAGGTCTATGTCACCAACGCGGTGAAGCATTTCAAATTCGTGCCGCGCGGCAAGATCCGCCTGCACCAGAAGCCGACGACGCCGGAGATCAAGGCGTGCCGGCAATGGTACGAGCGGGAAGTTTCGGCAATCCAGCCCGAGCTGATCGTCGCGATGGGCGCGACTGCCGCCCAAAGCGTGTTCGGCAAGATCACGCCGATAGGCAAGACCCGCGGCCGGCTCATAGACCTTCCCGACGGACGCAAGGCTCTAGTGACGGTGCATCCGTCTTACCTGCTGCGACTGCCTGATCCTGAAGCCAAAGTGGTGGAATATCAGCGTTTTGTCGAAGACCTGAAGATCGCCGCCGCGTTGCAGAAGACCTCGCGCGCGGCCTGACGCGGCGCTGGATACTTGCAGCAAGCCGCGGAGAACTCGCGCCATTTCAAGTGCCTGCCTGTCATTTCAACCGCCTGTCACACGCCGCGCGCAAAATCGCGGCCTTGGGACAGGAGAATTTCCAATGAGTGACGTTGTTTTGCCGGGCTCCATCGAGCCCGCTTTGAGCAAGGGGCCCGACCTCAATCGCGGATTCCATCCGCTTACCGGTGTGATCTATATGGGCGTGATCGCCGCCGCATTGCTGTTCGTCGCCTACAGCATCTGGGTCGACGTCGATGCGACCGGCACGCAGGTCAAGACCTTTGCTCCCTTCCTCCTGCTCTTCGTCGCGCTTCTGATCGCGCTCGGCTTCGAGTTCGTGAACGGCTTCCACGACACCGCCAACGCGGTGGCGACCGTGATCTACACCCGCTCGCTGCCCGCTCATGTCGCCGTGGTGTGGTCCGGCATGTTCAATTTGTTCGGCGTGCTGCTGTCCTCCGGCGCCGTCGCATTCGGCATCGTCTCGCTGCTGCCGGTCGAGCTGATCCTCCAGGTCGGCTCCAGCGCTGGCTTCGCGATGGTGTTCGCGCTTTTGATCGCCGCCATCATCTGGAACGTCGGCACCTGGTATTTCGGCCTGCCGGCTTCGAGCTCGCACACGCTGATCGGCTCGATCATGGGCGTTGGCATCATGAATGCCGTCCTGCATGGCCGCGACGGCACCTCCGGCGTCGACTGGTCCCAGGCCACCAATATCGGCAAGGCGCTGCTACTGTCGCCGCTGTTCGGTTTCGCGCTCGCCGCCGGCCTGCTTCTGGTCCTGCGCACCGTGCTGCTGCGCGCCACGCCCGCTCTGTTCGGCGAGCCGAAGGGCGATCAGCCGCCGCCGTGGTGGATCCGCGGCATCCTGATCCTCACCTGCACGCTGGTGAGCTTCTTCCACGGCTCCAATGACGGTCAGAAGGGCATGGGCCTGATCATGCTGATCCTGATCGGCACCGTGCCGACCGCCTACGCGCTCAACCGCGCGCTGCCGGAGAGCCAGATCGCGGCGTTCACCCAGAACTCCGAGGCCGCCAGCAAGATCATCGAAGGCAAGGCCGCCGGCTACAGCGTGATCGGCAATCCGCGCCCCGCCGTGACCAACTATGTCGCGCGGCACGAGGTCAACGGCGGCACGTTCCCGTCGCTCGCCGTGCTCGTGCGCGACATCGCCAAGCAGGTGACCACCTACGGCTCGCTCTCCAAGGTGCCGGCCGAGCTCGTCGGCAACACCCGCAACGACATGTACCTCGTCTCGGAAGCGCTGCGCTTCCTGATGAAGGACAAGGAAGCCGAGCTCAGCGCCGCCGACGTCACCGTGCTCAACGCCTACAAGGGCTCGCTCGACAGCGCCACGAAGTTCATCCCCGGCTGGGTGAAGATCGCGGTCGCCATCGCGCTCGGGCTCGGCACCATGGTCGGCTGGAAGCGTATCGTCGTCACGGTCGGCGAGAAGATCGGCAAGACGCACCTGACCTACGCGCAAGGCGCGTGTGCCGAGATCACCGCGGCCGCCACCATCGCCGCCGCCGATGTTTACGGCCTGCCTGTCTCGACCACCCACGTGCTGTCGTCAGGCATCGCCGGCACCATGGCCGCCAACGGCTCGGGCCTGCAATGGGCGACGATCCGCAACATCGCCATGGCCTGGGTGCTGACCCTGCCGGCCGCGATGCTGATCTCGGGCGCGCTCTACTATCTGTTCTCGCACCTGTTCTGAGCCGCGAGACGGCGCACCAACAAAAAGGGCCCGTGCGGTGCACGGGCCCTTTGCATTTGTAGATCCGCTTCAACGCGTCATGACGCCGCGAGCTGTTCCTCGACCAGCTTGACCCAATAGGATGTGCCGAACACGATCGCCTCGTCGTTGAAATTGTAGGCGGGGTGATGCAGGCCGGCGCTGTCGCCGTTGCCGCAGAAGATGAACGCGCCGGGACGCGCTTCCAGCATGTAGGCAAAATCCTCGCCACCCATCAGCGGCGACATCTCGAGCACATTGGCCTCGCCCGCCACCTGCTTGGCAATGCGCGTTGCGATTTCGGTCTCCGCGGCGTGGTTGTTCACGACGGGATAACCGCGCTTGTAGTGCAGATCGATCTTGGCGCCGGTGATCTGGGCGACGCCCGCCACCACTTCGCGCACGCGCTTCTCGACCAGCTTGCGCACATCAGGCGTCAGCGTGCGGATCGTGCCCCTCAACGTCGCGGTTTGCGGAATGACGTTACGGGCGTTGCCGGCGTGGAATTCGCAGATCGAGATCACGGCCGATTCCAGCGGGTCGACGCTGCGCGCGACGATCGACTGCAGGGCGGTGATCAGCTGCGCGCCCACGAGAACGGAATCGACGCATTTGTGCGGACGCGCGGCATGGCCGCCGAGACCCTCGATGATGAAATCAACCTCGTCGGTCGACGCCATGATCGGGCCGGGCCGGATCGCGAACGAGCCGATCGGAATGCCGGGGCCATTGTGCATGCCGTAGACCTGGTCGATGCCGAAGCGCTCCATCATGCCGTCCTTGACCATCGCCGCGCCGCCGGCGCCGCCTTCCTCGGCCGGCTGGAAGATCACGACGGCCTCGCCGGCGAAGTTGCGGGTTTCGGCGAGATAGCGGGCAGCACCGAGCAGCATCGCGGTGTGGCCGTCATGGCCGCAGGCGTGCATCTTGCCCGGAGTCTTCGAGGCATAAGGCAGGTTGGTCTGCTCCTCGACGGGTAGCGCGTCCATGTCGGCGCGCAGACCGATCGCCTTCAGCCCCTCGCCGGCCGGCTTGTTGCCCTTGATCACGCCGACCACGCCGGTCTGGCCGATGCCGGTCACGACCTCGTCGCAGCCGAATTCGCGCAGACGGTCCGCCACGAATGCTGCAGTGCGGTGAACGTCATATAGCAGCTCCGGATGCTGGTGGATGTCCCGCCGCCAGGCCTGGATATCGGGTTGAAGGTCGGCGACACGGTTCACGATCGGCATGGAGGGTCTCAAGCTTTGTTGAAAATACAGGAGTGTCTACCATGCAAGCGCCAGTCCACCCAACGGCCTCTGGCCGGGGTCTAGCCTGCCCGTCCGGCATGGCCGGGCTTGTCCGGGTCGTCTCCGTCTGCCTATTAGGATGGCAGGTTCTAGAGACCATTCGGAGTGGAAGCAGAATGCCAAGGCGGCTCGAAGGTGAGTTTGACTATATTGTCGTGGGCGCCGGCACGGCCGGCTGCATCGTTGCCAACCGCCTATCGGCCGACCCCAAGAATCGAGTCCTCGTTCTCGAGGCCGGCGGGGACGACAACTGGATCTGGTTCCATATTCCGGTCGGCTATCTCTTCGCGATCGGCAATCCGCGCTCCGACTGGATGTTCAAGACCGAGGCCGAGCCCGGCCTGAACGGCCGGTCGCTCGCCTATCCGCGCGGCAAGGTAATCGGAGGCTGCTCGGCCATCAACGCCATGATCTCGATGCGCGGACAGGCCGCCGACTACGATCACTGGCGTCAACTCGGCATGACCGGCTGGGGCTATGATGACGTGCTGCCGCTGTTCAAGCGGCTGGAAGACCACTTCCTCGGCGCCAGCGAACATCATGGCGCCGGCGGCGGCTGGCGCATCGAGGCGCCACGGCTGTCCTGGGCCGTTCTCGACGCCGTTGGCGATGCCGCAGAAGAAATGGGCATCAAGCGCATTCCGGATTTCAACACCGGCGACAACGAAGGCACCAGCTATTTCCACGTCAATCAGAAGCGCGGACGGCGCTGGTCCTCGGCGCGCGGCTTCCTCAAGCCGGCGCTGAACCGCCCCAATTTGCGGCTCGAGAAGCACGTGCTGGTGGACCGTCTCATCATCGAGCAGGGCCGCGCCGTCGGCGTTCGCTTTAGCCAGAACGGCGAGGTCATCGAGGCGCGCGCCAAGCGCGAGGTGATCCTCTCGACCGGCGCGATCGGCTCGGTCCAGGTGCTGCATCGCTCCGGCATCGGTCCTGCCGACTGGCTATCGCCACTCGGCATCGACATCGTCATGGACAAGCCCGGCGTCGGCCGCAACCTGCAGGATCATCTGCAGCAGCGTGCGATCTACAAGGTCGAGGGCGTGCGCACGCTGAACGAAACCTATTACAATCTGTTCCGCCGCGGCCTGATGGGGCTCGACTACGCCTTCCGCCGCCGCGGTCCCCTCACCATGGCGCCCTCGCAGCTCGGCATCTTCACGCGCTCGGATGCGACACGCGCGCGTGCCAACATCCAGTTTCACGTGCAGCCGCTGTCGCTCGACAAGTTCGGCGATCCCCTGCACCGCTTCCCCGCCGTCACGGTCAGCGCCTGCAATCTCCAGCCGACCTCACGCGGCACCGTGCGGCTGCACGCGGCAACGCCTGACGAGAAGCCGATCATCGCGCCAAACTACCTGTCGACCGACGACGACCGTCAGGTCGCCGCCGACGCCATCCGAACCACGCGCCGCCTGATGCAGCAGAAGGCGCTGGCAAAGTACCGCCCCAGCGAATATCTGCCCGGCCCCAGCGTCGGCGACGACGATGCCTCGCTCGCAAAAGCCGCCGGCGACATCGGCACCACCATCTTTCATCCTGTTGGCACGGCGAAGATGGGCGCAGCGAGCGATCCAATGGCGGTGGTGGACGAACGTCTGCGTTTCTATGGCCTATCGGGTCTACGCATCGTCGACGCCTCGATCATGCCGACGATTACTTCTGGCAATACCAACACGCCCACCGCGATGATCGCCGAGAAGGGCGCGGTGATGATCCTGGAGGATGCGAAGTAGAGACCACGCGCCGCTATTCGACTTTCCGATCGCCGCGAACCGATCACCTCGATCATTCGTCGGTTACCTGCCTGAGACAGCCACGCTGAGCCACTACACAGATCTTAGGACGACGGCCGGGTCCAAACGCGCGGCCCGCTCCGCGGGCAGTAGACCGAAGACGGTCCCGGCAAGACTGGAGCAGCCGATCGCGATCAATGCCATCGCACCGTTGAACTCGATGGGCCAACCCAGCGCCGAAGGGACCACGCGCGCACACGCATAACCAACGATCAGTCCTAACAGACCGCCGATCGTGCAGAGGAGCACTGCTTCCAACAGGAACTGTTGACGGATGTCCCGTGGCCGGGCACCGAATGCCAGCCGAATACCGATTTCACCGATTCGTTCGGTCACCGACACGAGCATGATGTTCATCACTCCGATGCCGCCAACCAGCAGCGAGATTCCTGCAAGCGTGGACACCAGCAACGTGAACTGGCGAAAGGCCCGATCGCGGGTCTGGGCGACCTGAATGAGGTTCTGAATCCGGAAATCGTCGACCTTGCGCCCGACGATCTTGTGACGTTGTCTCAGGACGCGCGCAATCGCGGCTTCTGCCGCAGACATCGACTGGGCGGATTCGGTTTTCACCAATATCGAATGCACGGCGTCGGGATTGGCCTGGCTGCGTCCAATGGCGAAGATTCTCGCCGACGTCAGCGGAATGAACATGACGTCATCCTGGTCTCGGCCGGTGAAATCCTGCCCCTTCTCGGCGAGCGTCCCGATCACGAGATAGGACGAGCGTTCGATGCGAACGAAACGGCCAATCGGGTCCTTGCCTCGGAACAGCTCACGCGCGACGGTACGGCCAATGACGGCTACTTTTGCGGCCGACGCGACTTGATCGTCGTTGAACAGCTGCCCCTCTGCCAGCCTCCACCCGCGCGCTTCAAAGAAAACCGGCGTGATGCCGGCAACGAGCGTCGACCAGTTCAGGTCTCCGGATATCGTCGTCCTCTGCTCGCTGACGAATGGTGCGGCGACAACAACATCGGGCACCTCGCGGGCGACGGCGATTGCATCACCGGTCGTGAGCGAAAGGATGGTGCCCGCTTGCTGTCGTACGCCCTCCGCGAGTTGCGCGCCAGGTTGCACGAGCAGCAGATTTGATCCGAGCGAGCTGATCTGCCGCGAAATCTCGGCCCTGGCGCCCTCCGCCACCGCGACCACGATCAGGACCGCGGCGATACCGATGACGATACCGGTAACTGCGAGAACGGAGCGCAATATGTGCACACGCACCGACCGAGACGCCAGATGGATGTAACTGAACATTCGCATTGAGGCCTCATGCCGGTCAAAGCTCACGAAGTGCCATCACGTCTTGTTCCTGATTGCCGACAATTGTACCGTCCCGCAGCCTGATCGTGCGCCATGCGCACGCCGCAACCTCGGAATCGTGGGTTACGAGCACGATCGTGAGACCTGCGCGCCGCAGTTCACCAAGAAGCGCGAGAATAGCATCGCGCGTGATCGTATCCAGCGCCCCGGTCGGCTCGTCGGCCAGGAGAAGGTCGGGACCGTTGACGATCGCCCGCGCGACGGCTACGCGCTGCTGCTCGCCCCCCGAAAGCTGGGCCGGCACATGGTACATTCGGTCGGCCAGCCCCACCTGCTCGAGCGCAGCGCGTGCCCGAGCCATCGGATTCCGCAGCGGCTCGCGCCGATAGAACAGCGGCAAGCCGACGTTTTCGAGCGCGCTCAGCCGCGGCAGCAAGTTGAAGCTTTGAAAGATGAACCCGATGCGCCGGTTTCGCAGCTGGCTCAAGCGTCCCTTCGACTGAACGAAGACATCTTCGTCATCGAGAAGATAGCGCCCGCGCGATGGATGATCGAGACAGCCGAGGATCGAAAGCAGGGTCGATTTTCCCGATCCCGATGGGCCCATGATCGCAACGAACTCTCCGCGATCGATCTTCAGGCTTACATCCAGCAACGCGTGAACAGTTTGATCACCGCACCGGTGTTGCTTGTGGATATGATCGAGGGTGACGAGCGATCCCATGCGCCTACCGGCCAACCGGCTCCAATCTAGGGCTTGCTCCGATAACCGACGGCAACCTGTTCGCCTATTTTGACGTCTGGCGACCGGATCTCGGTAAGCGAGTCCCCGGTTGCCCCCAGCGACACTGTAGCTGGAGCCAACTGACCCGATTTCGAGCGGACCCAGATCACGCCCTGACCGGCGACGGCGTTGTTTCCCCCATCCCGGGTCGGGCGAAAACTCAGCGCGGCATTGGGGACAACCATCGCGTCCTGATTCTCCTGAACCAGGATGCGGACATCGGCAGTCATTCCCGGAAGCAGCAAATCGTCTGGATTGGGCGCCGAAATCATCACGGTATAGGTCACCACGTTTTGCACCGTCCGTGCTGCCTTCCGAATCTCGAGCACGCGCCCCTCGAATGCACGACCTGGATAGGAATCGACGCCAAAGAAAACACGTTGCCCGGTTCGCACTCCGCCGATATCGGCTTCGCTGACGAATGCATTGACACTCATGTCCGACAGATCACGGGCGATGGTAAAGAGCGTCGGCGCCTGGAGGCTCGCAGCCACCGTCTGGCCAAGCTCGACGCTGCGCCGAATGACGACCCCGTCGATCGGTGACTTGATGGTGCTTCGTTCGACGTCAAGTCGAGCACGTTCGAGGGAAGCACGGGCAGCCATGACTCCGGCCGTCCGTATCTGCTCGCGCGCCTTGGCCGCAGACAGTTCGGCTGCGAGCGATCGAGCCGCCATCTGTGCTCGCTCCGCATCGCGTTGGGAAACACTGCCATTTTTGCTGAGCGACGTCTTGATCTGAAGGTCTCGCAAGGCGTCATCGTAATGTGCTTGTGCACCCTCGATGCTCGCCTTCGCTTCCTCGTATTGTGCCTGGGCGACCGCGAGTGCGGCCTCCGCTTCCCTGAGCGCGACGTCGAAGGTGGCGCTGTCAAGCGCCGCAAGCGGTTCGCCGACCCGAACGCGGGAATTGTGGTCGGCCATCAGCTTGGCGACCTGGCCCGACAATTGTGAGCTGACCTCGACGGTGTCGACGGCTTCGAGCGTTCCGGCGGCCGTGACGTTCTGAACGACGTTATCGCGCGTGATGCTGGCGTAGCGCAGATTGTCGCGGTCCTCCCCGACCGCGGAGAGCGGACTGTTCGGCGCCCACAACGGATACGCAATGGCAATTGCGGCGCCTCCCATTGCTGCGCGCATCAGAAGGCGGCGAGGCAAGCCAGGTTGGTGGTCCCTGCGCATGATGATCTCGCCGCGCAATTTATACGGCGCTCAATGCCAAGACACGCATTACCATTTCCACGGCAGTACCACAGGCGGCGTGATCAGACCGAGAGCCTAAGATATGGTCACGCCGCGTCTCGTGCTCCCGCACGGAGCATCGCGTAAGCCTTCTCGCGTGGCGTCACGCTCAGAGAGCATAATTGCGCCAAGGCTACGGCATATGCAAGCAAGCCACGTCGTATTGGGAAACGGCAGCCGTGGAATTTGCGTTCGCTGTCGATGCTGTGCCCGGATTTCCCGCATAGACATTGCCTGCCTGCCCCACTGGATTGAAGGGTGACCCTGCCGCCGCATTAGCGTTCCCCGGCGTGTTAATGCCTGCACCACTCGTGGTGCAGCTAAACCCGTGATTAGAACCCTGCTGCCCTGTCGTGGGATTTTGAGCAGGTTTAGTGGGCGGGCCGGCGCCCAATACCACGCCCGCTGACTGAAGCAGAAGGCAGGCGCCGATTGCGAGAGTAGCTAACGCGTGTTTCATGTCTGCACTCCCTTTCAAGATTATGTAGCGTATTGAAGACAGTTGTTGGAGACATTGCGCAGAGCGTATCGGTCAATGCGCCACCATTGCCGTCCAGGCGGTTAAGCCCGACCGCTTCCAACAAGATGCTTGAATGCAACTGATCTCCAGTAGTTCCTATGTTTTAGCGCATCGAGGCTCAGATTCCCGAGTTAGTTTCTGACACGGACGTCAGATTCGGCGATTGCCGGGACATCAACACGCCACCCGCGATGATCGCCGAGAAGGATGCGGTGATGATCCTGGAGGATGCGAAATAGCGCGTCGTCGTTTTTGACTTCCCACGTCATCGACTATCCGTCCGCCTGCCGGTACGACGGACCAGATGCAGCGCGGACAAAGTCCGCACCTTCGACCGACGCAGGGAAGGAATCGCACAATGAATTCGTACGCGATGCCGGCAATCGCTTTCGCGCAGTGCCCGGAGCCCGCCGCGAAGGCAACGTCGTGGCCCTCTATTGGGAGATGTTGCCGACTGATGCAGAGACCGTTCTCGGCAAGGGTCTTGAGTTCGTGGTCGTCTCGGATACCGGAAAGATAGTCCAGGACTATCAGTCCTTTCCGGCCTGACGGATCTGCGAACATATGAAAGCGTCAGCCGGGCGCGCGGCTGATTGCGCTGCAATGACCAGCGCGACGAAGGTGGAGTGGATCGTGCCCGTGACATACGTCATCAAATTTCACGTTATCCCCGGCAAGCGGGAGGAGTTCTTGCAGCTCCTCTGCGATGTCCTGGATGCGATGAAAGTCGAGACCACATATCGCGAGGCGGTCCTACACCGGGATCCGGTATCGGAAAACACGTTCATGCTCTACGAGACGTGGGAGAGCCATGATGATGTCGCGAACGTGCAACTGCATCGCCCGTATCGCCGCGCCTGGCACGATGCGCTGCCGAGTATCCTTGCGAGCGAGCGCGAAATCGGCCTGTGGGAACCAATCAAGATAGATCGAAAGCGCACTTAGGAGACCGCGATGGCCGCGGGCGCGTCGTCGGCGCACCCGGCCTGCGTTCTGCTTGCATCTCGTTCGCAAGCTCGACCGTACGCTCGTCCGCTGGAAACAGCATCTCGAGCGCAAGCCCGGCCAAGGTGATGTCGGTCGCGGTGCCGAAGACGGTCACGGGCGTCGGCCATTGCGTGGTCCAGGAGGCATCCGCCGTAATTTTACGGGCCGTCCGGGAATATTCGGCCTAGACGACGGTTCCTCTCACTCGCCCGGGATGGAGTGCAGTGATGCGCTGCAGCTCGGGGGTCCAAACCGTGTCAACAGCATGGGCCCCGGCTTTGCGACGCACCGCCAACAGGCGCTGCGTTGCGGCCGGCCGACGTGCTTTCGCTCACGAAAACGTCATCGCGGTCCCGCGAATAAACCCACCCCTCCCTCAATCACCTCCCCGAAGCCCAATTCCGGGCCAAAGGAGACGTGCGATGAGCGGACACGACCATGGGGACGACGGCGTCAGCCGCCGCAAAGTCTTGGAATGCATGACCTGGGCCGGCACCGGGGTGCTCTGGACCATCACGGGCGGCGTGCCGCGCTCGCTCGGCATCATCGATTCCGCTGAGGCCGCGACCGCCGCCGCGCCCGGCATGACCTTCCTGCAAATCAGCGACAGCCATGTCGGCTTCGACAAGCCGGCCAACCCCAATGCACTGGGCACGCTGGAGGAAGCCGTCAACAAGATCAATGCGATGCCGGCCAAGCCGTCATTCATGATCCACACCGGCGACATCACCCATCTGTCCAAGGCCTCCGAGTTCGACAACGCCGACCGCATCATCTCGCAGTCCAAGCTGGACGTACATTACGTGCCGGGCGAGCACGACTTCCTCGATGAGGAAGTGAAGTTCTATCGCGAGCGTTACGGCCGCGGCACCAAGGGCCAGGGCTGGTACTCGTTCGATGCCGGTGGCGTGCACTTCATCGGCCTCGTCAACGTCGTCGACCTCAAGGCCGGCGGCCTCGGCAATCTCGGCACCGAGCAGCTCGCCTGGCTCGAGGACGATCTCCGCGGCAAGTCGAAATCCACGCCTATCGTCTTGTTTGCGCACATTCCGCTCTGGACCGTCTATCCCGAATGGGGCTGGGGCACCGAGGATGGCGGCCGGGCGCTCGAATACGTCAAGGGTTTCGGCTCGGTCACCGTGCTGAACGGCCACATCCACCAGGTGATGCAGAAGGTCGAAGGCAACGTCACCTTCCATACCGCACGTTCGACCGCCTTCCCGCAGCCCGCGCCGGGCGCCGCCCCCTCGCCCGGACCGATGAAGGTCGAGGACGCCAAGCTCCGCTCGATGCTCGGGGTCGCCAGCGTCAACTTCAAGCAGAACGAGCAGCGGCTCGCCATCATCGACACGCCGCTCCAGGGTTGAAGAGAAGCTGACCATGAAGACGCTCAATCGCCGCGACTTCTCCGTCGCTGTGGCCGCGGCCATCCTGCTGCCCATCACGACCGCCCGTGCCGACGACACGAACATGGAGGTGCATATCGACAATTTTGTCTTCCAGCCGGCGGAGCTCAAGATCAAGGTCGGCACGACCGTGACCTGGACCAACCGGGACGACATCCCCCACACGGTGGTGTCGGCCGGCAAGTTCCGGTCCAAGGCCCTGGACACTGACGACAAATTCACGTTCACCTTCACCGATGCGGGCGACTACAAGTATTTTTGTTCGTTGCACCCGCACATGACCGGGATGATCAAGGTTGAGTAACGTCTCCAACCAAGGCATCTCTGTCTTGCCCGGCCGGTGGTCCCACGCCGGCCGGGCTCGCGTGCCTTCGGGCAGGCCCAATGACGTAACGACGTACAAACCGCAGCAAGAGGCAAAGCGAGAGGCGATGCCCGTCAGCGACGATTTCCAGAAGGCGCAGCGCTTCCGCGAGGCGGCACTGCCCTATCTCGACGACGTCTACACGCTCGCACGCTATCTGCTGCGCGATGCCTCCGACGCTGAGGACGCAGTGCAGGAATGCTATCTGCGCGCACTGAAGCATTTCGACAGCTATCGCGGCCCGGCGATGAAGCCCTGGCTGTTCGCGATCCTGCGCAATGTCTGCAACGCCGAATATGCCAGACGCGCGCACTCGCACGCCGCAATCGAGGACACGCCCGGCGCCGCCGATCAGACCCCGATGTGGCAGGAGAACGAGGCGAGCCCGGAGACTGAAGTGCTGCGCAGTCGCGACGCCGGCACCATTCGCAAGATGATCGACGCGCTCGCCGAGCCGTTCAAGGAAACCTTCGTGCTGCGCGAAATCAACAACCTGTCCTACCGTGAAATTGCAGAAGCCATCGGCGCCCCCGTCGGCACCGTGATGTCCCGCCTCGCCCGCGCCCGCGCCATGCTGCGTGCGGCCTGGATGGCGGAAGAGGAGCATTCGAAATGACCTGCGACGAAGCAAAAATCCTGCTTCACGCGCTGCTCGACAATGAGCTCGATGCCGGCCACGCGCGCGAGGTCGAAGCCCATATCGCCACCTGCCCGGCCTGCACGGCCGAGTTCGCGGCACAGCGCGAGATGAAGCGCGTGCTGGCCGACACCAAGCTGCGCTACAGCGCGCCGGCGACCTTGCGCGCCCGTATCGAGGCGTCGATCCCGCAGGCGCGGCCGCAGCCGAGCCGGCGGTCCGTGCTGCGCGGTTTCGCCATGGGCTCGGCGGTCTCGGCGCTCGCTGCCACCGGCATCGTCGCCGTCGTGCTGCGTCAGGACGATCAGCAGCGCATCCTCTCGGAAGTCGTCTCCGCACATCTGCGCTCACTCCAGGCCGGCCATCTCATCGACGTCGTCTCAACCGACCAGCACACGGTCAAGCCCTGGTTCAACGGCAAGCTTGACGTCGCCCCGCCCGTGATCGACCTCACCGCGCAAGGCTTTACGCTGGTCGGCGGCCGGCTCGATTATGTCGATGCACGCGCCATCGGCGCGGTCGTCTACAAACGCCGGCAGCACATCATCAACCTGTTCGTGTCGCAGACCGCGAGCACCGAGCATCGGCCACCGAAGACGCAGACCATGCAGGGCTTCAACTGCCGCCGCTGGGGCGAGCGCGGCCTGAACTTCTGGGCCGTCAGCGACATCGGCGGCGACGAGCTCACCGAATTCGTCGACAAGTTCGAGGCGGCGATGAAGGCGAATGTGGAGGGGTAATTGCCGGCGCGGACGAAGCTCCGCGCCATGGTTCAGAGAAGTGACGCCTCTCACAGTCCTCGCGAGCGCAATTCGGCAGATTGCAGCTCCACAAGGAGGGCAGACATGGTTCTGTCACTGATTATCTGCGCCACGCTCCCGTCGATGTTCGCGGCGGGCTGCGCTGCATTGCTGGCCTTCAAGGAGCGCAAGCAATGGATTTGGTTCGCGCTCCTGTCCGTCATTGCCGGCTTCGCCGGCCTGATCACGCTCAATATGCTGCATATCTGGGACTACGCCGGGCGTTGCTGAGGCGCCACCAGCCGGGTCCGTCGCGACATATTTCGTTCGCGCCGCGTCAGCCAAGAAAACGCTGGACATCCAGCGTTGCTCCCACGACCACAAAAATCGCAAATACGGCCCAGACTGTTCCTGCAACGAGGCCGGCTATCTTGAGCCTTCTGAAGTTAGCAAGGTATTCCTCCGAGACGAGAGGATCATGCGGATCGTGAGTCCATCGAAAGGAAGCGCGGATCGCCGTCAATGGTCCGACGACACGCGGCCTTGGCACTGAAGCCCTGTACTCGCTGACGCAATGCTGCAAGTAGAAGATTGATGCCGCGCCTGCCAGAAAAAGAAGAAACCCGACAAGCTTGATTGTTGGTCCCATCGATCAATTGCTCCGCGCCGACACCACACTTCGGCTCGCCAAGACGCGAGACCGTGAACAAGCTCGAAGCAGCCTGACCAGGTCACTGCCCCACGCTAACGGACCTCGGATCTGCGCTGCCATTCGGATTCGAGCGGACAGCGTCGATAGAAAAAGTACTGGGTCTGGTCATCCGTCCTGCGGACGCCGAGCTCCGACGGCGAGACCAGCTTGTATCTGGGGTCTCCGAGGATCGTGGATTTGGGGGTCCATTCTTCGTCTGCCGAGCATCGTCGCAGACCGCAAAACCTGATCGCGTAGAGGCTCTCGGCCACACGATCGATCTGGAGACCAAATCGCTCGGCGCAATTCCGCTTCCACGTACCGGAGAGATCGCTCTGAGCCTGCGCGCCATGGCCTGCAGCCAATACCGCGAGTGCCAACATCGGCAATCCTGTAGACCGGATGGAGCGCAGCGCAATCCGGGGACGGCCTCGCCTGTCTTGAGAATCCCGGATTTCGCTCCGCTCCATCCGAGCCTACGGCACCGCCTACGCCGACCGCCGCACCGCGTTGTCCACCAGCGTCTTGCCGAGCGACCAGATCGCGCCGGGGACCTTGTGGCTTCCGGCGATGACGTCGTCGAACGCCTTCTCGATCCAGCTGCAGTCTTCCTCGGTGATGGTGAGCGGCGGCAGCAGCTTGATGGTGTGGCTGCCGTGGCCGGCGACCTGGGTCAGGATCTTGTGATCCTTGAACAGCGGCACCGTGATGAGCTGGCAGAACAGGCCCTTGTTGGCGGCCTCGAGCACGTTCCAGGACGCCCGCAGCCGTAGCGATTTCGGGGGCCCGAACTCGATGCCGATCATCAGGCCTTTGCCGCGGACTTCCTTCATCAGCTCGTAGCCGGGCACCATACGCGTGAGCGCAAGGCGAAGCTCGGCCCCGCGCTTGGCGGCAGCCTCGATCAGCTTCTCCGATTCCATCACGTCGAGCGTGGCGATGCCCGCGGCCATCGCGAGGTCGTTCTTGGAGAAGGTCGAACCGTGCACCACGGCGCGGTCCATCTGGTTAAAAATCTTGTCGAAGATGCTCTTGCGTGTCAGCACGGCGCCGACAGGCACGTGGCCGCCCGAGAGTGACTTCGACAGCAGCACCATGTCGGGCTCGACGTTCCAGTGCTCGACCGCGAGGAAGCGGCCGGTGCGGCCCATGCCGGTCTGGATCTCATCGGCGACGAACAGCGTGCCATACTTCTTGCAGAGCGCGGCCGCGCCCGGCAGGAACTCGTCGGAGGGCATGTTGACGCCCTTGCCCTGGATCGGCTCGACGACGAAGGCAGCGACCTCGCGCGAGGCCAGCGCCTTCTCCAGCGCGGCGAGATCGTTGAACGGAACTGCCGTGCAACCCGGCAGCAACGGCTCGAAGCCGGTGCGGAAGTTCGAATCACCGGTCAGCGACAGCGCGCCATAGGTCAGGCCGTGATAGCCGTGGGAGCAATAGACGATACCAGGACGGCCCGTGGCGCCGCGCGCGAACTTGATCGCGGCCTCGACGCATTCGGCACCGGAATTGGCGAAGAATGCCTTGTCGAGATAGGGAACGTATTTCAACAGCCGCTCGGCGAGCACGCCGGCGAGCGTCGAGACGTCGAACTGGACGAGATTGGGCAGATCTGCATCGAGCACGCTTTTCAGCGCCTCGCGCATGACCGGATGATTGCGCCCGATCGCGAACACGCCAAAACCGGACAAGAGGTCGAGATAGCGCGCGCCCTCGCGGTCGTAGAGGTACTGCCCCTGCCCCTTTTGGAAGCCGACGTCGTAGCCGATGGTCTTGAGAACCCGGACGAACTGCTCGTTCAGGTACCGATTATGCAGGGTGCTGCGCTGGGCCTGACGGTCCGCGAACAACTGGGACATGTCTGGATTTGGACTGTTCATCCGCTACATACTTCGGTTGAGGGCCGCTTCGTCAACTGAAAACGGTCAGCGAACGGAAAAGGATCTGTGCGGCCTTTTGCCCTTTTTCGGACCATCTTCGCAAGCACAGCTTTAGACCATGTTGCACTGCCGAGGAACACATATGCGTTTGGCCATTTACACCGGAATATTACTGGCAGGTGGTTACGCCGGCCTGACACCGGCGCTCGCCGCCGATCCGACCGGCGACTGGCGGGTCGCCGATGGCGTCGCCAATATCCGTGTCGCCCAATGCAATGGGAGCATGTGGGGCGCGGTCTCCTGGGAAAAGCAGCCGGGCGGCCGCGACGAGAACAACCCGGATGTCTCAAAAAAGAACAGGCCGACCCTGGGCATGGCGACCCTGATCAACATGAAGAAGGTGGCCGGCGCCGAGCAATGGGAAGGTCAGGTCTACAACGCCAAGGATGGTCAGATGTATAGTGCGACCATCACGCCTGCCGGCTCCGACCAGCTCGAGATCAAGGGCTGCGTGCTAGGCTTCCTGTGCGGCGGCGAGACCTGGACTCGCGTTGGTCCGCCGATCCCCCCGAGCACCGCCAATGCCATGGCCAAGGGCGGGCCAAAAACCACCGGAGCGGCGCCCAAGGCCGCGCCGAGTGCAGCAGCACCTGCACCGGCGGCCGCAGCCTCCAAGAGCGCCGTTGCGGCCAAGCCCGGTCAGAAAGGCGCCACTGACCCCGTCGGCGACATCTGCCTACTCCCTGAGATTGCGGGGTTTGCCCATTAGGGCGGGCTGAAACAGCAGCACTGCGGCAAGCGTCGTCACCAGCGAGAGTGCGAGCAGCTTGCCCATGCTGGATGTGCCGGGATGACTCGACAACCACAGGCTGCCGAACGCGGTCGCCGTGGTCAGCGCGCTGAAGAAGATCGCGCGGGTCAGGCTGGTCTGAAGCAGATTCGTCCTGCCGGAGCGCCATGCCACGACGTAATAGATCTTGAATGCCACGCCGACGCCGAGCAGCAGCGGGAACGCGACGATGTTGGCGAAGTTGAGCGGCAGGCCGATCAGCACGCAGATCTCGAGCGTCACCGCGCCCGCGACCAGCAGCGGCACCAGCGTCATCGCAACGTCGACCAGGCGGCGCAGCGTGATCCACAGCAACAGGCCGATCACCAGCAGCGCGTAGATGCCGGCATGGATGAACGCCCTCACCACGGTGTCGCCGGATTTCAGGATCGAAACCGGGCCACCGATGGCGGTCGGCTCGGCCTCGAGCACGGCTGCCGCAAACTTGCGCAGCGTATCGTTGTCGTTGGGATCGCCCTTCGGCTGAGCTTCGACGCGGATGATGCCGTCCTTGCTCTTCCAGGCGCTCACGAGATCGGGCGGCAGTGACTTCAGCATGACCGGCTCGGCCTGCATCGCATTCCTGAGCTGGTCGAACACGATCTTCATCGGCGTCACGAACACGTCCTGCGCCTTGTTGCGGGTCGCTTCATCCGAATTGGCGAGCTTCTCAAGCGCATCCGCGAGGCGGCGTGAGGCGACGGCGCCCGGGCCCTTGGCGTCCCCTGCGGTGCGGCGCAGATTTTCGACCGAGGATTTCAGCGATTCGACGTTCTCCTGATCCGTTGGCGCGGCGTCGATCTGATCCGGGTTGAGCGCAGGGTTCAGGATCTTGGCGCCCTGCGCGATCAGCTTCAGCTTCGGCTGCTGGTCCTCCGGCACGAAACTGTCGAGCGACATCACCCGCAGCACCTCCGGCACCTTCTCGAGCTTCGCCTCGACCTGCTTGGCCTGCTCTTCCGACGTGGTCATCACGTTGATGGCGTTGGCGCCGGTGTTGGGGTCCTTGCGCAGATCCAGGAAGGTCGCGATCGATTCCGCGTTGGGATTGCGCAGGTTCATCGGATTGAAGTCGAACTTCATGAAATAGAGCAGCGGCAGGCCGGCGACCGCGAGCAGCAGCGTGCCGCCGACGACCAGCACGCGGTGCTTCTCCAGGAAATGATCGAGCGGCGCCAGGAAGGCGTAGCCAACCGGCTCCTTCTCGCCGGGCGGGTTGAGCAGCTTCAGCAGCGCCGGCAGGACGGTGATCGAGGAGATGAACGCCACCAGCATGCCGACGCCGGCGATCTGGCCCAGCTCGGCGATGCCCTTGTAGTCGGTCGGGATGAAGCAGAGGAAGCCGGCCGCAGTCGCCATCGCAGCAAGTGACAACGGGATCGCGGAGCGCCTGGCAGCAAGCACCAGCGCCTTGCGGAGATCGTCAACCTTGTAACGCTCCGAGCGGTAGCGGACGCTGTACTGGATGCCGAAATCGACGCCGAGACCGACGAACAGCACCGCAAACGCGATCGACAGCAGATTGAGCGAGCCGACCATCATCAGGCCGGCGGCGGTGGTGATCGCAAGGCCAACGAAGAGATTGACGAACACGGCGAAGATGATCTTGGCCGAATGCAGCGCCAGCCACAGGATGAACAACACGACGAGAACGGTGCCGATACCGTTGACGAGGGCGCCTTCCTGGACGGTCGCGTATTCCTCGTTGGCGATCGGCACCGGCCCCGTCAGCCGGACCCGCGCCTGGTATTTTGTCGCAAAATCGAGATCGACCGCAGCCTTGCGGATCGCGTCGGTCGCGCCCTTGCCGGGCTCCAGCGCGTTGTAATCAAGGACCGGCTTGAACTCGATGAAGGCCCGCTTGTCCGAATCCTTCAGCGGCTCGTCGCTGACGAGCTCGCGCCAGGAGAAGCTGGCACTGCCCTTGTTGAGCACGGTCTCGACCGTCTGCGCGATCTGGTTGAAGGGCCGCTCGGTATTGTCGAGCTTGACCTGGCCGCGCTTGACGCCGGCAAGCCCGGTCTCCAGCGCGCCGGTCAGGCCGCGAATCGAAGGATCGCCGGCCATGATCTCGATCAGGGGGGCGGCGGATTCGAACTGGCCGGTGATCTTGCTGACCTCCTCGGTCGGCAGAAACAACAGGCCGTTCTTCTCGAAGAACTCGCCGGTGCCGAGTTGCTGCATCGACTGGAATTCGGTCTTGTTGTCCTTCAGCTTGGCAAACAGCGCGTCAGCAGCCGCGGTGGCCATCTCCGGCGTAGTGGCCTCGACGACTGCGAGAATCGTGGCGTCGCGGTCGAAGGCGCGGTCGAATTGCTGGTCGCGCTGGCGCCAGTCCAGATTCTGGGCAATCAATGAATTGATGTCGGTATTGATGGCGAAGTGCCGGGACGTGTAATAGCCCGCCCCCACCGCCAGCAGGAGCCCGAGAACGACGACAAGGGAGGCAAACCGGGTACAGGCCCTGACGATGGCAACGACTACGCTCTGCAGCACGTCTTTTCTTTCTAGTGTTAACAGCTTGCCGGAAACGCCCGCTGTTTAGCGGAGTTCCCGGGCGAAACCTATTGCCGTTTTGGGTCGTTCCCGCCGGAACAAGGTTCGAGGTAAACGGCGAAAAGACCATGGCAAAATCATGCGGGGCGGCCGGTATAGCCGCCGAGATGAGGCGGTAAAGTGACGAAGGGGTGCAACAAATGCCGCCGCCTTGCCTGCCTGAAAGGGCGGACTATAATACCCGCAATCGACCCCACCCCGGATCTCCGGCCCATTCCGCCTTTCCTTATTGCCGATTTTTTGACACAAAGTGCTGTGCCTGCATGCGCCGGGACCCGAACGGGGTGGTCGGTTACCCGCGGTCGCGAACCAATGGTGCGGATATTGCAACATGCACCCGTATCGGGGTGCCGCCGGGAACAATTGAGCGATTTGGTGCAACTTGCGTGACGGGCGTCCAATGGAAGTTTATCTAGCGCAGCCGCGCGGCTTTTGTGCGGGCGTGGTGCGCGCGATCGAGATCGTGGAGCGGGCGCTGGAGAAATACGGTCCGCCCGTCTACGTGCGCCACGAGATCGTGCATAACAAATACGTCGTCGAGAGCCTGAAGGCCAAAGGCGCCATCTTCGTCGAGGAGCTGTCCGAGGTTCCACCGAAGGCCGTGACCGTTTTCAGCGCCCATGGCGTCGCCCGCAGCGTCGAGGAGGAGGCTGCCGCGCGCGACCTTCCGGTGCTCAATGCCACCTGTCCCCTGGTCACGAAAGTTCACAATCAGGGGAAGCGCTACATCACCAAGGGCCGTACCCTGATCCTGATCGGCCATGCCGGCCACCCCGAGGTCGAGGGCACCATGGGCCAGGTTCCCGGCCCCGTTTTGCTGGTCCAGAGCGTCGAAGAGGCCAAGGCCCTGACGCTTCCGGCAGATACGCCAGTGGCCTACATCACCCAGACCACCCTGTCGGTCGACGACACCAGGGGCATTATTGAGGCTCTTCAAGCCAAATTTACAGATATTCAAGGCCCGGATATCCGGGATATCTGCTATGCGACACAGAACCGCCAATCTGCGGTAAGGGACTTGAGCAAGCTGGTCGACGTGATTTTGGTGGTGGGCGCTGCCAATAGCTCGAACTCGAACCGGCTCCGCGAGATCGGCACCGAGGCCGGTGTCGCGAGTTATCTGATCGCCGATGGCCGCGAGCTCAATCCGGAGTGGTTGAATGGTGCCAAGTCAGTCGGCCTCACGGCCGGCGCCTCGGCGCCCGAGGTGCTGGTGGATGACGTGATCGAAGCGCTGCGGCGGATCGGACCGGTGACGGTCTCGGTGCTCCCCGGCCGCGAGGAAAACATCGAATTCAGGCTTCCGGCCGAGCTGGCTGCAAGCTGACCTACCTGAATTTCAAGCCCAGAAAGAAACGTGTAATGGCAATCCCCTTCTTCAAGGAAATGCGTATCGGCGGCTATTTGCTCAAGCAGAAACTGCTTGGCCGCAAGCGCTATCCGCTCGTGCTGATGCTGGAGCCGCTGTTCCGCTGCAACCTCGCCTGCGTCGGTTGCGGCAAGATCGATTATCCCGATGCGATCCTCAACCGCCGCATGACGGCGCAGGAGTGCTGGGACGCCGCCGACGAGTGCGGCGCGCCGATGGTGGCTATCCCCGGCGGCGAGCCGCTGATCCACAAGGAGATCGGCGAGATCGTGCGCGGCCTCGTGGCGCGCAAGAAGTTCGTCTCGCTCTGCACCAACGCGCTGCTGCTCGAGAAGAAGCTCGATCTGTTCGAGCCCTCCCCGTACCTGTTCTTCTCCGTGCACCTCGACGGCCTGCGTGACCATCACGACAAGGCGGTGTCGCAAGTTGGCGTGTTCGACCGCGCCGTCTCCGCGATCAAGGCGGCCAAGGCGCGCGGCTTCACCGTCAACGTCAACGCCACCATCTTCGACGGCCACCCGGCCGAGGAGATCGCGAAGTTCCTCGACCTCACCGTCGAGCTCGGCGTCGGCGTCTCGATGTCGCCCGGCTACGCTTATGAGCGCGCGCCGGACCAGGAGCACTTCCTCAACCGCACCAAGACCAAGAAGCTGTTCCGCGACGTCTTTGCGCTCGGCAAGGGCAAGAAGTGGAATTTCATGCACTCCGGCCTGTTCCTCGACTTCCTCGCCGGCAACCAGTCCTACGAGTGCACGCCGTGGGGCATGCCCGCGCGCAACATCTTCGGTTGGCAGAAGCCCTGCTATTTGCTCGGTGAAGGCTACGCAAAAACCTTCAAGGAGCTGATGGACACCACCGACTGGGAGACCTACGGCACCGGCAAGTACGAGAAGTGCGCCGACTGTATGGCCCATTGCGGCTACGAGCCGACGGCCGCGACCGCAGCTCTCACCAACCCGCTGAAGGCGATGTGGGTGTCGCTGCGCGGCATCAAGACCTCAGGCCCGATGGCGCCGGAGATCGACATGTCGAAGCAGCGCCCGGCGCAGTACATCTTCTCCGAGCAGGTCCAGAAGAAGCTCTCCGAGATCCGCAAGGACGAAGCCGAGGCCGCAGCGGCGAAGGCCGCACGAAAGGCTTCGACGGCGGCGTAAGTCGCGCCAGTCGGCACGAACGAAAAAGGTCCGGTCGCCGATGGCGACCGGGCCTTTTCTTTGGTTCGCTCTCCCACAAAATGAAAAACAACCCCATGCACAGTAGAAGCGCGATTGCTCGACGGCATGGGGGCTACCCCGTTTAGGTCGTTGCAGCGTCGAGCAAATCAGCAGCAAACCGGCGAGGATCACGGATTTGCGGCGCGGGTTCGTTTTCGTAACCAGCCGCGCCGTCAGCCGACGCGATTCAAGGATGGCCGTCACTCGCCCTAACCTCACCTGATCTGCCGCTAGGCCACGCCTTGACCGACGCGAGCAGACGATCCCAAAGGCAGCCGCCGTTTAATGGTTGCTACGAACTGAAGCCCCCAAAACAAGGAGGCCCGATCGCCATCGCGATCGGGCCTCCTCTTCTGTTCAGCAGACGCGTTGTCGCCCGATCAGAAATGGACCTCGGTGCGCATGCCGAGAACCACGGCGTTGTCGGTCTTCACGCCTGCGGCGTTGAAGCCGCGCCCGCCGGGATTGATCACATATTGCGCGTCGAACTTGAGGTTCATCCAGCCGGTCGCCTGCCATCCGTACCAGACTTCGAGCGGCACTTCGTTGCCGCCGGCGTTGGGTCCGAGCGCGGCCGAATTCACGTGGGTGGTGCCCACGGCGAAGCCGACTTCGTCCATGGGACGCCAGGCGAACGTTCCGGTGTGCTTGAAGCCTCCGGCGATCTGGTAGTCCTGGTACGAGGTGCGATGATCCGCAACGGTGGTATTGAGGAAGGTGTACCAACCCACCGCACCCGGGCCGTCAACAGTCAACCGCTGCACGATCGACTCGTAGACGCCGTAGCGGCCGCGTTGATCGCCGAGATTTTGATCGGGAACGCCACCCGTGCCCGGGATGGTGGAGATGATACCCGGAAGGCCGCCGTCGATGGTCGAGGCGCTGTCATACCAGCCGCCAACTCTCCATGTCCCGTTCAGGGGGCCTTTGGGCGCCCAGACGAGCTCCACCGGCACCAGCACGCCGCTGGCGGGACTCGAGTGAGGGACGCCGGGCAGGAAGTAGACGGTCGGATCGTCCGTCGTCAGATAGTTCGGATTGGCGTCGTAGACGCCGACCGAAAGCGTGAATTCCGGAGCCACCTTGACGTGGGCGACGCCGCCCCACTGGCTCACCGGCCAGTTGTAGATGTAGCCACCCTGGATGTTGCCGGGCTGGCCGCCGCAGAAGGTCAGGTTGATGAACTCGCACAGGCCGAAGAAGAAGTCGGAGCCGACGGGAAGACGGCCGCCCTTGAGCTCGAGGCGGTTATCGAAAAGCATCTGCGAGTAGTAGAGCTGAGTG
Source organism: Bradyrhizobium sp. CCBAU 53340 (assembly GCF_015291645.1). Taxonomy (NCBI): domain Bacteria; kingdom Pseudomonadati; phylum Pseudomonadota; class Alphaproteobacteria; order Hyphomicrobiales; family Nitrobacteraceae; genus Bradyrhizobium; species Bradyrhizobium sp. CCBAU 53340. The sequence goes on from NZ_CP030055.1 coordinate 5,591,756, forward strand.
AGGCGCAGAATATTGCCGCGGCCGAACACTTCGTTGGTCAGCTGCAAGGCGGGAATGCCCGCCTCGGTATTCAGATTCTTGCCAAAGCGGTCGACCAGCGTGAGGCCGACGCTGCCGCCCTGGATGCCCGCGAGCTTGCCCATGTCGAACTTGGCGCCAAACCACAACTGGCCGGCATTGGCCGCGGTGTTCTTGCTTCCGCCCGAGAGGTTGCCGACAGCTTCGTCACCCAGCGTCAGGCCCAGCTCGATGCCCTGCTCCTTCAGCTTCGTCCTGCCGAGATCGCCGAACAGATATGGCCTCGTCCAGAAGTCGTCCTGCGCATAGGGAACAGGCGCAGCTTTCGTTGAAAAATCGGCCGCATGCACTGCGCCGCCCCATAGCGATGTCAACACGATCCCCACACCACACGCCGATGTGGTGTTTACAAACCTGCGCAGCATTTCTTTCGTCCTTCCGCCGTCTCAGGCTTTGTCACTCTTGCCTCACGTCCCCGCCAAGCCCTCGAGCCTGGAACGCGCTCCTTCCCCAGCACACGCAGCCGCACGCCCACAAAGCTGCCTTGTGTCAACTGGAGCCTGGATTCCGTCATGTCTGGTCGCCCGTCCTCACCGGCAGCGCGTCCACGCCGCGCGGTGCTGCGCCCTGCTGTCCTTCAGCTGTCGATCTCGGCGCCGTGCGAGCGAGGCCGGCCAGCGCCATCTTGCGCCGCCGTCGGGCCTGCAGCTGTTGATCCGCCAGCACGCCGATCAGAATCACCGTCCCCATCACCGCAAAGTTCAGGGAATTGGGGATGCCGAGAATATTCACAAGGTTCTGCAGTACCTGCAGCAGCGCCGTGCCCAGCACGATGCCGAGGATGGAGCCTTCGCCGCCGCGCAGGCTGCACCCGCCGAGGACGGCAGCCGCGATCGCGTAGAGCTCGTAGAAATTGCCGAAGGAGCTCGGAGACACCGAGTTCGTGTAGAACACGAACAGGACCGTCGAGACTCCGGCGAGCCCGCCGCTGATGATGTAGGCGGCGGCGATCACGAGATTGGTGTTGATGCCCGAGAAGCGCGCCGCCTCCTCGTTCTTGCCGACGGCATAAAGCCAGCGCCCGTAGACCGAGCGGTGAAGCAGCACGCCGAGGACGAGCGCAAGGACGATCAGAAGGATGAAGGTGTTCGGGATGCCCGCCACATTGCCGGAGGCAATGTTGCTCAGTGTCGCGGCCTCGTCGCCATAGCCGAAGCCGCGTGTCGAGTCCGTCGTGTAGTAGCGCGCGGCGCCGCGATAGATCAGCAGCCCGCACAGCGTCACGATGAACGGCTGCATCTTCAACCGGGTGACGAGGAAGCCCTGAATTCCTCCCAGCGCCAGCCCGCCGAGCAACACGGCCAGCAGCGCCAACGGCCAGGGAACCTCATACGTCGTCAGAAGGTCGATGAACACGACGCCGAGCAGCGCGAACATCGAGCCGAGCGAGAGGTCGATGCCGCCGGTGATGATCACGAGCCCCTCGCCGAGCGCGAACACACCGAACAGGCCGATCAGGTTGGCCATGTTCAGCAGGTTCACGACCGACAGGAAGGCCGGATTGATCGCCCCCGTGACGGCGGAAATCACCAGGAGCAGCAGGCCGAGGCCGAGTTCTTTCTTGTTCATGGCGCAGCCGCTTCCGCGGTCTCCAGCGCCTGGCCGATCGCAAGCTGCAAGACGTTGTATTCGCTGAACTGCCGGCGCTCCAGCACGCCGCTGACGCGCCCTTCATGCATCACCGCGATCCGGTCGGAGACGCCAATGACCTCCTCCATGTCGGAAGAAATCATCACGATCGCGACGCCCTGGTCGGCGAGCTCGCGCATCAAGGCGTAGATCTCGCTCTTGGCGCCGACGTCGACGCCACGGGTCGGCTCGTCGAAGAACATCACGCGCGGCCGCATGGAAAGCCACTTGCCCACCACGACCTTTTGCTGGTTGCCGCCGGAGAGCGTCACGGCCTCCACATCGATGCTCGGCACCTTGATGGAGAGGCGCCTCACCTGCGCTTTGGCGACTACGCGCTCGGCCGGACCGCTGACCAGCCACATCCGTGCGTAATCCAGGAGGCTGGCCAGCGTCACGTTCTCCCGGATCGACAGCTCCAGCACGAGCCCGGATTTCTTGCGGTCCTCCGGCATCAGATAGATGCCTTGCCTGATCGCGTCCCGCGGCGAAGCGACATCGACCGGCGCGTCGTCGATCCTGATCTCGCCGCCCAGCAGCGGATCGATGCCGAAAGCCGCGCGCGCCAGCGAGGTGCGGCCGGCGCCGACGAGCCCCGCCAGTCCGAGGATCTCGCCATGCCGCACGGAAAGATCGATCTGCCGGTCGGGGAAGGCCGACGTCACGAGGCCGACGATGTCGCAGCCGCCCGGCTGCGCCGGCCGCTTCGGCGGCGTGTGCAGCGCTTTCAGGTCGCGGCCGATCATCAGGCGGATCATCGCGGCGTGGCTCAGCTCGCCCCGCGCCAGCTCTCCCACCGTGCGCCCGTCGCGCAGCACCACGACGCGGTCGGCGCAGGTCATGATCTCGCCGAGCCGGTGAGAGATGTAGATCACGGCGATGCCGTGCGCCTTCAGATCGGCAATCACCTCCAGCAGCCGTTCAGTTTCCGAAATCGTCAGACTGGAGGTCGGCTCGTCCATGATGATCACACGAGCGTCGATCGAGAGCGCCTTGGCGATCTCCACCAACTGACGCTCGGCAATCGACAGATTGTCGACCGGCGTGTCCGGGGCGAAATCGGCACCCAGCCGTTCCAGCAGCGGCGTCACGCGGGCGCGCATCTCGGCATTATCCACCAGCTTCAGCGGACCGCCGACAAGCCGCTCGCGCCCGATGAAGACGTTGGCGGCGACGTCGAGGTTTTCGAACAGGTTCAGTTCCTGATGCACGAAGGCGATGCCGGCCTGCGTCGCCTCGTTGACCGTCAAACGGGCGTGGTCGGTGCCGCCGATGCGGATCACGCCCGCGCTCGGCGCGATCACGCCGCCGAGCACGCGCATCAGCGTGGATTTACCGGCGCCGTTCTCGCCGATCAGACCCAACACCTCGCCGCGATGCACACGCAGGCTGACGTCGTCGAGGGCCATGACCCCGGGATAGGACTTGCTGATCCCGGCGAGTTCGAACAGGATTTCCGCCATTCATCTCCTCCCGCAGGACGCCCGGCGGCCGTGCCGCCGGGCGCCGAAGTCACTTCTTCAGGAGGTCCTTCAGGTTTGCGGTGAATTCCGCGACGTTGGACTTGCTGATCACCTTGGTCGGCACGATCAGCTTGCCGTCCGCCGGGATCCAGGACTTGTCACCGTTCAGCGTCTTGATGATGTTGGTGGCGGAGAGATAGCCGAACTCGTAAGGCTGCTGCACCACCGTCGATTCGATCGTGCCGTCGGAAACGCCCCGCAGCGTGCGCTGGTCCTCGTCGAAGCCGACGATCTTCACCTTGCCGGCCTTGCCCGCCGCCTTGACCGCGTCATAGATCAGCGGCGTCTCGTAGCTCCAGAGGCCGGACAGCAGCGCAATGTCGGGATATTTGACGAGCACGTTCTCGATATTCGCCTTGGCCTTGGCGAAGTCGACCTGGTCGGTGTACACGTCGACCAGCTCGACCTTGGTGCCGGCGATCGCATCCTTGATGCCCTGCACCCGCTCGCGGGCATTGTCGGCATCCATCGTGCCGACGAACAGCGCGATCTTGCCACCGTTCGGCAGCGCCTTCTTGATCTCCTCGCCGGCTTGCCGCCCGGCCGCGACGTTGTCGGTGCCGATATAGGCGAGACGCTTGCTCTGCGGCGCATCGCTATCCGTCGTGATCAACACGGTCTTGGCCGCGACCTTGTTGAGCTCTTCGGTCGCGTGCGGCGCATCGTCGACCGAGATGGAGATGCCGGCAACGCCACGCACCAAGAGGTCGTCCAGCTCGCGTCGCTGGCCCGCCGCCGTGCCTTCGTTGGTGACGATCAATTCGATATTGTAGTCCGGGTGCTCCTTCTGTGCCTTTTCAAGCCCACGGCCGGCGATGGTCCAGAAGTCGGCCGCCACGTTGGTGACCAGCGCGATGGTCTTTTTCTGCTGGGCCTGCGCCATCCCCGTCGCCATCGAAAGCGCGGCGGTCGCGAGCAGCGGGATTAGCAATTTCTTCATTGATCCGTTCATGTAAACCTCCCTTTGGCCGCCCTGATGAGGGCTTCACAGCGCTTCTGCGCCTTATTTTATTTACACAGCGAAGAAATGTCGCAGCGCAAAAGCACCCAAAACGGGATGTACTGGCCGCTTCTTCAAGCGGAAATAGTACATGAGGTATGATATTAGTAAATATGGCCACTAACGACGCGTTCCCGACTGTGCCTTTTCAATCACATCTTCCTCACACGGGCTCATTAAATTCATCTCGCGAATTAAAAGGGGCAATATGACTGACCTGATTGAGCCGTCGAGACGCATGTCGACCCTGCTCCGCGGCTCGAACCGTGGCCGACTCGTCGACGTCCTGCGGCGCCAGGGGCCGCTGCCGCGTGTGGAGCTCGCCCGCAGCACGGGATTGAGTTTCCCGGCCGTTTCCGGCCTCACCTCGAAACTGATCGCGGAAGAGCTGCTGTGCGAGACCGAGGCGGCGACGGTCCCCTGGTCCGACGATGCCGACGAAGACGACGCCGAGGGGCTGAGCGGCCGCCGCCGCGGCCGGCCCGCGGTGCTGCTGACCCTGAACCCGGAGTTCGGGCGCATCATCGCGGTCTCGCTGCGCATGAATCTGATCGAAACATTGATCGCCGATTTCAGCGGTACCAGCCTCGCGCAGTCGCGGCTCGAGATCGCGACGCGCAGCCTCAATGCGGGCGCGTTATGCGATCTCGTGATCGCGCAGATCGATGCGATGCTGGAGGCGACGGCGACGCCGCGCCATCGGCTGCTCGGGATCGGGATCGCCCTGCAGGGTATCGTCAACGCCGACACGGGCCGGCATCTGTGGAGTCCGGCGCTCTCCATCACCGACATCGATCTGGCGAACCCGGTGCGCCTGGCCTTCGGCGCCGAAGTCGTGATGGCGAATGACGCTGTCGCGGTTGCGCTCGCTCTCTGCGCCGCGGAGCCGTCACTGGCGCAGGGCCTCTCGGCCACGATCATGGTCGGCCACGGCGTCGGCATGGGCGTCGTCGTCGACGGCGAAGCGCGCTGGGGCGCCGGCGCCAGCAGCGAGATCGGCCATATCAAGCTGGGATCGAACGGGCCGCAATGCCGCTGCGGCCAGCGCGGCTGCATCGAGGCCTATCTGGCCGACTATGCGCTCTACCGCGACGCCCGCACCTTTCTCGATCTGCCGCCGGCAGACTCGCAGCAGCCGTCCGAGGCGCAGATGGCCCTACTGCGCGAACGGGCACTCAGCGGCGACCCGCGCCTCGCGCACCTGTTCCAGCAGGCCGGCCGCGCGCTGGCCGAGGCGGTTGCGGCAACGATCTCCGTGCTGCGCCCGCATCATGTGATCCTCGCAGGGCCCGGCCTGCAGGCCTTCGACATGATGCGTCATGCGTATGAACAGCGGCTCGAGCAGGCGGTGTTGCCATGGCTGCTCAAGTCGACGGCCATTTATCTGCGTCCAAGCGAGTCGGCGGCGATTGTCGAGGGCATGATGCGGCGGACGCTGTTCGTCGTGGACCGAAACCGCATGGAAGCGACCGAGTGAAAACGCAAAAGGCCCGGTTGCCGATGGCGACCGGGCCTTTTTGTTGTCAGGTCGACGATCCGCTCAGATCGTTTCCGCCACCAGCGCCTCGCTGTCGACGAGCTCGGTGCCGATCAGGAAGTCGCGGCAGCCGCGAAGTGAGCGCAGCGCGCGGTTGAAGTCGATGCCGGTCGAGACCAGCGCGTGGAGCGTCGCCGGGTTGCGGACGATGCCGCGGAAGACTGCGGCGAGGTCGATCTGGCCGTTCGGCTTGATCGCGGCGCGGGCGAGCGCCGGCAGCGCGCGGTGGGCGGGGTCACTGATGACGCGGACCGCGGCGAACGGAAGGCCGGCCTCGGCGGCGTAGGCGGCCGCGATGTGGCTTTCCATGTCGACGGCGGAAGCGCCGGTCTCCGAATGCAGCGCCGCCTTGCAGGACGAGCCGGTGACCACTTCCTCGGCACCGGCCAGGGATCCGCGCACGACCCGGCGGCGGCCGGAGGTCAGCTTGTCGATGAGGTCGTCGCTGAGCGACAGGCCGGCGGCCCAGCGGGCGTCGCCCGAGAGCACCTCGGTCGCGACCACGACGTCGCCGGAGCGCAGCGTCGGGTCGAGCCCGCCGGCGACGCCGAACGAGATCACGCCACGGATCGTTTCAGGATCCACCACCGTCAGCAGCGCCCGCAACTGGGCCGGGCTGCTGGATGAACAGATGACCGCCATTCCGGGCCCAGCCGCAATGCGGGCCTCCTGCACCAGGCCAGTCACAATCAAGATCGGCCGCGGGTCGATGGCATTGCCCACGGTAAGATAGTCCCCCGTCCCCAAAGTCACATTCCGACCCCTACCACCCTGCTGTTGGTGTTCCGCAAGTTCCGATACCGCGCCAACGCCCACAGCGGAAAGAACTTTGGGTAACCATGATATCGTAGATAGAACACGCGGGGGAAGCCTGTGGCTGTATACCGCTGCTCGTCCCACAGTCCTTTTTCGTTCTGTGTTGCAATCAGGTACTCCACTCCGCGGGCGACGGCCGGGTGATCAACCTCGCCTGCCGCCATCAGGGCAAGCAAGGCCCATGCCGTTTGCGAGGCGGTCGAGGGGGCGGCTTCCCAGCCCTTGTAGTCGAGGCGGTAGCTGACCGCGTCCTCGCCCCAGCCGCCGTCCTTGTTCTGGATCGAGGCCAGCCAGGCCGCGGCCTTCCGGATCATCGGATCCTTGTGGTCGACGCCGGCCATGTTGAGGGCGCAGAGCACCGACCAGGTTCCATAGATGAAGTTCATGCCCCAGCGGCCGTACCAGGACCCCTCCGGGTGCTGGGTCTTGCGCAAATAGGCGATGCCGCCCGCGACCTGCTTGCTGGTCTTCTCGGTCTGGCCGAGCTGGGCCAGCATCGAGATGCAGCGCGCGGTGACGTCCTCGGTCGGCGGATCGAGCAGCGCGCCGTGGTCGGAGAACGGGATGTTGTTCAGGTAATATTCGAGGTTGTTGACGTCGAAGGCCGCCCAGCCGCCGTCGTCGCTCTGCATGCCCTCGATCCACTCCCGGCCGCGGTCGATCGCGGCATCGTAGCCGGTGGCGCCGTGCTCCCGGCGCATGCGGTCCATCGACATCACCACTACGGCGGTGTCGTCGAGATCGGGGTAATGGGCATTGTTGTACTGGAAGGCCCAGCCGCCCGGACGCACGTCCGGCCGCTTCGCCGCCCAATCGCCCTTCACCTCGAGCTCCTGCTTCGGGATCAGCCAGTCGAGGCCTTGCTTAGCCGCAGGCACGGCCTTGTCGCCGCCGGCCTCCAGCAGCGCGTGCGCGGTCAGCGTGGTGTCCCACACCGGCGAGACGCAGGGCTGGCAATAGGCCTCATCGCCGTTGAACACGAGCAGCTTGTCGATGCCCCGACGCGTGATCGCGCGCGGCGGGAAGTTCTCGTCCTTGCCGAGCGCGTCATACATCATGACGATGTTGGCCATGGGCGGATAGATCGCGCCCATGCCGTCCTCGCCGTTGAGGCGTTCCTCGATGAAGGCGAGCGCGGCATCGATCGCGCGCTTTCGCAAGCTCTTCGGGAACATCGGCTCGACCACGCGCAAGATCGCATCGAGCGCGCGGAACAGCACGAACCAGGCCATGCTCTGGTGCGGCGCCTTCGCCGTCATGCCGATCGAGTGCGGATCCTGCAGGAACAATTCGTCGATGCCGACGCCTAGCGGATTCCTCGCGCGCGGCTTCAGCGCGGCGATCACCATCAGCGGCACCATGGTGGTGCGCGCCCAGTAGGAGATCTTGTTGAGGTGGAATGGCGACCAGAACGGCAGCAGCACGATCTCGATCGGCAGCACCGGCACCGCGCGCCAGGTCACGACGCCGAAGGTTGCGAGCAGGAAGCGGGTGAAGACGTTGCTGTTGATCGCACCGCCGCGGGCGTGGATCGCCTCACGCGCACGCACCATGTGCGGCGCGTCCACGGAATCGCCGATCATCTTCAGCGCGAAATAGGCCTTCACGCTGGCGCTCATGTCGAACTCGCCGTCATGCACCAGCGGCCAGCCGCCGTGAGCGCCCTGGACGCGGCGCAGATAGTTGCCGATCTTGGCCTCGAGCGCGGTGTCGACGGGCTCGGCGAGATAATGGCGCAGCAGGATGTATTCCGCCGGAATGGTGCAGTCGGCCTCGAGCTCGAACACCCAATGCCCGTCGGATTGCTGGAAGCCGAGCACGCCCTGCGTGGCTGACGCAATGCTCGATTCCAAAGCTTCGCGGCTGGTCGCGTTCACGGAATCCATGGCGCTCGATTGCTCCTGATGTCGATTTGCAGATGACCGGGACATTGCCCGTCAGGACCGCTTTGCGGCCAGAACCAGATCGGCGGCGCGATCACCCGACCGCACCGATCCCTCGATCGTCGCTGGCAATCCCGTAGCAGTCCAGTCACCGGCGAGGAACAGGTTTTTCAGCGACGTGACCGGCCCTGGACGCAGGGCGTTCTGCGCCGGCGTTGCCGCAAATGTGGCACGGCGCTCGCGCACGATCTGCCAGGGTGGCAGCTCGCCGGAGACACCACCGGCCGCGCAGACGTCGTTCCAGATCGCCTGCGCCAGCTCCTCGCGCGGCATGTCGACGAGGCGGTCGCCATTGCTGATGGTGACGGATAAGCGGTTCGGGAAGGCGAACAGCCATTCCACGATGCCGCCGATCACGCCGAGGATCGGCGCCGATCCCGACGGCGGCTCAAAGCGGAAATGCGCATTGACGATGGCGCGGAATTCGGTCGGCCCCTTCAGGCCCGGCAGCAGGCTGGTCGCGGCGCGCGGCGGCACTGCCATCACGATCATGTCACCGGCAGCAAGCTGGATGACGTCCTCGCCGCCGAAATTCAGCGCAGTCACTTTGCCGTCAGCGGTGACGAACGAACGCAGCTCATGGCCGAGCTGAACGGTGTGGCCGCGCTCAGCCAAGAACGTCACCGCAGGCTCGATCAGCACGGCGCTGAGGCCGTCGCGCGCGATGAGCGGACGGCAGGCCTGCCCGCCCGCCAGCAGCGTCTCGCGCACGATCGCGCCGGCAAGCCCGGCCGAGCCTTCGGGCGGATCGACGTTGAGCGCCGCAAGCAGCAGCGGCTGCACCAGGCGATGATAGAGCGTGCCTTCGCAAGGAATGGACTTGCCGACCAGCGTCTCTTCCGACGCCCAGATCAGCGGCGCCAGCTTGAGGTAATCGGTGAGACCCGTATCAGGGACGCGGCGCCCCTCATCAAGCACCCAGGTCGGCCACCGGCCGGTGCCGAGATCGATCTGCCAGCGCTGCCCGGTCTTGATGTCGACGAAGGGAAACTGCGCGCTCTCGGGGCCGACCAGGCCGGCCTCGGTGCCGATCGCGCGCGCATAGGCGCGGGCGTGGCTGTTGCCCGACAGCAGCAGATGATTGCCGTTGTCGATGGTGAGATTGGTGGCGCCGTCGAAATAGGAGCGGCAGCGGCCGCCGGCCTGGTGGGTTGCCTCGTGCACGGCGACCTTGTAGCCGGCATTGGCGAGCCGCACAGCGGCGGAGAGGCCGGAAATTCCAGCGCCGATGATGTGAGCTGTGTTTTGCATCAGATGAAAGCGTAGCGGAACAGGATCGCGAAGCGTGTGATCTTCGACACACGCACCGGCTCGCGCGGTGCGGTGAAGCCGCGCGCGATCAGGAGGTCCAGAATGGCGTGGTAGTATTTCGACATGATCCGCGGCGCGCGCACCGCGCGGCGCTTGTTGCGGTTCATGATCTCGTCCGCCTTCTCGAAATGCGCTTTCGCGCGCTGCGTCAGTGGCATGCAGACCTTCGGCAGCGCGCGCTCGGCGATCACGCGGTTCGGATCGTTGGAGGTGATGCCGGCATGCAGCAGCGCCTCCCGCGGCAGATAGAGGCGGCCGAGGCCTGCGTCCTCGTCGATGTCGCGCAGGATGTTGGTGAGCTGGAGCGCGCGGCCGAGGTGGTAGGCAAGCAGGATGCCGTCCTCTTCCGGCAGGCCGAACACCCGCACCGACAAACGGCCCACGGCGCTGGCAACGCGGTCGCAATACAGATCGAGCGTCGCCATGTCGGGCGCGCGGATGTCCTGCGGCACGTCCATCTCCATGCCGTCGACGATGGCGAGGAAATCCTCGCGCTTCAGCCCGAAGGTCTTCACCGAGGCGACATAGTCCTTCAGCCGCGGCGGCGGATTGCCCTGGTAGAGCGCGTCGATGTCGTTGCGCCATTCCTGCAGCGCGGCGAGCCGCTGATCGCGCGGGCCGTCGGAATCGGCGATGTCGTCGACCTGGCGGCAGAAGCTGTAGATCTGGAACATCGCCTCGCGCTGGTCGCGCGGCAGGATCCGCATCGCAGCGTAGAAGGAGCTGTTCGATGCGGACGAGCCATAATTGGCGCTGGGCGCGGTCGCCTCAAGCGTCATGGGCAGTCCCCGGATTTGAGATGGCCTTGCGGCCGATCGCACGGCGGCCGAGTTCTCCGGCGATGCCGGCAAGGCTGAAAATGAGCAGTTCGAACTTGTTCAGATGCACGCGCTCGCGCAGCGGATCGCGCACCTTCAAGAGGCGCACGATACGGTCCGCATAAGCCTGGATCACCGCGACGTCGACGCCGAGGCGGACATCCCTGATCTCCGCAGCCAGCGACCTGCCCTCATTGAGCAGCGCTTCGTTGCGCACCGCGAGCGACTGCAGGCAGGCCAGCATCGCCGGCGGCGACTCGGTCAGCCCGAGCTGCTCGACCGAGGCGCCGCTTGCGGCAAGCGCGTCGCGCGGCAGATAGACGCGATTGAGCTCGCGGAAATCCTTGCCGCAATCCTGCAGATGGTTGTTGATCTGGAGGCCCGCGCAGAGCGCATCCGACGCCGCCCAGGTCGAGGTGCTCTCGCCATGAACGTCGAGCATGAAACGGCCGACCGGCATCGCCGAATAGCGGCAATAGTGAATGACCTCGTCCCAGCTCTCGTAGCGCAGCTTGGTCACGTCCATGCGGAACGCGATCAGCACGTCGAGCGCATGGCGCGGCGCCATGCCGCGCTCGGCCAGCGCACGCCGCAGCGCGACGGCCTCGGCCTGGGTGTCGCCCCTGCCGAGCAGTTCGGCCTCGAGCAGGTCGAGATAGCGAAGCTTTTCGTCCGCCGGCAGGGTCGCGTGGTCGGCGATGTCGTCGGCGGTCCGGACGAAGTTGTAGTAGGCCAGGATCAGCGCGCGATGACGCGGATGAATGATCCAGGACGCGACGGGAAAATTCTCGTCGCGGTCACCCTTGCCGGATCGCAATTCGCTCGCAGAGGTCATCGAGGGCTGATCAACAATCGTTTGGACAGAAAGGGCTTTTGCGCTCGCGGGCTCATGCCGGCGACGCCGCCGCGGCCCCCATATAGGGGAATACGGCCGCAAAACCAATCCTGTCTGTCGATGGCAGCCCTGCCGGATCCGGCCTGGAAAGGCGGCCCCGGGGCCGCCTTTGTGGGCCAGTGGCCGAGCTTACTGGTTGTGGTTCTTCAGGACCTGATCGCAGGCCTGCGAGATCTTGGCCCGGTTCTCCTTGAGGCAGGCCAGGATGGTGAAATCGCCCTGGTCGATAACCGGACGGCAGAACTTCTGCACATCGCGCGTGCAGGCCTTCTGCTCGGTGTCCGTGCCACGCCCTCCCTGCTGGGCGAACGCAGCCGTGGACAGGGTGGCCGACAGCACGGTGAGAGCGACAAGAAGCTTACGCATTGTATTCCTTCATTCTGACGGCAGAATCGCACCAATCCCGGACTGCACAGGGCGGACGACGGGAACAGATTGTTCTGATGGCATGGTGCCGCGGAAACGGCGCACCGGAGAAGCACAAGCGCTGGCAAATGCGGCCAAATTGGCGCCGTGCCACCAGATCCGGGCCTTCCCTGACCCTTCAGTGGCAGATGTAAGGGTTTGATACTACGTCATAATTCTAGCAACCGGTGTTTTACTGCAGACCTGTTGCAGAGCTGCATCTGTTCAACCGGCCATTTCGGCCAGAAACACATGGAAACACGCGGAAATCGGGGGGCTGCGGCCGTGGCGCAAGGCCGCCTGAACCGCCATCTCCGGCAGTCCGGCATTGAACCTGACACTGGCTCGAAACACTAAACTTTCGATGCGGCGAGACGTTCTTTCATGGAAGGACGTCGTTCCAAAACGGGATATTGATGATGAAATTCTTTGAGCGATCTGGACATGCGATCAAGGCGGCCGGCATTGGGGCTGCATTGCTCTTCTCGGTTTCCGCAAGCCACGCGCAGTCGTCCGGACCGTTCGCCGGTTTCGACGGAGCATGGACCGGCAGCGGCACGGTGTCGCTGTCCGACGGCTCGACCGAGCGCATCCGCTGCAAGGCTGATTACAAGGTCGCCGGCAGCGGTCTCGGCCTCAAGCAGGCCCTGCACTGCGCGTCCGACAGCTACAAGTTCGACCTCACCAGCGACGTGACGAGCCAGGGCGACCGCATCTCCGGCAATTGGAGCGAGTCGAACCGCAATATCTTCGGCAATTTGCAGGGCACCGCCGGCGGCGGCCAGATCGACGTGTTCGTCGAAGCCAACGGCTTCGCTGCCAATCTGTCGCTGCGCACCAATGGCTCCAAGCAGACGGTGCAGATCTCGTCCAAAGGTGAGATCCGCGGCGTCAACATCACCATGACGAAGAGCTGATCGCCCTCCCCGGCTTCGAGAGGGAATACGCCCCCGGTCTTCGCAAGCCGGGGGCTTTTTGCTGACATGGACCGCCGGGCCAAGAGCCCGGCTCAGTCCTTGCGCGCAACGCATTCGCATCGGCACCTGAAATAGACCGCGTCCGGATTGCGTCCCCAGGCATCCCCACCCGCAAACGCGGCCTCGATTTCGTCGTCAGTGGCGAGCGCCTTGGCCATGAGCTGTGGTCGCACCCGATTGCGCGGAGAGCTGCCGGGCCGCTGCGATCGCATGCGGCTCGATATCGACGCCGATCGCGGTGCCGACGATCTCCGCAAGCGCAGCCGTGATCGTTCCCGGCCCGCAGCCGATGTCGAGCAGCCTCATGCGAGGCGCCAGGAACGGGACGAAGAAGGCGGCCGCCTCGCCGCTCCGCTTCTGCTGAAACGCCGTGATCGAGCTGTCGTGCCGCATAAGGCCTCCGAACCGCAGCCAATGTGCTGCGATTCGGTGGCCGCCTGATGACCCCGGTCAGATCGCCGGCTTGTCGGAGCCCTGCAGCTTGCCGTGCAAATTGATCAGCCACATCGCCGTCGGCCGCAGGATGAAAAGGTCCGCGACCAGCGCCGCCACCATCGAGAAGGCGCTGAGCCAACCGAACAGCCGCAGCGACGGCAGATCCGAGAACACGGTGACGACGAGGCCGCAGGCCAGCACCACCGTGGTCAGGATCAGCGCCGGGCCGACCAGCACGGTCGCGCGTTCCACCGCGAGCGCCGAACCGACGCCCGGCTTGCTCTCCAAACGGAGACGATTGAGGAAGTGGATGGTTGCGGAGAGGCCGAGGCCGAACGAAACGGTGAGCGCGACGACGCTGGCGAACTGTAACCCCTCGCCCATCGCCCACAGCACCGTTCCCGACATCACCACCGGGAAGATGCCCGGCAGGATGCAGGCGAACATCACCACCCAGGAGCGGAAGGCAAGGCCGATGAAGATCGCCACCAGCGCGAATTCGACGGTGAGGCCGCGGTTCAGCTTCTCGATCATGCCGGCCGAGTTGCGCGCGGCGATGGCGGCAAGACCGGTAACGGCGACCTCGTAGCCGGGATGCTTCTTGCGCACGGCATCGAGCTCGCCGTCGAGCTTGTCGACGATCGGCAACAGCTGGCTGGAGTCCTTGTCCGGCACGCGGCCGGCCACGACCACCGCATCCTGCTCGGCGTCGATGAAACGCCGCACCAGATGCTCGGGGATGACGCCCACATATTCCTTCAGGGTCGCGACGTCGCTGCTGCCGGCCTTTTCCGCCAGCCAGCGGCGCAGCGTCTCCAGCGACCAGACGTTGCCGACGCCCGCCGCCTTCTCGACGGTCGCGTGCACGTCAGCGATGGTTTGCAGCGTCTCCGGCGAGTAGAGCGTTTCACCCTTGGGGAACGTGATCAGCACGTTGACCGGATTGGCGCCGGTCAGCTTGGCGTCGAGCCGGTTGCTGGCGGCCACTGCCTGGCGCTTGTCCGGCACCTGGTCGGCGAGCCGGTAACGCGGCTGAAGATTGGCGTAGACGATGCCGAGGCTGCCGACGAACAGCAGCGCGATCAGGCTGAACAGGCCGGGCCGGCCGACCATGCGCACGGCGATCCAGTAGCAGAAATTGCGCAGCGCCTGCACGCCGGCATCCGCGCTCTGGAACTTGACCGCAAAGACCTTCTCGTTGCGCACGAACAGCACGCCGAACACCGGCACCAGCGACAGCACCGTGATCAGCGCGATGATGGTGGCAGCGAGGCCCGCCTCGCCGAACTTGCGGATCAGGTCGGAGTCGGAGAACTGCAGCGCGATGAAGGAAATGCCGGCGGTGCCGTGCGTCAGCACGCAGGCGGGGCCCACCACCAGCACCGCATTCTTGAACGCGGTGAACTTGTCCTGCCCCGCGATCAGCCGGTCGCGCGCGGCGAAAGTCAGCTGCATCGAGTCCGAGAACGAGATCACCATGATGAGCGGCGTCATCACGTTCAGGAACATGTTGAGATTGAAATTGGCCCAGCCGAGCGCCCCGAGCGCGATCAGGATCGCGATCATCGGCGGGAACGCCGCCACCACCATGAAGGAGATCTTGCGGAAGAAGATGATGGCGATGATGCAGCCGGCGAGAATGCCGAGGATGTTGTAGGTGAGGCCATCGCGCTCGACCGCGTTGCGGATTTCGAGCTGCATCACCGGCACGCCGGAGAGCTGCACGCTGAGCCCGGTGTCGCCGAGATCCTCCTTCATCAGTGCGCGGATATCGCCGACGGTCTTGCCGAGCTTGCTGGAGGCGACCACCTCCGGATCGAGCGAGAGCACGATCAGTGCGAGCGTGCCGTCCTCGGACAACAGCTTGCCGCGGATGATCTCGTTGTTCTTGACCGTCTCGATGAACTGGTCATAGGCCGCGCCCTCGGGCAGCTCGGCCGGGAACAGCGCGGCCGGCAGCTTGCCCGGCGCCGGCGCCTGGCGCGCCGAGAACAGCGAGACCAGACCGCGCGTGCCCTCGACCAGCTGCATGTCGGTGATGAAATCGCGCAGCTTCTCGAGGTTATTCCGCGCCAGAAGCGTCTTGCCCTCGACGACGACGAGGACGTCGAATTCCTCGGCCGGGAACTTCTTCGTCACCTCTTCGTACTGGCGGAATTCGCGGGTGTTGGAGCGGAACAGCTGCGACAGCGAATCGTCGATCTTGATCCGCTCGATGCCGAACACGGCGCCGACGATCAGCGCGACCAAGATGATGCAGGAGACGATCGGCGCCCGGACAGCAATCAGCCCGAGGCGCTCCAGCCCGAAGGCGATGGAGGACGCAGGCCCCTGCTCGACCTTGTCGACATGAACCTCACTCTCGCTGTGCTTTTCGAGCATGCCTTGTCCAGTTCCTAAATCGGCTCTAGCTGTGAGCTTATTGCGCCCCGCGAACGGCTTGAAAACGCCATACCAATGGGAGGCTTGCCCGTTGAAAATGCGCGGAAAATCGCCGGCAGCGGTTTAGCAGGTCAAGCGCCCTTCTCGCAAGCACGCCGGGAGGCTCCGAATCGATCAAGATGCGGCGATTTTGCCGGAATGCCCGTCATTCCGGCAAAGCCGAGCCAATTCGACGCGGCGCGCGGTCGGCGCTCTCGTCCTTGAGCGTGACGCCGGTGACCTGGCGTGCCAGCCCCTCGCGGACCAGCCAGGCGATCTTGCAGGCCGCCTCGTCATAGCTCAACCCAGCCTTGTGGATATTCGACACGCAGTTGCGCTCGGCATCGGTCAGGCCGGGCTTCGGCGCGAAGGTCAGATAGGCTCCGAGGCTGTCCGGTGCTGATAGCCCCGGCCGCTCGCCGATCAGCACCAGAACCATGTGGGCGCCGAGGATGGCCCCGATCTCGTCGCCGAGCGCGACCCGCGCGCCTGAGGCGACGACGACATGGCCGATCGCGACGGCCTCACCCTCGCCGAGCAGCGGCAGCAGGCTTTGCAGCAGCGCGACGGCATGGGCATGGACCGCCGCGGCCGACAATCCGTCGCCGATGACGATCGCAAGCTGGCACGGTGCGCTGGCCCTCTCCGCCAGCGCCGCGGCAGAGCCGGCATCGAGCTGCCGTCCGAGATCGGGCCGGCGCAGATAATCCCCGCGATCGGGGGCCCGGCTGCTGACCTCGGTTGCGGCAAGGCCGAGCGCCCTCACCGCGACAGCCAGATGCGGCGCGTCGAAGGCGGCATGCACGGCATCGCGGGCGCGCGCATGGGCCAGCGTGAAATCGAGCAGCGGCTTTGTCGGCAGGCTCGCGCCACTGCGCCCGAGCGCGACGCGCGCAGGCGTGAACGACCTGAGATCGATGGTCGGGCGCGCCGGAACGGGCTTGTCGCTCATTCGGCGGGAACGGATGCTTCGCGCAGCCGGATCGAATAGTTCGAGGCGTTCTGCTTGCCGCTGGTGGCCGCGCGCGCAAAGGTGATGAGATGATGCGCGATCATGGTGCAGCCGATCAGCCCTTCGATGTCGCCGCGCTTGATGCGCCCCAGCGCAAACTTCCAGAACACGCGCCTGTAATTGCCGAGCACGCCCACCTTCCAGAAGATGTTGCGGAGCATGACCAGGCCGCGCCTGATATTCGGCCAGGTCTTCATCTCGTCCGGCACCGGCATCTTCAGGCGATTCACATAGACGTTGTCGCATTGATACTGGAAGCGGGCGTAGACCTTCTCGGGCTCGTAGGCGACGCTCATGGCGTGCTTCCAGGACGCGACGACCTCGTCATAGGGCAGCAGGAAATCGACGTTGGAATCGCGGCCGTCGTCATCGACCAGACGCCCTTCCTTTTCCAGACGGTCCCACAGCGGCGTCTTCGGCAGCGCCTGGAGCAGGTTGATCGTGAGCAGCGGAATGCGCGATTCCTCGACGAAGCCGAGCAGCGCCTCGGTCGTGTTCGGTTTGTCGGTATCGAGGCCCATGATGATGCCTGACACCACCTCCATGCCGTAGGAGTTGATGGTGCGCACGCCCTCCAGGATCGGGACCATCATGTTGTGGTCCTTGTGCATCGCCTTCAGCGCGTCGGGATCCGGCGTCTCGATGCCGCAGAAGATGGTGATGAAATAGGCCTCGCGCATCTTCTCGAGGATCTCAGGGCGTTTTGCGATGTTGAGCGTCGCCTCGCAGGCGAGCCGCATCACGTAGCCGGTCTTCTTCTGCCATTCGATCAGATGGGGCAGCAGATCCATCGCCGCCTTGCGATTGCCGATGAAATTGTCGTCGACGAAATAGACCGTGTCGGTCATGCCGCATTCGCGCAGGCGATCGAGCTCGGCGATGATCTGCTGCGGCGTCTTGATGCGCGGGTTGCGGCCGTACAGGCCCGGGATGTCGCAGAACTCGCACTGATAGGGACAGCCGCTGGAGTACTGGATACTGCCGAGGAAGTACCGTTTCACGTCCGCAAGTTCATAGGCCGGAATCGGAAACTCCGTCATCGGCACGCGGTCCTTGGTGGTCAGCACCACCTGACGCTCGGGACGCGAGGTATCGCGCGAAAGAATTGCGATCAGCTCGTTGGTGGCGTCGCCGAGCTCGCCGACATGGAGATAGTCGAACGACGGATAATAGTCCGGGCAGGCGCTGACTGAAGGACCGCCGAGCGCGACCGGCAGGTCGAACTCATGGGCGCGGCGGCAGATGTCGTTCATCTGCTGGCGCTGGATGTGCATGCCGCTGACGAACACGGCTTCCGCCCATTCGAACTCGTCCTTGGTCGTCGGGCGCAGATTCTCGTCGACGAATTTGACCTGCCATTCCCTAGGCAGATAGGCCGCGAGCAGCAACAGGCCCTGCGGCGGCATGAAGGCGCGGACGCCGTCCGTCAGCGGATAGGCGTGCTCGAAGGTGCCGAAGGACGACGTGTAGCGCGGGAAAACGCAGAGGATATGCCGGATCGTTCCGTTGCTTTCAGCGCGCATCGAACTTCCCCCAACCACGTTCCACTGATGGTACTGACGAGGTCACCAGACACATAGCGTAACGCTGCGACCGGATTTCCTCAATATTATGGCACCGAACTAATTCGTGAGACGCGCCAATGGTTTCCCGGGTTCACGCCGATGGGCGGAGGTTTTTTCGCACTACGCGATCAGCCGGGAGGCAAAATCGGGCAACAGGCCTGCGTCACCGGCAAGCCGGAAGTCGGCGCCGGCAATCCCCGTCTGCGCCAGCCAGTCGTCGAACTCTGGCGCGCGGGCCGAACCGAAGACGTCGCGGACATAGAGCGCGTCGTGGAACGAGGTGGACTGGTAGTTCAACATGACATCGTCGGCGCCCGGCACCCCCATGATGAAGGTGACGCCGGCAGCCGCGAGCAGCGTCAGGAGGTTGTCCATGTCGTCCTGGTCCGCCTCGGCATGGTTGGTGTAGCAGATGTCGACCCCGAGCGGCAGGCCGAGCAACTTGCCGCAGAAATGATCTTCCAGCCCCGCCCGGATGATCTCCTTGCCGTCGTAGAGATATTCCGGACCGATGAAGCCGACGACGCTGTTGACCAGCAATGGCGCATAGGCCCGTGCCACCGCATAGGCGCGCGCCTCGCAGGTCTGCTGGTCGACGCCGTGATGGGCGCCCGCCGACAGCGCCGAGCCCTGGCCGGTCTCGAAATACATCACGTTGTCGCCGACCGTGCCGCGCTTCTGAGATAGCCCGGCCGCCTGTGCCTCCTTCAGCATGGCAAGATCGATGCCGAAGCTGCGGTTGGCGGCCTCGGTGCCGGCGACCGACTGGAAGACGAGATCGACAGGCACGCCCTGCCCGATCAGCGACAGCGTCGTCGTGACATGAGTCAGCACGCAGCCCTGCGTCGGAATCTTCAGCCGCGCGATGATCTCGTCCAGAAGCCGCAGCAACTGGGCGATGACGGCCGGATCGTCGCTCGCCGGATTGATGCCGATGCAGGCGTCACCGGCCCCGAGCAGCAGGCCATCGAGAATTGAGGCGGTGATGCCCCTGGCATCGTCGAAGGGATGGTTGGGCTGGAGCCGCGTGCTCATCCGGCCCTTCAGGCCGATGGTGTTGCGGAAGGCGGTCGTGACCTCGCATTTCCGCGCCGCCAGGATCAGGTCCTGATTGCGCATCAGTTTTGACACCGCGGCTGCCATCTCCGGCGTGACGCCGGGCGCGAGCTTGCGCAGGACCTCCGGCGTGGCCGCGTCCGACAGCAGCCAGTCGCGGAAAGCTCCGACCGTCAACGAGGAGACCTGCGCAAACGCCCTGGCGTCATGGCCATCGATGACGAGGCGGGTGACCTCGTCGGCCTCGTAGGGGATGACCGCCTCGTTAAGGAATTGACTTAAGGGAACGTCCGCGAGCGCCATCCGTGCGGCAATCATCTGCTTGGCGCTGCCCGCGGCAATCCCGGCCAGCCGGTCGCCGGAACGCGGCGGCGTCGCCTTGGCGAGGAGGTCGCGCAGGTCGGGAAAGGTGTAGGTCGTGGCGTCGATGGCGTGGCGGTAGACCAAAGGCCCCTCCGGGGTTCATCGGCCAGTGGCCGAGTCCAGACGATCTTGAAGGCAATCCCGGCGGCAGGGAATAGGCGCTTGGCGGCCTTCCGTGCTTGCCGATGTCGGAACAAGCTGCGCAACCGCCTGACCGCGACCCGCCGGGAGCCGCTAAGGCTGAGGCAACGGGCTGAAATGACGCGTATTTCCGCGGAGGCCGGCTGCTGCCCGCGTTAACACCACATCCACCTTCGTTCTGCATAATTTTGCATCAGTTTTACATAACCGTGCTCACCGGCCGCCGCTGGCCGTTCCAGGCCCTGAACACCATGACATCAAACCGATCCGGGAATGCCGCCAGTCTGGCTGGGCGTTTCACACTGACCACCAAGCTCTACGCGATCTTCGCGCTATTCGCCGTGCTCACTGCGGCGATCGCGATTCTATCCGATTACAACAGCCGCCGCAGCGCCGATCTGACCAGCGCGATCGAGACGGCGAATGCGGCCGCACTGAACGTCGAGCGCGTCAACTCGCTGGTCTATGCGGTGGTGATGGAATCGCGCGGCGTCTACATGTCGACGGACCCGAAGGTCGTGAAGAAGTTCGGCGACGGGCTGCTGAAGTTCAACGATCAAATCCTGGGCGTGGTCAAAGGCTGGGAGAGCATCGTCAAGGCTGACGACGCCGAGCAATTCGCGACCTTCAAGAAGCGCATCGAGCAGTTCGTCGAGTTCCGCAAGGAGCTGGTGCGCCGCGGCGTCGAGATCAATGCCGCCGCGGGTCGCGAATGGGGCGACAACGACGCCAACCGCGCCGTACGCTCGGCGCTGAACAAGGATCTCGAGGCGCTGTCCAAGGTCTATGCCGAGCGCGCCAAGCAGATCGCGCAACAGACCGAGACCAACCGCACGCTGTCCTTTATCCTGACCTGCCTCGGCGGCGTGGCGCTGGCGCTGGTCGTGATCGGCATCATCATCATCGCCCGCTCGATCGCCCGGCCGCTCGCCGCGATCACGGCCACTATCAAGCAGGTCGCCGACGGCGCCGAGAATGTCGTGGTGCCGCACGCCGGCCGCGCCGACGAGATCGGGGCGCTGGCCCGCGCCATCGAAGTGTTCCAGGGCGCGATGGACCGCAACCGCAACCTCGCCTCGCAGGTCTCGCAGGACTCGGCCACGCGCGAAGAGCGCGCACACCACATCGAGCAATCCGTCGAGGCGTTTCGCGAAGCGATCGGCGCGATCATGCGTGGCCTCAGCGACAATGCCAGTGTCATGCGCGAGACCGCGCAGACTATCACCCGCGTCACGGCGGACGCGAACAGCCGCGCCGGCATGGCTGCCAATGCCACCGAGCGGGCATCGCACAATGTCACCGCGGTGGCGGGCGCGGCCGAGGAGCTGTCCACATCGGTCGAGGAGATCGGCCGCCAGGTGCGGCAGAGCGCGGGCGCGGTCGAGCAGACCGGCCAGCGTACCGAGAAGTCGATCGCCGAGATCGAGAGCCTCGCGGCCGCCACGCAGCGCATCGACGGCGTGCTGACCCTCATTCAGACGATCGCCGAGCAGACCAATTTGCTCGCGCTCAACGCCACCATCGAGGCTGCGCGGGCCGGTGACGCCGGCCGAGGCTTTGCCGTCGTCGCCCACGAGGTCAAGGCGCTGGCGGGACAGACCGCGAAGGCGACCGCCGACATCAGCGAGAACGTCGCGATGATCCAGTCATCCACCCGCAACGCGGTCGATGCGGTGCGCGAGATCGGCGGCGCGGTGCGCGAGATCAACGAGGTCACCACGGCGATTGCCGGTGCCATCGGCCAGCAGGACCAGGCCACGCGCGAGATCTCCTCCAATGCGCAGTCGGCAGCCCAGGGCAACGAGACGCTGGTCGCCAACATCACCTCGCTGCGCGATGCCATCGGCGAGACCGATACGGCGGCAGCGTCCGTGCTGACGGCGGCCAGCAGCCTGACCGCGACCGCGGACACGCTGTCGCGCGAGGTGGAAAAATTCTTCCAGAACCTGCGCGCAGACAACCGCCTCGCCAAGGCGGGATGACAGCACGTCCACCGGCCCTGCAGGGCCGGTGATGCCCCTCGTCGCGTTCGACGTGCCCGTCAACGCACCAGCGAAGGCGCCATCGCCGCCCTGCTCTTGGATTGATCGACGAAGATCCTGACGCGGCCGACGTCTTCAACTTCGCGGTAGCGACTGAGCTCCGCCTGGAGCTCGGGATCCGACTTGGCCCAGGCCAGCCAGTCGAACGGCATCGCATTCAGCAGAACGGTATCCACGAGGATCACGTCCGGCCGGCCGTCCCGCAGGTCCGCGAGCAAGTGCCGCCGCTCGAAATCGATGATGCCGTCCAGCTTTGCCCGCTCGCGTTGAGCGAGCTGCGGGTTCTTCTGCAGCAGTGTCGCGCCGGCCGCCAACACTTGCACGCAGGAATGGCCCACCCAGGTGCCGTTGATCCGGCGGACCAGCGGATGCCCCAACGCCACGTGATCGCCGATGGTGATCAGCCGCGGATGCGGTGCGAGGGCCTCGACGCGCTCGTCCAGCGCCGGAAACGGCCGCACCTCTATCGACAAGCAGGACACGACGAACATGATGAAGGCGAGAGCTCCGATCATGCCCGGCAACCGCAGGGTCTTGGTGCGGGCCAGCAGCAACGGCGCAGCGACCGCAAACATGCACAGTGCAAACGCCGTGTAGGTCCAGTGCTTGCCCTGGAGAACGAAGCTCGCGGCGCCGCCGACTGCCGCGGCCAGCCACGGCGTCGCATCACCGCCCAACTTGAAGTCGCGGGGCGCGAGCAGCCGCAAGAGCGCGATGGAAGCGGCCAGCACGATGACCGGGAATGGAAGCAGATCGCCGAGACTCATCCGCAACGGCAGATACGCGGCCGTGACCATCGGCGCATATGTCAGCAGGTAGTCGGGAAAGACGATGGCGAGGATCGCCCCGTAGCCGATGACGATTGCAGCCGCCGTCAATACTTCCGGAGAGAACAGCGGCCTCGGAGACCGTTGACGGAAGACGGCAAGGAGAACCGGAAGTCCGACGACGAGAGCAAGATGGGGCTTGATGCTCATGGCCAGCCCCGCGCCCAGTCCCGCCAGGACGGCAACCGGTCCAGGTGCAAGACCGCGCCAGCGGATTGCCGTGACGGCGACGAAAGGGGTCAGTGCAATGACGGCGATGTGTTCACGTTGTCCGAACACGCCGCTTGGAAGAATTGCGAACAGGAACGCGAGCAGGCACGTCGCAACGATCCTCTCTCCGGCTCCCAGCTCTGCCGCCGCAGCGGCACGATCGATCATCAGCAGCGCGACAACGATCTCGATCATGATCAGGACGATCACGATGATCTCGGGCGCCATGCCGGTCAGTCGCGCAAGCATCAACGCCGGCATATACAGATAGACCGACAGCGGCGGATTCAGTTCGAAAACGTCGACACCGAGCTTGGCGCCGTCCAGAACCTTCTCGCCTTCGGTCAGCAGGCAGCCCAGATCGGCGTTGAGGATGGCAGGTAGCTGAACGAGCAGCGCGATCGCGAGGATCGCCGCCACGATCGCCCAACGCAGCCTCATGCTGAGATGGTTTACCGGCATACCTAAGGCGTGACCGCTTGTTGTGATGCCGGCAGAAGCGCTCGTCCCGAGCGGAAGCGGTCTGATCTCTTTCAACTGGGTGAACCTGCCGTGGCGTCCTCGGGGCCACTCTCAGCCAGCAGTCGTTACTATTGTGCTACGATGATCGAATGCGTATGGCCCTTGGGTTCCCGGCTGCCCCCGGTCCGATCCGCCGCCGACGTGAATGAATCCGGGGCCTCCGGGAGCGTGCTCCGCCCTCACACCGTGAGCAGCGTCTTGATCGCGCGGCGCTGGTCCATCGCCTTGTAGCCTTCGGCGACCTGGTCGATCGGCAGCGTGAGGTCGAACACCTTGCCCGGCTGGATCCGGCCATTGAGCACCCGATCCATCAGATCGGGCAGGAACCGCCGCACCGGCGCCGGACCGCCCAGCATGCGCCGCTGCCCGAAGAACAACGCCTGGCCATCGAGGGTCACGCCATGGGGAACGCCGACATAGCCGATCGTGCCGCCGGGCCGCGTGCATTCGAGAGCCTGCGACATCGCTTCCTGCGTGCCCACGCATTCGAGCACCGAGTCGGCGCCGACGCCGCGGGTCAGCTCCTTGACGCGCGCAATGCCGTCTGCGCCGCGTTCGACGACGATATCGGTGGCGCCGAACGCCCGGGCGAGATCCTGCCGTGTCTTGTGGCGGCTCATGGCGATGATGCGCGCCGCGCCCATCTCTTTGGCGGCGAGCACGCCCATCAGGCCGACGGCGCCATCGCCGACGACCACGACGGTGGCGCCTTGCTTCACATTCGCAGCATCCGCCGCATACCAGCCGGTGCCGAGCACGTCGGAGGTCGCAAGCAGATGCGGGATGAGATCGCTCCCCGGCATCTCCCGCGTCGCGACCAGCGTGCCATCGGCGAGCGCCACGCGCGCGTAAGGCGCCTGCGCGCCTGACATGAACTCGCGCTGCTCGCATGAGGACTGGAAGCCGAACTTGCAGTGCGGACAGGTGTTGTCCGACAGGCAGAACGAGCCGACGACGAACTGACCGGGCCTGATGGTCCGCACCGCACTGCCGATTTCGACGACCACGCCGCAATATTCATGGCCCATATGTGTCGGCCCGTCCTGCGGTTGCAGGCCGCGATAGGGCCAGAGATCGGAACCGCAGATGCAGGTGGCCGACAGCTTGATGATGGCGTCAGTTGGGTGAATGATCTTCGGATCGCTGACGCTTTCGTAACGGATATCGCCGGGTCCGTGGAGAACGGTTGCTTTCATTGTCATGCTCCTTTGGCGGCGGGGCGCCGTACTGCTCGTCCGTCACCCGTTCCATCCATGTGACGGGGTTGCCGTCGAGCGATTCCTGAATCGCGATATGGCTCATGGCAGGCGTCGCAGACGCGCCATGCCAGTGCTTCTCGCCGGGTTCGAACGAGACCACGTCGCCCGGCCGGATGTGCTCGATGGGCCCGCCCCAACGCTGCACCTGGCCGAGGCCTGAGGTCACGATCAGCGTCTGGCCGAATGGATGGGTGTGCCACGCCGTGCGCGCACCGGGCTCGAAGGTGACGTGATTGCCGGCGACGCGAGAAGGATCTACCGCCGGAAACAAGGGATCGATACGGACCGTGCCGGTGAAATAGTCCGCCGGAGCCCGGGCCGAAGGCTGCGCGCCTGCTCGCCGGATTAGCATCTGTACCTCCTTGGCGCGGGCGATCCTGTCGTGTGCGAATGACCGGGGTCCATGCTCAGGGCCATACGTAGCGCCGCCTGCAGCGTTCGATTAGCCGATATAATTTGCTTGCATTAATCGATCTGGGCCATGAATAGTGACAACCATGGCAGCTCAGGATTTCAACGACCTGCTGGCTTTCCTGGCCGTCGCCCGCGAGCGCAGCTTCACCAGGGCCGCCGCGAAACTCGGCGTCGTACAGTCGACGCTCAGCCATACGATCAAGCGGCTGGAATCGCAGATGGGCCTGCGGCTTCTCACCCGCACGACCCGAAGCGTCGGCCTGACCGAGGCCGGCGAACGGCTCCGGCAATCCGTTGCGCCCCGCATCGATGAGATCGAGCGCGACATCGCCGCGTTGATGTCGCTGCGCGACAAGCCGTCCGGCACGATCCGGATCACGCTGTCAGAGCACGCCCTGACGAAGGCCGTCTGGCCGAAATTGGCCGAGGTCCTGAAGACGTATCCGGACATCAGGGTCGAGTTCGACATCGAGACGGCTTTTCGCAACATCGTCGAGGATGGCTTCGACGCGGGTATCCGCCTCGGCGAGAGCGTCGAGAAGGACATGATCGCGGTCCGCATCGGCCCGGATTGGCGGCTCGTCGCGATCGCCTCGCCCGCATATCTGAAAGAGCATCCGAAGCCGAAGCACCCGCAAGACCTCCTGCAGCACATCTGCATCAAGCGGCGCGCGGCAGCCGGCGGACACTATGTCTGGGAGTTCGCCAAGAACGGTCAGGACCTCAGGGTCCGCGTCGAGGGACAACTGACCTTCAATGAGTCCCACGCGATGATCGAGGCCGCCATCAAGGGCTTCGGCATTGCCTATGTCCCCGAAGACATGGTGACGCAGTACGTCCGGTCCGGCGAGCTCGTCATCGTGCTCGACGACTGGTCACCGACCTTCGACGGCTACTATATCTATTATCCAAGTTCGCGACAGAACTCGGCAGCCTTCAAGGTGATCGTCGACGCACTCCGGCATCACCAAGCGCGAAGAAAGCGCGGCTGACCCCGCTGATCCGCGCATCGACAACGAAAAGCCCCGGCACGCGGGCCGAGGCTTGCGATCCAGCTCGCGTACATCCGGCGAACCAATCGTCGAGGGGAAGACTAGCCGCCAATTTTGAACAGATGATGACGAGATTTAGCCCGACAAAATGTCGCGGCGGGCGGAACCGCATCACTCAATTGCGTCGCGAAGATGAGGATGGGTTGTCGGCTCGTCATGCCTTCATCATCCATCGGCGCGCCCGAGCCTGCAATGGGCGGTCGTATCCAGCGCCTTGGCCGGCGGCCCGGCCTAGTCCTGCCGCGCCGGGACCGGCTGCGCGTTTCCGAACAGGATGCGCTCCTGCATGGCCGCGAAGGTCGCATCCGCATTCGTCTCGGTCGTCAACAGCGAAACCACGATCGCAACAAGGAACGACAACGGCATGCAGATAATGGCCGGGTTGCGCAGCGACACGAACCACCAGGCGTTTTCGACCTGCGCCAGCGACTTGCCGAGGACGTCGACCTGGATGGTCGGCGACAGCACGATGAGCAGCAGCGAGCTCAGCGTTCCCACCAGAATGCTGGCTACTGCGGCCGAGGTCGTGAAGCGGCGCCAGGTGATGGCGAGAACGAGCGAGGGGAAGTTGGCCGCGCACGCCACCGAGAAGGCAAGTCCCGCCATGAAGGCCACATTCTGGCCTTCGAAGGCGACCCCGAGGACGACGGCGAGCAAGGAGATCAGGACGGTTGCGATGCGCGCGACCTTGAGCTGCTCGGTCTCGGAGGCGGTGCCGTTACGCACCACGTTGGTCCAGACGTCGTGGCACAGGGTGGCGACGCCGGACAAAGTGAGACCGGCAACGACTGCGAGCATCGTCGCGAACGCCACCGCGCAGATGAAGCCGAAGAAGGCGTTGCCGCCGACGGCGAGCGCAAGCAAGGGCGCCGCCATATTGCCGCCACCGCCCGCCTTGGTTACGGCCTCGGGGCCAACCAGCACCATCGCGCCGAAGCCAATGATGAACACCATGAGATGGAAGAAGCCGATCAGGCCTGTGGCATAGAGGATCGAGAGGCGCGCCGCTTTGGCGTCGCGCACTGTGTAGGCCCGCATCAACACATGCGGCATCGCGGCCGTCCCGAACATCAGGCCGAGGCCGAGCGAAACCGCATCCCATTGCCCGGAGACCACCCGCGAACCGGGCTGCAGCACTTTTGCTCCGTACTTCTGCGACGCAGCTGCAAACAGTTTCAACGGATTCATGTCGAAATGGGTCAGCACGAGGAAGGCGAGCAGCACGCCGCCCGCCATCAACAGCGCTGCCTTGACCACCTGCACCCAGGTGGTGGCAAGCATGCCGCCGAACAGCACGTAGACCAGCATGACGCTGCCGACCAGCACCACCGACCATGAGTAGGACAGGCCGAACAGCAGCTTGATCAGCGATCCCGTCGCGACCATCTGCGCGATCAGATAGAACAGGATCACCGCGAGCGTCCCGACCGCCGCCGCGACCCGCACCGGCCTTTGCCGCAAACGATAGGCCACCACGTCCGCGAAGGTGAAGCGGCCGACATTGCGCAAGGGCTCGACGATCAGGAACAGGATGATCGGCCAGCCGACCAGCCAGCCGATCGAGTAGATCATGCCGTCGAAACCGTTCGAGGTGACTATGCCGGCAATGCCAAGCAGCGCGCCGGCGCTGAGAAAGTCGCCGGCCAGCGCCCAACCGTTCTGCCAGGGCGTCACCTCGCCGCCGGCCGCGAAGAAATGTTCGGTCGTGCGCGTGCGCCGCGCCGCCCAGTAAGTGATCAGAAGGGTGAGCGCCATGAAGGCGAAGAAGAAACCGATCGAGATCGCGTTGCTGCCCATGTCGTCCCCCTATCGATCAAGATCGCGCAAGGCCGGGTCAAACACCCGGTTGGCCCACAGCACATAGACGAGACACAGCAGGAACGAGCTGACGATGACGAGCGGACCGAGCAGGATGCAGAGCGACAATCCCGGCCCCAGCAACTGGCCCAACAGCGGCTTGTCGAATGCAAACAGCGCCATGAACGTGAAGTAGATGACCATCATCGCGGCGCTCAGGGCGAGCGCGAAGTGGAGCCTCTGTTTCGCCAGCGCGCCGGCTTGCGCCCTCGCCTCAGTCGCCGTGTCAGTCCGTGCGTCCATGGGGACCCCGATGTTGCGCTGCCGGTCTAATGGGCGGGTCAAACGCCGCCGCCGGTTGTTCCAAGCAGCTTCGGGTGCGCTCGCAACAAAGGGAACTACGGATTTTTGCAATCTGCCGTGCGGATCTGCGGCATGGCTGACAGCCCCAGCTGCATGTCCGGGTCGTTCTTCAGCGTGTTGCGCAGAAACGCACGGACGGCGCGGATGCGCGGGGCGAACTGAAGATCGCTGTGCACATTCAGCCAGACCTCGCGGCTGGTCGCGGCAAGACCTGGCAGCACCGGAATGAGGTCCGGCCGGCCGGCGATGGCGAAGCTCGGCAACAGCACGATGCCGAGCCCGCCCGCGGCGGCGTTCATCTGCGCAATCATGCTGTTGGAATGGAAGGCGATACGAGGCTCCTCGACGACATCGTTGAGCCACCGCACCGAATCCACCTGGATCAGGTCCTCGATATAGGAGACGAACCAGTGCTGCTCGAGATCGCGCAGGCTTTCAGGCCTGCCGTGGCTGTCGAGATAGGCCCGGCTGGCATAGAGGCCCAGCCCGAATTTGCCGATCCTTTCCGAAATCAGGCCCGGCCCCGGCGGCTGAAAGAACGACACAAACAAATCAGCTTCGCGCTTGTGGACATAGACCGTCTGCGCCGAGGTCACGAGCTCGACGGTCAATTGCGGCATGGTCTTGCGCAAACCGCTGAAGCGTCGCGCCAGGTACAGCGAGGCAATGCCCTCCATCGTCGCCAGCCGGACTGTGCCAGCGAGCCCTTCGGTGTCGCCGATGCTGGCCTCTTCGTGAATGGCGATGATCGCGCTCTCGACCTTCTCGGCATGGCGCAGCAGCCGCTCGCCAATCTCGTTCAGCTTCAACCCGGTGCGGTGGCGCTCGAACACGGCCGTGCCGAGCGAGGCTTCCATCTGCGCGATGCGCCGGCTCACCGTCGAGTGATCGAGCCGCAACCGCTTGGCGGTCTGGCTGAGATTGCCGGCGCGAGCGGCGTGCAGGAAGACGCGCAAATCATCCCAGTTGAGCGTGTCGAACATCGCGGGCTCCTCGTGAATTCCGGCAGGCGGTGCAATTCCTGTTCCAGATGCGCCGACCGATCCTCTGCAACCGGGCTTGCGATAATTCCTATCTACAGGACCGAATGGACGATGATACCGGACCGGTCGATCAGGACGCCAGGAAGATTCACGTCAGGAAGATCCCATGCTCCCCCGTTTCAAGGCTGCCGCCGTCCACGCCGCACCCGTCTTTCTCGACCGCACTGCAACCACGGAGAAGGCCATCGCGATCATCCGCGAGGCTGCCAGAGCCGGCGCGGAGCTGATCGCCTTTCCCGAGACCTACATCCCGGCCTTTCCGGTCTGGGCCGCGCTCTGGGCGCCGATCGACAACCATGATCTGTTCGTTCGCATGGCCGAGCAATCGGTCCTGATCGACGGCCCGGAGGTCGCGCGGCTGCGCGCCGAAGCGCGGGCGCTAGGGGTGATCGTCTCGATCGGCATCAGCGAGCGCTCGTCGGTCAGCACCGGCGGATTGTGGAATTCGAACCTCTTGATCGGAGACGACGGCGAAATCCTGGTCCATCACCGGAAGCTGGTGCCGACGTTCTACGAGAAGCTGGTCTGGGCGTCGGGCGACGGCGCCGGTCTCAAGGTGGCGGACGGGCGGCTCGGCCGGATCGGCGGCCTGATCTGCGGCGAGAACACCAATCCGCTGGCCCGGTTTGCGCTGATGGCCCAGGGCGAGCAGGTGCACATCTCGAGCTGGCCGCCGATGTGGCCGACGCGTCGGCCGAGCGGCGGCGGCAATTTCAACAACGTTGCGGCCAACCGCATCCGCGCCAGCGCGCATTCGTTCGAAGCCAAGGCGTTCGGGATCATCACCGCCGGATATATGGATGCGCCGATGCGCGCCTTCCTGATCGCGCGGGATCCCACCGTCGCCGAAGTGATCGACCAGACGCCGCGCGCTGCGAGCTTCTTCGTCGATCCGACGGGTGAGGCCTTCGGCGACACGTTCCAGGACCAGGAAGGCATCGCCTACGCAGACATCGATCTCAACAGATGCGTCGAACCGAAGCAATTCCACGATGTCGTCGGCTACTATAACAGGTTTGATATTTTTGATCTCTCGATCGACCGGACGCGGCTTGTTCCGGCGTACTTTTCCGACGAGGCGGCACGGCCGCCAGCCGGGGCCGCGCTGCTATCGACCGATCAAGTCAAAGTCGTGGACGGAGCGCTGTGATCAACTCAACGCGTGCGCCGTCACACCGTCAGAATCGTCAGCCAACCGGCCCCGCCGTCCAATTGTCGCCGGCCAGCGGCCTGACCGTGACGTCGGGAAGCACGCCGCGCTCCATGCTGGGATCGAAATGGCGCATGGTCCGCTCGTTGAGATCGATGATACGTCCGGGCCTGAGCGGCCCCACGTCGTTGATCTTGACGATGACCTTCTTGCCGACGGCCTCGACCAGCGCGTATTTCGGCCGTGCGCCGAATTGAACCCCACCAAATTTCTGCCGCAAGCTCGTCTTGATGGCGGCTGTCCACACCTCTGGATCATATCGCTCGCCGGAGGCTGTTTTCGGTCCACCCTCCTCCTTGCCGGGCTTGAACGGATTATACGAGGAAGCTGCGCCAACGATCTTATCGCCACAGGCGGCGTCGACGAAAGCGCTTGAATGATCCCCAACTGTTTCACTTCGCGCAGCACTGACAGAAACGGCAAGCGCAACCAGGGCGCCGCACATCGCGGCGCTCGAGCGGAACTCCATTACAACTCCTTTGATTTTCCGTCCGGCTCCCGATGCCGCAGACGATGGGCAAGCGAACGCGTCAGCGTTTTCGAACTTGCGCCAATCTCTCGCGGATTCGTGCCACTCCGTGGCCGCGGAACCGTTGCGAGAACCTGAGCAGTTCCCGCGTCGTGTTTTTGTTGTCGCCGTCTAAGACAGAGAATGAGTCAGCAACATGACCCGCTGGGCCGACCCCCGGAGTCTTACGCGCCCAGCTGTGACGATAACTGCGCAATGCCCGTAAAAGCCGCAGTGACGTGACGCTTCAGAACATGGCGCGCCTCGTTGTCGCGCAACAGGCGGCTCTAAAGCGCGATGAGTTCAGCTCTAGCCTCCGCCGACGCCAACGACTCCACCGTGCTTGATCAGCTCCTTGCCCACCGCGGCAAGGTGCACCTGGTCCGGGCCGTCGCCGATGCGGATGAAGCGGGCATAGACATAGGCGCGTGCGAGGAACGTGTCCTGCGAGACGCCGGCGGCGCCGTGAATCTGGATGGCGCGGTCGATGACGCGGGCCGCCATGCTCGGCACCACGATCTTCGCGGCGGCGATCAGATCACGCGCGGCCTTGTTGCCTTCGCGGTCCATCTTGTCGGCGGCCTGCAGCGTGAGCAGCCGCGCCTGCGTGATCTCGCAGAAGGAATGCGCGATGTCCTCACGCACCGAGCCCTGCTCGGCGAGTGGCTTGCCGAAGGCTGTGCGCGACACCGAGCGCTGGCACATCAATTCCAGCGCACGCTGGGCACAGCCGATCAACCGCATGCAGTGATGGATGCGGCCGGGGCCGAGCCGGCCTTGCGCGATCTCGAAGCCGCGGCCCTCGCCGAGCAGCATGTTCTCGGCGGGAACGCGAACATTCTCATAGACGATCTCGGGATGGCCGACCGGCGCGTCGTCATAGCCGTAGGTGAGCATATCGCGGACGATGCGCACACCCGGCGTGTTCCGGGGCACCAGGATCATGGATTGCTGGCGATGGCGGTCGGGATCATCAGGGGCGGTCTTGCCCATCACGATCAGGATCTCGCAATCCTCGTTCATCGCGCCCGAGGTGAACCATTTGCGGCCGTTGATGACGTAGTCGTCGCCGTCGCGCCTGATCGCGCACTGGATATTGGTGGCGTCGCTCGAGGCGACCTGCGGCTCGGTCATCGAGAAGCCGGAGCGGATGCGCCCTTCCAGCAGCGGCTTCAGCCAGCGCTCCTGCTGCGCCTTGGTGCCGTAGTTCGCCAGCACCTCCATGTTGCCGACATCGGGCGCCGAGCAGTTGAACACCTCCGGCGCCCAGAGGATGCGGCCCATGATCTCCTTCACGGGGGCATATTCGAGATTGGTCAGGCCCGGTCCGTGCTCGCCTGACAGGAACAGGTTCCAGAGCCCCTGCTCCCGCGCCAGCCGCTTCAGATCCTGCAATATTTGCGGTGTCTTGTAGCGCGCGGCTTCCGGCTTCACCTGCTCGTAATAGAGCTCCTCGACCGGCTCGACATGCGCGCGCATGAACTGGCGGACGCGCTCTTGCAGCTCCAGCGAACGGGCGGAGTGTTGGAAGTCCATGGCGGTCTCTCCACAAGCACGAAGTATCGTAGGGTGGGCAAGCGAAACGTGCCCACCATCTCTCGCGAATCATGAATAGGTGGTGGGCACGGCGCAAGTGCGCCTTTGCCCACCCTACGATACCGGAGCCAGTGGAGAGCCCGGCGACCAGACTCGCCGCCTGCCTCACGTCCCCTTCAGCAACTCGCTCGCCACCACCCAGTCATTGCCGTCGAACTGCAGCATATAGCCGTCCTTGATCGGGCGGAAATCCTGCGGTGTGGTGTTGAGCGTGATACCGGGCAGCAGCAGCGACAGCGGCACGCTCTTCAGGTTCGAGGCCTGCGCCATGATGTTCTCGCGCGTCAGATCGTCCTTGCACTGCCTCAGCACCACCACCAGCGCTTCGGCGACCGTATAGCCGTAGAGCGCGGCGACGTTGTTGATGTCGGCATTGGGCAGGCGCCGCTTCATGAAGTCGATATAGGCCGACATTGCCGGATCGTCCTTCGGCTCGGCCGTGAACGGTTTGAGCGAGCCGAGCGACAGCACGCCCTTGCCGGCATCGAGGCCGGCCGGCGCCATCACGGTCGCCTTGTTGGCGCAGCCGCTCGCGAGGAAACGCGTCGGCTGCCAGCCGACCTCATGCGCCTTCCGGATCGCCTGCGCGCAGGCGCGCGGCGTCACGGAATAGATCATAAAGACGTCGGCCTTGGTGTTGGCGAGCGTCAGCACCTGGGAATCGACGGTGGGATCGGTGACCTCGAAGCTAGAGGCCATCGCGATCGCCTTGTCCGCGTCAGCACCGAGCGCTTCCTTGACGCCGCGAAAATACTCCTTGCCGGCATCGTCGTTCTGATAGAGCACGGCAAAGCGCGCGTTCGGATTCTTGGCGCGGGCATAGGCAACATCGATCGCGGCCTCGCTGGTGTAGTTCGGCGCCCAGGGCAGCGCCATCGACCATGGCATATTTGTGGGATCGTTCCATTTCGAAGCCGAGCTGATCAGAAAGAGCTGCGGCACCTTGTTGCTGTTGAGATATTTTGCGATCGCCGAGCTCGGCGCCGTGCCCATGGTCGCGAAGATGAAGGCAACGCCCTCGCCTTCGACCAGCCGCCGCGCGGCTTCCATCGTCTTCGGCGGCGAGAAGGCGTCGTCGAGCGAGAGCAGATTGAGCTTGCGGCCGTTGACGCCGCCCTTCTCGTTGACCTCGTCGAAATAGGCCGCGAGCACCCGCCCTGTGATGCCGAGCGGCGAGGCCGGCCCGCTATAGGGCATGGTGTTGCCGATCTTGATCTCGGTGTCGGAAACCCCTGGACCGTAGGATTTTTGTGCGGAGGCAGGCGCGGACAGACATGCGGCAGCCAGCGCTGCGGCCAGGACCAAAGCGGCTTTCATGGTTTCTCCCCGGAGCTTATCGTCCGCGCGAAGC
Source organism: Bradyrhizobium sp. CCBAU 53340 (assembly GCF_015291645.1). Lineage (NCBI taxonomy): Bacteria > Pseudomonadati > Pseudomonadota > Alphaproteobacteria > Hyphomicrobiales > Nitrobacteraceae > Bradyrhizobium > Bradyrhizobium sp. CCBAU 53340. The sequence continues at coordinate 5,625,875 of NZ_CP030055.1, forward strand.
GATTGCGTGGCGTGCTGCGTTTTGCCAGCGCGTCAGCTCAGCGAAGTTCCGCGGGATGGTCTTGCGTCGAGTTGCTGGTTACTCGGCGCCACGCTTCGATCCCGCATAGGAACGCCGCAACAGCGCGAACAGGCTGCCGCCGGTCGCCGCTCCCAGCAGGTAGACGACCAGGGTCTGGACCGCGAGCGGCAGGCTGAGATTCATCCTGAAGAAGGAGATCGTGACCGTCTCGAAATTCTGCGCGGCAAAGATCACCGTCGCGGCAGCGAACAGAACGATGACGGCGATGTAGAGCCAACGCATCGCGTTCCCCTTCCCGTCCCGCCTAGTGCCGCCGTTTCAGGCTGAAGCCCAGGCCCACCCAGCCCGCGCCCGCCATGATCAGGTCGATGCCGAGGAACAGGCCGAGGATGTAGACGCTGTTCACCGGCCAGCGCGCCACGATCAAGAGACCGAGCAGCAGCGTGATGGCGCCAGACAGCGCGACCCACACCCACGGGCTCTCGCGCTTCATGCTGAAGGCGAGAAACAGCCTGACGGCGCCCGACGCGATCAGCGATATGCCGAGAAACAGCGTCAGCAGGACTGCCGCGAACAGCGGATTATCGAAGGTGAGGATGCCGGCGATGACGTAGAGCACGCCGAGCAGCACCCAGACCAGGAACTTGCCCCAGCTCTTCATCTGGAAGGCGCCAATGATCTCGGCGCCTCCGGCAACGATCATCATCGCCCCGACCACGATCACGCTCGCCACCGTCGCCATCACCACGCTGCCGAGCGCGACGAAGCCGGCGATCAGGTAGACGACGCCAAGGGCGACAATCCAGCCCCATTTGCCATGCAGCGCCGCAATCCCGGAGCCCAGGCCGGGGTGGGAAGAGGTATCCGAAGCAGACGTCATGACGCATCTCCTGCATGTGATGCCCCAGAGCACATCTCAGGATAGCACGTGCCGGGACTACAGCCAGCAGAACAGCCCGACGGCCGCCAGCGTTGACGCAGATCAAGCGCGCGACCGCTCCATCTCGAGTTCGGCCTTGAGGTTGTCGAGATCGCGATAAATCGAGGCGACCGCAAGCACCCGGCCATCCTTGCGGTACTTCAGCAGGCAGTCCTTGTCCTTGATGCTGCCGTCGACGTCGATGTCGTCAAAGCTCTCGGCGTGGCCGACATAATTGATCGGCACGTCGTAATGCTGGCTCCAGAAGAACGGCACCGCGTCGAAGCGCTCGCGCCTGCCGAGCATGTTGCGCGCCGCGGTCTGGCCCTGCCGCTCCGCGACCACCCAGTGCTCGACGCGGATGGTCTGCCGCGAATGCGGATCGGGCCAGCGTGCGATGTCGCCGGCAGCGAAGATTCCGGCGACGCTGGTTTCGAGATATTCGCTGACGCTGACGCCGCGATCGGCCGCAAGCCCGGCGTGCTCGGCCAGCGCAAGGCACGGCTTGACGCCGATGCCGACCACGACGAGATCGGCCTCGATCACGGCGCCGCTCTTCAGCGTGGCGCGGATGCCGTCGAGCTTCTCCACGGTGTCCTTGAGGTGAAAGTTGACACCGTTCTCTTCGTGCAGCGCGCGAATGAAGTCGCCCATCTCGGGCCCGAGCACCTTCTGCATCGGCCGCTCCTCGGGCGCGACCACATGCACCTCGATCTTGCGCGCCCGCAAGGACGCCGCGACCTCGAGGCCGATGAAGCTGGCGCCGATCACCAGCGCGCGCTTGGCACTGCCTGCGGCCTTAATGATCGCGCGGCTGTCGGCGACGGAGCGCAGGGTATGGACGTGCGGCTGGTCGGCGCCTGATATCTGGAGCTTCACCGGCTCGGCGCCGGTGGCGAGCAGCAGGCGATCGAACGGAAGCCTGTCGCCATTGCCGAGCGTCACGCTGCGTGTCTTCGGGTCGATCGCCGAGACGTTGGTGTTGAGCCGCAGATCGATGCCGGCGTCCTGATAGTAATCCTCGCCCCGCAGCGGCAGCCAATCCTCCGGCGCGTTGCCGGCAAGGTAATCCTTGGAGAGATTGGGACGATCGACCGGCATCGCGCCGTCATTGCTAAGCATGGTGATGGCACCGGCAAAACCCTCGCGGCGCAGCGTTTCGGCCGCCGCAAAGCCGGCCGCACCGCCGCCGACGATGACGAATTTTTCCGGGGTCGACGCGCTGCGATGGGCTGTCGACGGTTTGGCCGCCTCGCGCTTGCGCGCAACGACGATCCTGTCCCGATCGCGCGTGACATCCCACGCCGCCAGCGCGTTCAGCGCCGGCGGACGCATTGCCTCGCCCGACTGCAGGGAGAAGCAGGCATGATGCCAGGGACAGCGGATGGTGTCGCCAACCACGAGCCCTTCGGCGAGCGGACCATGGTAATGGCTGCAAAGAGGCTCGATCGCAAAGATCTCGCTGCCGGCCTGTACCAGCAGGACATCCTCCCCGCCGACATGGCCGAGCAGCTTGCCGTCCTTGAACGCGCTCAGCGACACGCCCGTGGTCAGGTCGGGACCGCTCGGCTTCTTGTCGTCGGTCATAGTTGCCTCCTTGGCGTTGGCCCCCTATCGGATCAATCATCCGAATTGGCGAGCCCCAGCAGCTCCTGGCGCGTCAGCGCATTGTCGCGGAACACGCCCAGCATGCGGCTGGTGACGAGATCGGTCCCCGGCTTGTGCGCGCCGCGCGTGGTCATGCAGTGATGCGTCGCCTTGATGATGACGCCGACGCCTTCGGGCCTCAGCACATCATTGATCGTATTAGCGATCTGCGCGGTCATCTTCTCCTGGATCTGAAGCCGCTTGGCGTAGATGTCGACGAGACGCGCGAGCTTGGAGATGCCGACCACGCGTCCTTGCGGGATATAGGCGACCCAGGCGCGTCCGACGATCGGCGCCATATGGTGCTCGCAATGGCTCTCGAAGCGAACGCCGCGCAGCACGATCATTTCGTCATAGCCTTCGATCTCCTCGAAGGTCTTTTGCAGGATTTCGGTCGGATCCTGCGCATAGCCCGAGAAATATTCCTCAAAGGCGCGGGCGACGCGGTCCGGCGTCTCGCGCAGACCATCGCGCGCGGGGTCGTCGCCGGCCCAGCGGATCATGGTCCGGATCGCCTGCTCAACCTCCGCCCTGTCAGGCCGATCGCTCGGCGCCTGCGCGACCGCGACGCGTTCCAGCCTGCGCGCTTGTGACGTCATCGAAAACCTCCCCTGCAACGGACCGCACACGGAGGCGGCCCCACAGCTTGGACGGCTGCGGTCGGAAAAGGTTCCCAGGATCGGGAAAAATCGGAGGGGGGCCTCAGATCCTCATCGTGAGGCGCTGGATTCAGCGGCCTTGCGCACGTCGAGCACCGCCTGCGCCCACTCGGCCGGCCGCTCCTGCGGCAAATTATGGCCGGCGCCTGCGAACACGCGCAGCTCGAAAAAGCCCTCGAACTTGCTGGCGTGATGGGCAGTACCGGGAATGACGCCGTCGCTGTCGCCGTCGATCCCGATGGTGGGAACGCGCACCAGCGGCTGCGCAGCGAGCCTGGCCTCGATCGCGGCGTAAGCGGGATCGCCTTCGACCAGCGCGTAGCGGTGGCGATAGGAATGAATCACGACGTCGACGAAATCAGGATTGTCGAACGACACCGCGCTTCGATCGAAGGTTGCATCGTCGAAAGTCCATTTCGGCGACCACATCGACCAGAGCTGCCGGGCAAAGCCGCGGCGGTTGCGCTCCAGCGCACGGCGGCCGCGCTCGTTGTGGAAGAGATATTGGTACCACAGCGCGGCCTCGTGCGGCGGCGAGGCCGGCTCCATCGCGCGCGCGATGTTCTGGATGTTGTAGGAATTGCCGGAGACGAGCCCGACGACGCGCTCAGGATACAGCGCCGAGACCACGCAAGCCGCGCGGCCGCCCCAATCATAGCCGCCGACGACGGCCCGTTCGATTTTGAGCGCATCCATGAAGGCCAGGAGATCGGCGCCGAGCGCCGCCTGCTCGCCGGAGCGCAGCGTCTGAGCTGAGCGGAAGCGGGTCGGGCCGTAGCCGCGCAGCCACGGCACCAGCACGCGCGCACCGGCCTGCGCAAGAATCGGCGCGGTCTCGGCATAGGCATTCACGTCATAGGGAAAGCCGTGACCCATGATGCAGGGCCAGCCATCCGCTGCGCCGTATTCGCGATAGGCGATGTCGAGGACATCCGTGCTCACGGTTTTTTGTTGCATGTTTTGCTCACGGATCTGGAAAGGTCGCGGCCCGGATGGAGCGGGTGCTATTTCTGCGGCCCTGACAGCGAAATGTCGCGCTCGGCGCGGAAGACATTGCTGTAGAGATTGGCGATCCATTGCCGGCCGATCTCGGTCTTGTTGAGATAGCCGATCTCGGTCTGGATGTGCGGCGCGACGCTGTTCCAATAGAATTGTGGATAGCGGTTGACGATGTCGGCAGGCGAGTCGTAGCCGAGCTGGCGGTTGATGCCGACTTCCTCGAACTCGTAATAGAGCGCATTGGCCTTGCGCAGATAGTTGGGATCGCCGAGCTGGCCGATGAAGTCGGCGGCACGCAGGATCGAGGCGTCGTCGTCATAATCCTGGCCTTCCCGGGCAGGAAAGCGTGTCCCCTCGATGGCGCGGGCAATGCGTTCCGGATCGAGCCCGGGAATATGTTGCAGCCGCCGTGTCACATAGAGTTTCGAGCGGTCGACGTGATACATCATCAAGCTCGCATCCGACGCGCCGCGCGGCAGCGAGATCTTGGTGTTGGCGGCATCGATCACGAAGCCGTCGACGTCATCCTCCTCGAACAGGCCACGGACATAGCCGATATCGTGGGCGAGGCAGGCGATCAGGACATGGACGTAGTCCCCAGCGGACAGATGCGCATGGAGACTTCGGCCACAGAGGATGGAATGACCGGCCAGCGTCACCAGCATCGTATGCTCGATGTTGTGGTAGAGCGCATCGCTATTACCGATACATTCCATTGCGGTGCGGGTCGCGCTCTCGACGATACTGGCGGACGTTTCGTCGTACCGGCGGCGCATGAACGTTCCCAGCAACTTCTCCAGGGATTCGGCCGCTAGTCTCGGTAACGTGATCATGGATGCAGCCCCGTCTGTCGGTGGTGTCCCACGTCAACTCCCGACGTCTCGTCTCGCTTTCAACGCAGGTTCAGCATAGCCCAATCTGGGGCGGCTGGCCAAACTCGGGAACAAAAATACGTAAATATGTTGCGATGCCGCCCCGCAGCATCACAATTGCAGCTACCATTCGGCACACCTTCAGGATGGGTCGCGGCCCGGCCAATGGCCGACCGCAAAGCTTCGCCTATGGCTGCGCGAGCCGAGCGTGCACCGCAGTCGGACCACGACGCCTGCACCGCATTGCGGACAGGCGCGTCAATTCCCGTCGGAATAGGCCTTCCGGATCGAGGCCGCAATTACCGGCAAGACGTTCGAGACCGATCCGATCGCGAATGACTCGCAATGACCTGGAATGGGACGGATCAAAAGCTCGGGCGCGCGCAGGCCGCGAGATCGCCGCTACGCGTCGGACGAGCCGCCGTCACTCCACCAACAACACGTCCACGGCGACGCCGAGCTTCTGCTTCGGCGAACCGACGATGATGCCGTCGATCGGCGAGACGTCGGAGAAGTCGCGGCCGACCGCCAGCACGATGTGGTCGTTGGCGACCAAGAGGTCGTTGGTCGGATCGAAATCGATCCAGCCGAGTTCCACCCCGCACCACAGCGACACCCAGGCATGGGTGGCGTCGGCGCCCTGCAAGCGCGGCTGGCCCGGCGGCGGAATGGTGCGCAAGTAACCGCTGACATAGGCTGCGGGCAGGCCAAGCCCGCGAAGCCCTGCGATCATGACATGGGCAAAGTCCTGGCAGACGCCGTGGCGGTTGTCGAACACCTCGCCAAGCGGCGTCGAGATCACGGTGGCCTTGGGGTCGTAGCGAAACTCGGTGCGAATGCGGTGCATCAGATCGGCCGCGCCCTTGAGGATGCCCTCACCGGGCACAAAGCTCGATGCCGCGTAAGCGCTGACGGGACGCAGAACAGGCACCAGGGGGCTCGCAAAGACGTAGCCGACCGGCGAGGACGGCCCAAGGCTCGTGGCTTCGAAGGCGATATCTCGGACGCTCTCCCATGTCGGGCCGAGGGCGTCGCGCGCCGGCACCTGGCGCGACACCGAGACGCGCGAACGGGCATCGATGCGCAAGGTGCGATGCGCGGCGTCGATCACCACGCTCTCCGTCAGCGTGCCGAAGAAGTCGCGGCGAACATTGCGCTCGGACGGACGCGGCCTGATCTCGACCTTGTGCGAGATCAGCTCCTGACCGTTGCCGTTCTTCGGCTCGAGCCGCAGCGTGCAGCGGGCGAAGCTGACCGGGTTCTCATATTCGTAGGTGGTGACGTGCCTGATGTCGTAGATCACGCCAGCCCCGTCAGCTTTTCCGGCCGGCTCGCATTCGGACCATGCGGGAAGTAGTGCAGCCCGATCGCCTCGGCGAGATTGAGCAGATCCTGCTCCAGCGCGAACAGCGTCTTGACCTCGAGCTTCTCGGCCTCGGCCGTGGCGAGCATGGACTGCACCGCCACCGCAAGCCGCTGCGGCCGCTCGATCAGGCCGTGCTCCTTCAGGCTCGGCAAAGCCGCGATATGCTCGTTCAGGGTTGCGACCTGGAACGCCACCGAGCGCGGATTGTAGCTGTCGAGCACCGCAAGGTCGCGCACCGGCGCCAGGATCGGCGCCAGCAGGTAGCGCGAGCGATAGGTGATCTGGGAATCCACCAGCGTCAACAGGATATCGAGGTCTTCGTCGCCGGCCTCGTCATAGGCGAACTGCCGGGCAAAACGCGCCGTGTTGATGGCGCGCTCGGCGCGGCGTCCGATATCGAGAAAGCGCCATCCGGCGGCGCGGTTCATGTTCTCCTGCGCCAGCCCTGCGAAGCTCGCCAGTTCCTGCAAGGTCAGCTCGGCCGCGCTCAGCACGCTGTCGTCATCCTCGACCTCGTAGGAGAGCCGTTCCGCCATCTCGATGATGACCTGCCAGGCATCGGGCGACAACCGCTCGCGCAAGGAGGTCGCGGTGCGCTGCGCCGCGCGCACCAGCGACAGCGCCGAGCCGAAACGCGCCTCGCTCTGCAAGGCTTCGGCGACGATGCGCCCCGGCGCCGCGCGCGAGGTCTGCGAGATCGCGCCCCAGGTCACCAGCAGGCGCTGGATCCGCTCGGCCGATTGCTGCGAGGCCGCGGTACCCTTGTTGGGCCCGCTCGGCGAGCCCAATGCGCGCACCAGCCGCAGCGTCGCTTCGGCGCGTTCGAGATAGCGGCCGAGCCAGAACAGATTATCGGCGGCGCGGCTCGGCAGCACGCCAGCGATGCGGCGGATCCGCACCTTGTCGGTCGCCGGCAGCAGCGAGGCGGTCGAGACCTTCTTCTCCGAGACCACCCAGACGTCGGCGGCGCGCGCGCCGTCGCCCATCGACACCGCGCGCGCGTCCGGCTGCTCGGCGATCCGGCAGAAGCCGCCGGGCATGATGGCCCAGCCGTCCGGTGTCGCGGCCGCAAACACCCGCAGCACGAAGGGACGCGGCGTGAGCTGCCCGTGCTCCCACACCGGCATGGTGGAGAGCCGCACCACCTCCTGGCCGACATAATCCATGCCCCGCGCGCTAATGGCATCGATCAGGCGCTGGTGTCCCGCTGCGTCGAGCTCGCTCGCGAGCACCGGGCCCTTGCTCTCGAAGCCGGGCACGCCGCGCTGGTACGCGCCTTCGATCGCGACCTCGTCGAGCCGCGACAATATTTCGTCGCGCGCCGACTTCTGGCCGCACCACCAGGTCGCGATATGCGGCATCTTCAGCTCTTCGCCGAGCAGACGACGGCTGAGCGCCGGCAGGAAGCCGAGCAGTGCCCGCGCCTCCAGCACGCCCGAGCCCGGCATGTTGGCGACGACGACGCCGTCCTTGCGCAGCACGTCGATCAGGCCGGGCACGCCGAGATGCGAGGACGCATCGAGCTCGAGCGGATCGAGCGAGTTGGAATCGACGCGGCGCAGCAGCACGTCGAGCCGCTTCAGCCCGGCAACCGTGCGGATGTGGATGCGGTTGTCACTGACGGCGAGATCGTCGCCCTCGACCAGGAGGAAGCCGAGATAGCGCGCCAGCGTCGCGTGCTCGAAATAGGTCTCGCTGAAACTGCCGGGCGTGAGCACGCCGATCCGCGGCTCGTCGCGATCGGCACGCGCGCGCAGCGAGTCGCGGAACGCCTCGAAGAACGGCGCGACGCGCGGCACGTTCATGGACTTGTAGAGATCGGAGAAGGCGCGCGACAGCACCAGGCGGTTTTCCAGCGCGTAGCCGGCGCCCGACGGCGCCTGCGTACGGTCGCCGAGCACCCACCAGCGGCCGTCAGGCCCACGGCCGACGTCGGCGGCATAGATCGAGAGGTAGCGCCCGCCCGGCGGCGGCACGCCGCAGACGGCGCGTAGATATTCGGGACTGCCGGCGATCGCACCGGCGGGCAGCGCGCCCTCGGCGACCAGCCGCCCTTCGCCATAGATGTCGCGCAGCACGAGCTCCAACAGCTCGGCGCGCTGGGTGATGCCGGCGCAGAGCTGCTTCCAGTCGGCCTCGTCGATCAGGAGCGGAAGGTGGCTGAGCGACCACGGCCGGTCGGCGCTGTCGCCGGGTGCGCGATAGGTGACGCCGGCCTCGCGCAGATGGCGGTCGGCCATGCCGAAGCGCCGCTCGACCTCGTCAGGCGCGAGCGCGCCAAAAGCGTCGAAGAAGCGGCCCCAGACCGCGCGCGGGGCACCGTCGGGGCCCAGGAACTCGTCGGGGATACCAGGCAGGCGGCTGTAGTCGCGGACCCATTGCGCGAGGCGACGCTGGCCGTCTCGCTGGCTTTCGCGCTGTCCTGGCGCCTTAGCCCCCTTGTCGTCCTGTTCGGCCGCGCCCTCGCCCATGCGCCTCTCCCTGCCCCACCATCATACTCATTGCAGGAGCGGGGTCCGCAAGTCGAGGGTCAGCGGAAATTCACTTGTGCGTTCCTCGGGCGGCGGCTGCATCGGCCCCGGCGTATGGCCGTGGTCCTGGAAGCGCGCCAGCCGCCGCGCCTCGGCCTCGTAGGTATTGACCGGCTTGGTGTCGTAGTTGCGGCCGCCCGGATGGGCGACGTGATAGACGCAGCCGCCGAGCGAGCGGCCGTTCCAGCTGTCGATAAGGTCGAAGGTCAGCGGCGCATGGACCGGAATGGTCGGGTGCAGGCCGGAGGCCGGCTGCCAAGCCTTGAAGCGGACGCCGGCCACGGCCTCTCCCGAGCGACCGGTCGAGGTCATCGGCAGACGGCGGCCGTTGCAGGTGATGACGTGACGCCCCTCGACGAAACCGTCCGCCTTGACCTGGAGGCGCTCGACCGAACTATCGACATAGCGCACGGTGCCGCCGGCCGAGCCTTCTTCGCCGAGCACGTGCCAGGGCTCCAGCGCCTGCCGCAGCTCCATCGTCACACCGCCATGATGGACGCGGCCGAAGGCGGGGAAGCGGAATTCGAGCTGGGCCAGATACCATTCCGGCTCGAACGGATAGCCCGATGTCTTGAGCTCGGAGAGCACATCCTGGAAATCTTCCCAGATGAAATGCGGCAGCATGAAGCGGTCATGCAGCGCGGTGCCCCAGCGCACGAACTTGCCTTGCTGCGGCTCGCGCCAGAACTTTGCGATCAGCGCGCGGATCAGGAGCTGCTGCGCCAGCGACATGCGCGGATCCGGCGGCATTTCGAGCGCGCGGAACTCGACGAGGCCGAGCCGACCGGTCGGCCCGTCAGGCGAATAGAGCTTGTCGATGCAGATCTCGGCGCGGTGCGTGTTGCCGGTGATGTCGACCAGCAGATGCCGGAACAAGCGGTCCACCAGCCATAGCGGGGTCTGGTAGCCCGGCGGCGGCACATGCGACAGCGCGATCTCGAGCTCGTAAATGCTGTCGTGGCGCGCTTCGTCGATGCGCGGCGCCTGGCTGGTCGGGCCAATGAACAGGCCGGAGAAGAAATAGGACAGCGACGGATGCCGCTGCCAATAGAGCACGAGGCTCTTGAGCAGATCGGGCCGGCGCAGGAACGGCGAATCCTGCGGGCTCGAGCCGCCGATCACGACGTGATTGCCGCCGCCGGTGCCGGTGTGGCGGCCATCGACCAGGAAGCGGTTGGCGCCGAGACGCACCTTGCCCGCGTCCTCATAAAGGCCGGAGGTGATCTCGACCGCATCGCGCCAGCTCTGCGCCGGCTGGATGTTGACCTCGATGACACCGGGGTCCGGCGTCACCTTGACGACCTCGACGCGCGGATCGAACGGCGGCGCGTAGCCCTCGACATGGACCTGCAGCTGCATCTCCTCGGCCGTGGCTTCGAGTGCCGCGACCAGCTCGAGATAATCCTCGATGCGCTCGACCGGCGGCATGAAGGCGCAGATCACGCCGTCGCGCACCTCTACCGACATCGCGGTGCGGACCGGGATGGAGGTGTTGAGATGCTCGGGCGCAACGCGCGGCGGTGATTTCGGCCGCGCCGGCGGCGTGAACACCGGCAGCCTGTCGCGCGCCTCCATCGGATCCTGCTCGACGATGTAGGGATATTGATTGGGCGGCACGTAGCCGAGCGAGCCGATCGGCAGGCGCAGGCCGAGCGGTGAATCGCCCGGAGACAGGAACAGATGGCCGCGCCGGAGCTGCCAGCGCTCGCTGCGCCAGCGTGGCGGCGCGTTCCAGCGCTGCACCGGCAGCACGAAGCCGCGCGGAGTGCGGAGGCCCTGGTTGAAGACCCGCGCCATGCGTGCGCGCGCTTCCGGATCGGACAATTGCGAATTGGAGGGATCGACGTTAATCGGAAGCTCGGCTTCTTTCTGAAGCCAGTAGACGGTGTCCTCATAGGCCGGGATGATGTAGCCGGGATCAAGCCCGAGCCGCGCCGCCGTGCCTTCCATGAAGTCCTCGGCGTCCTCGGTCTGGGCGCGCCTGGGATTGTCGATCTTAGCAATGAGGTCGGCGTTCTTCCAGATCGGCACACCGTCCTTGCGCCAGTACAGGCCGAACGCCCAGCGCGGCAGGCTCTCGCCGGGATACCATTTGCCCTGGCCGTAATGCAGCAGGCCACCCGGCGCAAAGCGCGCGCGCAGGCGACGGATCAGATCGTCGCCGAGCGCGCGCTTGGTCGGGCCGACGGCTTCCGTATTCCATTCCGCCGCTTCGAGATCATCCACAGACACGAAGGTTGGCTCGCCACCCATGGTGAGGCGCACGTCCTGGCTTGCGAGATCGCCGTCGACCTGCTCGCCGAGATCGTTGAGCCGCACCCAGGATTCATCCGAGAACGGTTTTGTGATGCGCGGCGCCTCGCGGATGCGCTTCACGCTCATGTCGAAGGCGAACTCGACCTCGGCAAAGCCGGCACCGCCGGAGATCGGCGCGGCCGAGCGATAATGCGGCGTGGCGGCCACGGGGATATGCCCCTCACCCGCGAGCATGCCTGATGTCGCGTCGAACCCGATCCAGCCGGCGCCCGGCAGATAGACCTCGGCCCAGGCGTGCAGATCGGTGAAGTCGTTCTCGACCTCGGGCGGTCCCTCGATCGGATCGATGTCGGGGCGGATCTGGATGAGGTAGCCGGAGACGAAGCGGGCGGCGAGCCCGAGATGACGGAAGGTCTGGATCAATAGCCAGGCCGAGTCGCGGCACGAGCCGGCGCAAGACGTCAGCGTCTCCTCCGGCGTCTGCACGCCGGGCTCCATGCGGATGATGTAGCTGATCTTCTTCTGCAGCTCGCGATTGAGCTCGACCAGGAAGTTGACCGTGTTCGGCGCCTCGCGCGGGATCGAGGCCAGATATTTCGCGAACTCGGCATCGGGCTTGATGGTCTCGAGATACGGCGCGAGCTCGGTCTTGAGATCCCTGGGGTATTCGAACGGAAAGCTGTCCGCGTAAGGCTCGACGAAGAAGTCGAACGGGTTGACCGTCGTCATCTGCGCCGTGAAGTCGACCTCGAATTTCAGCTCGGTGGTCTTCTCCGGGAAGACGTAGCGGGCGAGCCAGTTGCCCTGTGGGTCCTGCTGCCAGTTCACGAAGTGATTGGCCGGGGTGACCTTGAGCGAATAGCTCATGACCGGCGTGCGCGTATGCGGCGCCGGCCGCAGGCGGATGGTCTGCGGTCCCAGGTCGATCGGGCGGTCGTATTTGTAGTGCGTGACGTGGTGTAATGCGACGTAGATCGACACGGGGTACGGTGCTCCAGCAGCTTTTTTGAGCAGAACACCTGATGTGAGTGCGATCAAGCACTAACAACGGGCAGACCGTGCCTATGCAAGGTGCGGGCCGAGTGTGTCCGGGTCGCTATCTGGTGCGCCGGAGGACCTACGCCGCCGAGGTCAGCCCCTGCAAAAACTGCGTCACCTCGCGGCGGAGCGTCTCGACTTCGCCGTGGACGCGCTCGGAGGCGCTGTTGACGCGAGCGGCGACGCGGCCGGTGTCGGCGGCGGCTTCGCTGATGCCGGTGACGTTGGAGGACATCTGCGAGGTGCCGGCCGAAGCCTCCTGGACGTTGCGAGCGATCTCGCGCGTCGCGGCCCCCTGCTGCTCGATCGAGGCCGCAATGCTGGCGGTGATGCTGTCGATCTCCGCGATGGTCTGCGCGATCGCCTCGACGGCCGTGACCGAATTGGTGGTCGATTGCTGCATCTCGCCGACCTTGGCGCTGATCTCTTCGGTGGCTTTCGCGGTCTGGTTGGCGAGACTCTTGACCTCGGAGGCCACGACCGCGAAGCCGCGACCGGCCTCGCCCGCCCGCGCCGCCTCGATGGTGGCGTTGAGCGCGAGCAGATTGGTCTGCTCGGCGATCTCGCTGATCAGTTTGACGACGTCGCCGATCCGCAGCGCGGCGTCCGCGAGGTTTCGTATCTCGCTGCCGGCGCGATTGGCTTCGTTCACGGCGCGACCCGTGCTCGCGGTCGAGCCGGAGACCTGACGGCCGATCTCGGCGATCGAGGATGCGAGCTGCTCGGCGGCACTGGCGACGGTCGCAACGTTACGCGAGGCTTGGTCGGAGGCGCTGAGCACGCCGGAAGTCTGCCGGCTGGTCTTCTCGGCCGCAGCCGCCATCTGGCCGGCATCGGATTCGAGATCGGTCGCCGCGCCCATCAGCGTGCCGGCAACGCCGTCGAGATGCGTGCCGAACTGTCTGGCGAGATCGGCGATCTCGACCACGCGGCGACCCAGGCTGTCGGTGCCGGAATTGATGACGGTGGCCGAACGGCGGAACGAGCCGGGCAGACCGCGGGCGAGGATCTTGCGGAAATACTTGCCGCGGCTGGCATAGTCCATCGACGCCGACGCCTCGCGGACGAAGGCATCGGTGATGTCGAGCATGTCGTTGACCGATTTCTGGATCGATCCGATCCGGCCGGCCTGTCGCTCACTGAGGACGCGTGCCTCGAGATCGCCGCACGAGGCCTTGCGGCACACCTCGGCCACCTCGTCGAGAGCGGCGGCGGTGCGTTGCTGGCCCCACGTCGCGTAGCCGAGCAGCACGACGGTCGCGCCAAGTAGTGCCGCGACGGAAATTCCGGTCACGCCGAGAAGCGAAAGGGCGACCGCAACGATAGCCAGAACACACGCGAGCGCGGTCGCTCCCTGCGCCTTAGAGAGAGAGCACAAATTCATCGTAGCCGACACCCTGTTGCTTCAATAGTCCGACCATCGCCTCGAAGCTCGCGCGCATGCCGTCCTTGGCATTGGCGTGCCGCGCTTCTTCGGCGCAAAGCGTCTTGTAGATCGGCTTGATGCGCTCGATCTGCACGCGATCGGGCTTGCGGCGGTTGGAGTGATAGCCGACGATACTGCCGCGCTCGTCGAAGGTCGGCGTGACGTGGGCGAAGACCCAATAGTGGCTGCCGTCCTTTGCCAGGTTGACGACGTAGGCGAAGATCTCCTGCCTGGACTGGAGCGTGTCCCAGAGCAGCTTGAAGACCGCGCGCGGCATGTCGGGATGCCGGATCAGGCTGTGGGGCGCGCCCATCAGTTCGGCATATGAATACTTCGCCATCCGGAGGAAGACGTCGTTGGCGTAGGTGATGCGGCCCTTGAGATCGGTCTTCGACACGATCAATTCCTCTTCACCGAGGAGGTTTTCCACGCCGGTCGGCCGTATCGCACGCGTCATCTTTGACGAATCCTGTCGAAGGGCGGCGCCCTCGAAGGAGTCGCCCGCATCACCTCACGATTACGGTGCGAAATGTTAATCCCGAGTGACCGCAGCAACTGCCGCGGTCATATGACACCTACGTATCACTACGTAGGTGTCGGCGTTCTGTCATTCCGGCAGCGAGGCGCCATCGCCGCCCGTTACATCGTCGCGCCCAGCACCCAGGGGGCGAACTCCGCACCACCGAAATCGAAGCTCTCGCTCTTGGTCGGCTGGCCGGAAGCAGTCTTCAGGATGAGATCGAAGATGCGCTCACCGCACTGCTGAACGCTCTCCTCGCCTTCGAGGATGGTGCCGCAATTGACGTCCATGTCCTCTTCCATGCGCTTGTACATGGGGGTGTTGGTGGCGAGCTTGATCGAGGGCGCTGGCTTGCAGCCGAACACGCTGCCGCGGCCGGTGGTGAAGCAGACCAGGTTGGCGCCGCCGGCGACCTGACCGGTCGCCGCGACCGGATCGTAACCAGGCGTATCCATGAACACGAAGCCGCGCTTAGTCACGGGCTCGGCATAGCGCAGCACCTCGACAAGATTGGTGGTGCCGGCCTTGGCCATGGCGCCGAGCGACTTTTCCAGAATGGTGGTAAGGCCGCCGGCCTTGTTGCCGGGGCTGGGATTGGCGTTCATCTCGGCGCCTTCGCGCGTCGTGTACTCGTCCCACCAGCGCATCAGATCGACGAGCTTCTCGCCGACCTCGCGGCTCACCGCGCGGCGCGTCAAGAGATGCTCGGCGCCATAGGTCTCCGGCGTCTCGGAGAGGATGACGGTGCCGCCGTGGCGGACGATGAGATCGCTGGCCGCGCCCAGCGCCGGATTGGCCGACACGCCGGAATAGCCGTCCGAGCCGCCGCATTGCAGGGCCACGGTGAGCTCGCTTGCCGGCACCGTTTCGCGCTTGACCTTGTTGGCGTCAGCGAGTGCCTCGCGCACGAAGGCGATGCCGGCTTCCACCGTCTTGCGGGTGCCGCCGACTTCCTGGATGTCCATCGCGCGCAGGCGGCCGGCGAGCTTCTGCTCTTCCATGAGCCCGCCGATCTGGTTCACCTCGCAGCCGAGGCCAAGCACGATGACATGGGAGAAATTGACGTGCCGCGCATAGCCACCCAGCGTGCGTCGGAGCAGCGCCAAGGGCTCGTTCTGCGTCATGCCGCAGCCGGTCTTGTGGGTCAGCGCGACCACGCCGTCGACATTGGGGAAGTCTGCCAGCGGATTGTCGCCGGTGAAGGGATTCTTCTTGAACACGTCGGCGACGAGGCTTGCGACATGCGCGCTGCAATTCACCGAAGTGAGGATGCCGATATAATTGCGCGTGGCGACGCGGCCGTCCGGACGACGAATGCCTTCGAAGGTTGCCGGCAGGTCGAAATTCGGCGTCGGCTTGGCGTCGGCGCAATAGGCATAGTCCTTGGCGAAGTCGCCCATGCCGCAGTTCTGCACGTGCACGTGCTGGCCCGGCGCGATCGCCTGCGTCGCAAAGCCGATGATCTGGCCGTAGCGGATCACCGGCTCGCCGACAGCGATCGGCTTGATCGCGACCTTGTGGCCGGAGGGAATGCGCTCGACCGTGGTCACGCCGTCGGCCACCAATGTTCCCGGCGGCAGGCTTGCGCGCGCGATCAGCACGCCATCAGCGGGGTGCAGGCGGATGACGGGGCTGATGGTCATGGGAGTCTCCTTGGGTCTTCAAAGTATCGTGCCCCGGACGCAGCGCAGCGTGAAACGGTGCGCTGCTGAGCCGGGGCCCAGTTGTTACATCATGTACTTCACTGCCTTCTGGGTCCCGGCTCTGCGGAGCGGCACTGCGTGCCGCACCGCGTCCGGGACACGGACAGCTTAGGCCTTGCCGCCCGACTCCTTGCGGGTCGCATTGACCTGCATCTTGGCGTAGGTGGTCATCAGGCCGACCTCGTTCGAGAGCGTCACCAGCTTGAAGCCCATGTTGATGGCGCGCGCAGCGCCTTCCGCGCCGCTGCAATGGATGCCGGGGTTGAGGCCGCGCTTGCCGCACTCCTTGATGATCTTCTCGTAGATCGCGAGGATCTCGGGTTCGGAGCGATCGAGCTTCGGCTCGAGGCCATAGGAGAAGCCGAGGTCGGACGGGCCGATATAGACGCCGTCGATGCCCTCGACGTCGAGGATCGCTTCCATGTTCTCGACCGCGGTCCTGGTCTCCATCATCGGCAGCAGGATGGTGTCGGCATTGGCGGTCTTCTGGTAGGAGCCCGCGGTGCCGTACATGCCGGCGCGGATCGGGCCGTTGGAACGGACGCCCTGCGGCGGATATTTCGAATAGGAGACGAGGTTCCTGGCTTCCTGCGGCGTGTTGACCATCGGGCAGATCACGCCATAGGCGCCGCCATCGAGCACCTTGCCGATGATGCCGGGCTCGTTCCAGGGCACGCGGACCATCGGGGTCACCGGGTGCTTGTCCATGGCCTGGAAGCACTGCACCATCGACAGATAGTCCTGCACGCCGTGCTGCATGTCGACGGTGACGCTGTCGAAGCCGCATTGCGCGATCATCTCGGCCGAGAAGCCGGAGGGGATAGCGAGCCACGCGTTGACCACGGCCTTGCCCGACTTCCAGATTTCCTTGACCTTGTTCGCCACGTTGCCTTCCTTCTTTGTTGTTTGAGCCTTCGTCACCATGACGAGCGCCGTGACAGCGCCAGCCGGTGTTACCGCCAAAGGGATCGCCGCACTACGCTCGCAATGGCGCAAGACCTATGCGCTCGCCCACGGGATACTGGTTTCAAGGACACCAACCTCGCGGGCGGCGGCCACTATCGCCGTCCGGCTGTCATCCGGCAAGAGGATGCCATTTCTGCTGCGCTTAGAAGCGGTTTTCGCCCCGGGATCGCGGGGAATCAGTACCTTTGACCGAAAAAAGCCGCGGATGTCCATCGCGGTTGTCGCGCGCTCGCGCATATCTGCCGTCATTCCCCGGTACCTGCCTCGTGGTCCGCACCAAGCCCCGCGAGACTCTGCTCCAGCTCTCCCAGCATCTCCTGCAACTCGGCGAGCTTGCGCGCGCCGAAACGCTGCGTGATCTCGGCATAGATCGCCTCTGAGGTCGGCGCCACGAAGGCCATCAGCCGCACGCCCTCCTTCGAGATCGAAACCATGCTCCGCCGCTGATCGGTCTTCGCCGTCTTGCGCTCGATCAGGTTGCGCGCCTCGAGATCGCGCAGGATGCGCGACAGGCTCGGTCCGAGGAGAAATGCGGTGCGCGCGAGTTCCGTGACCTCGGCCGCCTCGATCGCCGCAAGCGCGCGCAGGATGCGCCATTGCTGCTCGGTCAGGCCGTGCTCGCGCAGCGAGGGGCGGAATTGCCGCATCACCGCCTCGCGTGCCCTGAGCAGCGACATCGGCAGCGAGCGCGAAAAGTCGCGCATCGGCACCTGGCGCGCGGCAGGCGCACTTCCGTCGGTGGGATCAGCCGGTCTTTTCGCCATGTCAGCCTTTCAAAGTCGGCCCTGTCGGGCCGCAAAACGTTTGCAGTGCAGCAAGCTCGAATTGTGTTTGACGCATTCACTTAACATGTTAAGTATCTCCGGGCACCACGATTTGTAAGATCACGGATGGCGCTTTCCAAAGACGATATCCAAGCCTGCGCGAGGCGTCTGC
Organism: Bradyrhizobium sp. CCBAU 53340; assembly: GCF_015291645.1. Classification (NCBI taxonomy): domain Bacteria; kingdom Pseudomonadati; phylum Pseudomonadota; class Alphaproteobacteria; order Hyphomicrobiales; family Nitrobacteraceae; genus Bradyrhizobium; species Bradyrhizobium sp. CCBAU 53340. The sequence goes on from NZ_CP030055.1 coordinate 5,643,734, forward strand.
ACCAGGCGGAGAAGACCCGGACCCAGATCCGGCAGCTGTCGCAGGATTTTTCGGACATCAGCATCGCCGATGCCTACGCGATTCAGAAGGCCTGGGTCGACCTCAAGATCGCCGAGGGACGCCTCGTCAAAGGCCACAAGATCGGCCTGACCTCGAAGGCGATGCAGAGCGCGCTCAACATCGACGAGCCCGACTCCGGCGTGCTGCTCGACGACATGTTCTTTGCCGATGGAGGCCTGGTTCCGACCGAGCGCTTCATCGCCACGCGCGTCGAGGCCGAACTCGCCTTTGTCATGAGCAAGCGCCTTGCTGGCCCGGACTGCACCATGTTCGATGTGCTCAACGCCACCGACTTCGTGGTACCGGCGCTGGAGATTCTGGACACGCGGGTCGAGCGCGTCGATCCCACGACCAAGGCGACGCGAAAAATCTTCGACACCATCGCCGACAATGCGGCGAATGCCGGCATCGTGCTTGGTGGCCGTCCCATCCGCCCGCTCGACGCGGATCTGCGCTGGATCGGCGCGCTCTGTTTCAAGAACGGCCAGTTAGAGGAGACCGGCCTTGCCGCCGGCGTGCTCAATCATCCCGCGACATCAGTGGCCTGGCTCGCCAACAAGATCGCGCCGCTCGGCCTTGCGCTGGAGCCCGGCCAAATCGTGCTCGCCGGCTCCTTCATCCGTCCGATCGAGACCCGCAAGGGCGACACAATTCAAGCCGATTATGGCGCCTACGGCTCGGTCAGCTGCTACTTCGCCTAGAAAGCAGAAGAATACAGGGAGTGAAACCGGATGCCGCATTTCACCATCGAATATTCGGCCAATCTCGACAGCCGGCTCGACATCGGCGCGGTGTGCGAAGTGGTGCGCAAGGCGGCGGTCGAGACCGGCATCTTCCCGCTCGGCGGCATCCGCGTTCGCGCTATCCGCTGCGAGCACTATGCGATCGCAGATGCCCGCAACGACTACGGTTTCCTCGACATGGTGCTGCGCATCGGCGAGGGCCGCGATCTTCCGACGCGCCAGAAAGCCGGCGAACATGTCTTCCAGGCGCTCTCAAAGCATCTCGATCCCGTCTTCGCCGCCAGCAAGTTCGCCCTGTCGTTCGACATGCAGATCAACGACAAGGATACGAGCTGGAAGCGCAACAACATCCACGACGCATTGAAAGTGGAGGCTGCCCATGGATAAGCCCACGCCGAAAGCCGATGTGTTCCAGGCCAATCGCGACCGCGTCGCGCCGCTGCTGCAGAAGCTGAAAGCTGACGGCATCGGCCACATGATCGATGGCAAGATCGTGCCATCGATCTCGGGGCAGACATTCGAGACGAAGTCGCCAGTCGATGGCTCGGTACTCGCAAGAGTTGCCCGCGGCAATGCCGAGGACATCGATGCTGCCGCAACGGCAGCCGCCCTCGCCTTCAAATCCTGGCGCGACATGGGACCGGCGATGCGGCGCAAGCTGCTGCACCGGGTCGCCGACGCGATCGAGGACAATGCCGACGACATCGCCGTGCTCGAATGCATCGACACGGGACAAGCCTACCGCTTCATGGCCAAGGCCGCGATCCGTGCCGCCGAAAATTTCCGCTTCTTCGCCGACAAATGCGCCGAGGCGCGCGACGGCCTCAACACGCCGAGCGACGAGCACTGGAACATCTCGACGCGCGTGCCGATCGGCCCCGTCGGGGTGATCACGCCGTGGAACACGCCGTTCATGCTGTCGACGTGGAAGATCGCCCCTGCGCTGGCCGCCGGCTGCACCGTCGTCCACAAGCCGGCCGAATGGTCGCCGGTGACGGCCGCCATCCTGGCGCGGCTCGTCAAGGAAGCCGGCGTGCCCGACGGCGTGCTCAACACCGTGCACGGGTTCGGCGAAGAGGCTGGCAAGGCGCTGACCGAGCATCCCGCCATCAAGGCGATCGGCTTCGTCGGCGAGAGCGCCACGGGATCGGCCATCATGACCCAGGGCGCGCCGACCCTGAAGCGCGTGCATTTCGAGCTTGGCGGCAAAAATCCTGTCATCGTGTTCGACGATGCCGATCTCGACCGCGCGCTCGATGCCGTCGTGTTCATGATCTACTCGCTCAATGGCGAGCGCTGCACCTCGTCGAGCCGCCTGCTGATCCAGCAGAGCATCGCGGACAAATTCGTGGAGAAGCTGACAGCGCGGGTGAAGGCGCTGAAGGTCGGCCATCCCCTCGATCCCGCCACCGAGATCGGGCCGCTGATCCACGAACGGCACCTCGCAAAAGTCTGCTCCTATTTCGACGTCGCGCGGCGGGACGGTGCGACCATCGCGGTCGGCGGCAAAGCCTATGACGGCCCGGGCGGCGGCCATTATGTCGAGCCGACCTTGGTGACCGGCGCGAGCGGCAAGATGCGCGTAGCGCAGGAGGAAGTGTTCGGTCCCTTCCTCACCGTGCTCCCTTTCAAGGACGAAGCCGACGCCATCGAGATCGCCAACGATATCCGCTATGGCCTCACCGGCTATGTCTGGACCAACGATGTCGGCCGGAGCTTGCGCGTCGCCGATGCGCTGGAAGCCGGCATGGTCTGGCTCAACTCTGAGAACGTCCGTCATCTGCCAACGCCGTTCGGCGGCATGAAGGCTAGCGGCATCGGCCGCGACGGCGGCGACTACTCGTTCGACTTCTACATGGAAACCAAGCACGTTTCGCTGGCGCGGGGCACGCACAAGATTCAGAAACTGGGCATTTAGGGAAACGGGCCGAGAGGGGAAACGCAATGCCGGTACCGCAACACGTCTTCGAGCCGCCGTTCAACATCATCCGCTCCAGCCATGTCGTGCTCGACGTGACCGATCTGAAGCTGAGCCGCGAGTTCTACGAGACCACCGTCGGCCTGCATGTCGAGGATGCCGACGACAACGTGGTTTACCTGCGCGCCGCCGAAGAGCATCAGCATCACTCGCTGGTGCTGCGCAAAGCCGCGGCGCCGGCCTGCGCTCGACTCGGCTTCAAGGTTGGCAATGACGGCGACCTCGATAAGGCCGCGAAATTCCTTTCCGAGAATGGCCTCGCTTATGCGTTCGCCGACCAGCCGTTCCAGGGGCGCACCCTGCAATTCACCGATCCCTTCGGCTTCCAGATCGAGCTCTATGCGTCGATGGACCGGCGGCCGCATCTGCTACGCCGCTACGACCTCTACCGGGGATGCCACCCGCAGCGGCTCGACCATTTCAACGTCTTCGCGGCCGAGGTGCAAGATACCGTCGACTTCTATGCGCGGCTCGGCTTCCGCCTCACCGAATATGCCGAGGAGGACGGGCCGAACGGTCGGATAGCTGCGGCCTGGATGCATCGCAAGGGCAACGTCCACGATTTCGCGATCACCAACGGCAAGGGCCCGCGGCTGCATCACTTCGCCTACTGGACGCCGACGGCGATGAACATCATCCATCTCTGCGACGTCATGGCCTCGCAAGGCTTTGTGAAGAACATCGAGCGCGGTCCCGGACGCCACGGCATCTCGAATGCGTTCTTCCTCTACGTGCGCGACCCCGATGGCCACCGCCTGGAGCTCTACACCAGCGATTATTTCACCGGCGATCACGACCACGAGCCGCTGCGTTGGTCGCTGCGCGATCCGCGCCGCCAGACGCTGTGGGGCGCGCCGGCGCCGCGTTCCTGGTTCGAGCAGGGCTCGCCCTTCACGGGCCAGGCCGTGCGTGAGCCGAAATTCGTGGCCGACGTTCTGGTGGCGGATTAGGCGATGAAGCTCCCTCGCCTCGCCACCTATTCCGTCAAGGGTGAAGCCCGCTACGGCGCCGTTCTCGAGGGCGGCATCGTCGATCTCTCCGCGCGCTACGCCAAGGACTATCCAACGCTGCGCGAGGTGATCGCCGCCGGCAAGCTTGTGCCCCTTGCCGAGGAGGCCGCCAGCCGCACGCCGGTTCACGCGCTCGGCGAGATCACATGGCTGCCGCCGGTGCCCGCGCCGGAGAAGATCATCTGCATCGGCGTCAACTATCCCGATCGCAACGCCGAGTACAAGGACGGCCAGGAGGCGCCGAAATATCCGAGCATGTTCATGCGCTCGCCCCGCTCCTTCGTTGGCCACGACACGCCTCTGGTGCGCCCGCGCGCGTCCGCGCAGCTCGACTATGAGGGCGAGATCGTGCTGGTGATCGGCAAGCAGGGCCGGCACATCAAGGAGAGCGATGCCCTCGACCACATCGCCGCGCTCACGCTCTGCAACGAGGGTTCGGTGCGCGACTGGCTGCGCCACGCCAAGTTCAACGTCACGCAGGGCAAGAACTTTGATTCCAGCGGCAGCCTCGGACCATGGCTCGTGCCGTATGTCAAGGAAGCGCAGCTTGCCGACATCAGGCTGACCACGCACGTCAATGGCGAGCTCAGGCAGGACGAGCGCACCAGCCGGCTGATGTTTCCGTTCCGCTATCTCATCAGCTATATCTCGACCTTCGCAACGCTCGTGCCCGGCGACGTCATCGTCACGGGCACGCCGACCGGCGCTGGGGCGCGGTTCGATCCGCCGCGATACCTGAAGCCCGGCGACGTCATCGAAGTCGCGGCCGAGGGCATCGGCACTTTGCGCAACGGCGTCGTCGACGAAGCCTGAACAATAACACGAATGGAATGATGCAATGACCACCCTCACCGGCGGCGAAGCGATCGTAAGCGGGCTCGTCGCCCATGGCGTCGACACCGTGTTCGGCCTGCCAGGCGCGCAAGTTTACGGCCTGTTCGACGCCTTCCACCAGGCCCAGCTCAAGGTGATCGGCGCGCGGCACGAACAGGCCTGTGGCTATATGGCGTTCGGCTATGCGCGCTCCAGCGGCCGGCCCGGCGTATTCAGCGTGGTGCCCGGCCCCGGCGTGCTCAACGCCAGCGCGGCACTGTTGACCGCCTATGGCTGCAACGAGCCGGTGCTGTGCGTCACAGGCCAGGTGCCGACGCAGTTTCTGGGCAAGGGCCGCGGGCATCTGCACGAGATGCCGGACCAGCTCGCGACGCTGCGCACCTATGTGAAGTGGGCCGATAGAATCGAACATCCCGGCAATGCTCCGACCACCGTGGCGCGCGCCTTCCAGGAGATGACCTCTGGGCGGCGCGGCCCCGCCTCGGTCGAGATGCCATGGGACATCTTTACGCAACGGGCGGATACGGCCCCAGCGCAGGTGCTGGAGCCGCTGCCCGCGCCCTTACCCGATCCTGACATGATCAAGCAGGCGGCCGCGCTGATCAAGGCCAGCAAGGCGCCGATGATCTTCGTCGGGAGCGGTGCGATCGAGGCAGGCGAGGAAATCCTCGAGCTCGCCGAGATGATCGATGCGCCGGTCGTCGCCTTCCGCAGTGGCCGCGGCATCGTCTCCAATGCGCATGAGCTCGGCCTCACCATGGCTGCCGCCTACAAGCTGTGGCCGAACACCGACCTGATGATCGGCATCGGCACGCGCCTGGAATTGCCGACTATGTCGCGCTGGCCGTACCAGCCCGACGGCCTCAAGAGCATCCGCATCGATATCGATCCGGTCGAGATGCGGCGCTATCCATCGAACACGGCGATCGTCGCCGATGCCAAGGCCGCAACCGCCGATCTCACGGCTGCCGTGCGCAAGGCCGGCTACAGCAAGACCGCCGGCCGCCGCGCCGCGATCCGCGAAGCGACCACGAGCGCGCTGACGGAGATCCAGCGCGTCCAGCCACAGATGGCGTATCTCGACATTCTGCGTGAGGTCCTGCCGGCGAACGCGATCGTGACCGACGAACTGTCGCAGGTGGGTTTTGCCTCCTGGTACGGCTTTCCGATCTACCAGCCGCGCACCTTCATCACCTCAGGCTATCAGGGCACGCTCGGCTCTGGCTTCCCGACTGCGCTCGGGGCCAAGGTCGCCAATCCCGACAAGCCCGTGGTGGCAATCACCGGCGACGGCGGCTTCATGTTCGGCGTGCAGGAACTGTCGACCGCCGTGCAGTTCAACATCGGCGTGGTGACGCTGGTGTTCAACAACAACGCCTACGGTAATGTCCGTCGCGACCAGCGCGAGCGCTTCGACGGCCGCGTGGTCGCGTCGGATCTGGTCAACCCCGATTTCGTCAAGCTCGCGGAGTCCTTTGGCGTGGCGGCAGCGCGCGTCACCGCGCCGGATCAGTTCAAGGCGGCGATGGACAAGGCGCTCGCGCATGGCGGGCCGTATCTGATCTCGATCGAGGTGACCAGGGACTCCGAGGTGAGCCCTTGGGCGTTCATCCACCCGCCGAAGCCTTGAGGTGAATGCCGCCCTGTAGCCGCGCGGCCGCGATCGCCAGCAATCCGACGCCTGCAACCGCCCAGCAGGCGACCGGCGCCCAGTGCAGCAGCGGCGCGTATTCGGGGATCTTTTGCAGACCGCCGGCGACTGCCGCCATCCGCGCGAAGGTGCCTAGCGCCAGTGCGGAGAAGACGAGGCCCGTCACCTTGCCTTCCGCACCGGTCGAGCCGATCGCAAGCGCAGCCGAGATGGCGCTCATCAGCATGCAGCCCCACGCAGCTCCGGCGAGGAACTGCGCGGCAACAAGCGCGTTGAGGCTGCCGGCGAATTCCCCCGCGGCGATCGCGAGCGCACCGAACAGTCCCGCCGCCCCCATCACGATCAAGCCACCGCGATGCTTGACGACGAGGCTCGCCGGAAACATCGCGATATTGAAGCCGATCCAGAACACCGGCATCAGCCATGCCAGCTCATCGGGCTTGGCAAAGCGCAGATAGAGCGGCGCACTGTTCACGGCAAAGTGCAGCTGATAGCCGAGCGCCAGCGCGATCGTCGCGACGATGAAAATGATCGAAATCATGCCGAGCGGCTTTGCCGCCTGATCGGACGCCGGCGGCGCATCCTGCGCAACATCATGTTCGATCCGCGACAGCCCGAGCGCCGTGAGCAGCACCACCACGCTGGAGATCACGAACGGCAACCGCGCATCGTGCTCGCGCAGCACGACGCCGAGATAGGGCGAGATTGCGCCGGCGACGCCATATCCGAGCATCGCGACCGCCGCGAGAAACGGCACTTGCGGCTTGGCGCGGTATTTTCCGAGCAGGGTCAGCGGCGGCGCGCGCAGCGCCGACGAGGTGACCGCCCAGATCACGATCAATGCGATGAACCAGACTTGCGCGGCGCTGCCCGCTCCGGCAACGAAGGGCAGCGCGACAAACGCAGCGCAGGAGATCGCGGTCACCCCCCCCAACGAACAGGCCGAGCCTGCCGGCATAGGGCGCAAGTCTGTCGGCTGCGATCCCCATCGCGGTGTCGGCGATGGTGAAGATGGCCTGGTCCAGCATCAGGATGAGGATGACGGCGGATGGCGCGATGCCGACCTCGGCGGCGAGCCTTGGCAGGTAGATGACGTAGGTCGTCCAGCCCAGCGTGAACACCAGTTGCAGCACGGCCAGATAAAGGCCCGTGCGATTGGCCGTTCCGGCGTCCGTCGAGAGCTGAGCTGTCGTCATGTCGCCGCCTCCCCCGCTTGCAGCTTAGCCGAGCGAGGCCCGCGAGAAAACGTCAGCGCGTGCGGCGGAAGGTCAAATTGATCCTGATGCGGCCGAGCAGCGCATGCTCGCCGTCCGCGAGTGGCGCCACGCCGTGATAGGCGAGCCGTGATGGGCCGCCCCAGACCACGACATCGCCATGCACAAGCCGGAAGCGCCGAGGCTTGTCGCTGCGCGCCAGACCGCCGAACAGGAAGGTCGCGGGCAGGCCGAGCGAGACCGAGACGATCGGCGCCGAGTAATCCAGCTCGTCCTTGTCCTGATGCAGCGACAGCCGGGTGCCGGGCTCGTAGCGGTTGACCAGGCAGGCATCGGGGGCGAAGTCTTGAAAGCCGCCCTGCTCCGCGGCGCGGCGGGCCAGATCACGCAGCACCGGCGGCATCGCCGGCCACGGCGCGCCGGTTTTGGGATCGATGGGATCATAGCGATAGCCGGTGTGATCGGTGATCCAGCCGCGCTCACCGCAATTGGTCATCGCCACCGACATCAAATGGCCGCCGGGCGTGGTCATGCGGCGGAACGGCGATTGTGCCACGATGGCGCGAACGGCTTCGATCAGCTCGCGCTCGATCGCCCTGACGAAGCCGCGCAACAGCACGGCGCCGTCGGCGATCTCCTCGCGCGACGGCTGGGCCTCGGCAACGCTGTCGAACAGATCAGCCGTCAATGGCTCCGCTCATTTGGCATCATGAAAGATCACACCCACCGTATGGCGCTGGCCGGACCTGATCCGGCTGACACCATGACGGAGATTAACGCGGTAGGTGCCGCGTGTCCCCTGCACCGGCCGGTGATGCACAGCGAAGGCGACGGCGTCGCCCTGCATGAGGGGAACGACCTCAGCGCGGGATTGCATGCGCGGACGTTGTTCCGTCAGCACGAACTCGCCGCCGGTGAAGTCGCGCCCCGGCTCGGACAAGAGGATCGCGACCTGGAGCGGGAACACGTGCTCGCCGTAGAGATCCTGATGCAGACAGTTGAAATCGCCGGCCTCGTATTGCAGCAGCAACGGCGTCGGCCGCGCCTGCCCCGCCTCGTGACAGCGCTTCAGGAACGCCGCGTGGCTTGCGGGATAACGGATGTCGATCCCCATCGCCTCGTTCCAACTGTTAGCGACGCCTTGCAGATGCGCGTAGAGAGCCGGACGCAGCTCCGCGATCACATCGGGCAGCGGATAGGAGAAATATTTGTACTCGCCGCGGCCAAAGCCGTGGCGGCCCATGACGATGCGGCTGCGGAAGTGCGCATCGTCCGGATAGAGCGCAGAGATCGTGCGGCATTGGTCCGGCGTGAGCAGGCCCTTGAGGACGGCGCAGCCTTGGGAATCGAGCTCGGCCGTGATCTCAGGCCACGGGAGCATGTCGACATGGGTAGCGAGCTCAGTTCCAGCGTCGGATGCAGCAATACGTTTGGCGATGGCCATAGCGATATCCTATCCACATCGTCATTCCGGGGCGCGACGCACTCGCGAGCTATGATGCGCAATTGCGCATCTGAGAATCCATAACCACGATCGGGAGTATGGATTCCGGGCTCGCGCCAAGAGGCGCGCCCCGGAATGACGGAAGGTGGGTGTGGCAGATCGTGGCTCGAACGGCCACCCGATTTCCGTGAGGCCAACCCGCCCCAATTCCGTCCGGTTCCACCGCGAGGTTCAACGCACCCGTCCCGCTCCCTCAGCCTGCACCCGATGCGCAGATTTCTCGTCATTTCCGCCAAGACGGTGCTTGCCCTGGTCTCGCTCGCGGTCATAGGCCTGCTGGCCATCTCCGCCTGGCTGGTCTGGCACTACGGTTACAGCTTCGGACTTCCGACCGAAGCCCAGCTCGCAGCGGTTTCATCGACGGGCTCGGCGTGCAGGACCGATCCCGGGCGCACCACCATTCCCCTCGCCGATATGCCGCCCCTGCTCCGGGACGCCGTGATCGCCTATGAGCAGCCTGACTTCTACGATACCTGGTCGTTGAATCCGATCGCCGAGATCGCGTTGGGTCTGGGCACCGGCCGCGGCCCAAGACCGTTCGGAATCATACAATCTGTCGCGCACTGCCTAAGATTGCTTAATCCGGGGAATGACCGGCAGATCGATCCGATCGCCACGATCTACTTCATGCAGCGCGTCACCCGCAGCTTGTCCCGTAACAGGATCCTCGAGATCTATCTCAATGAAGGCTATCTGGGCCGCGATGCCTATGGCATGGCAGCCGGGGCGGAGGCCTATTTTGGCAAGCCGCTCGCGGACCTCGATATCGACGAAATCGCGTTCCTCATGACGCGCGCACGACGGCCATATCCCAGTCGAACATTCGATACGGACTCGCGAAACCACGCCATCGATCGGATGCAGACGGCCGGATTGATCAGCGATGCCCAGGCGGCAGCGGCCAAGAGCCGGCCGCTGCTCCTCAAGGACGTGCCAGGCGCGCAAGCCAGGCCGATCAACCAATGACGACGCCGGTCAGCCCCGCACCGGCAGCGTGACCACGTCGTAGCCGTGCTTGATCGTCCGCTTCAGCACCGGGTCTTCCAGCTCGAACTCGAAGCGCTCCGCGGGCCGGATGCCGCCCTTGGCAGCAAATGTGCCGCCGAACATGGCGCAGCCGTCGGGGAATTTGCCGCCCGCAAAGCCGCGCGCGATGAGGTCGTCGACCGGCAGCATCGCGTCCAGCGTGCCCTCCTGGTAGAGCACGCGCTCGCCCTTGATGGTGGCATAGGAACGCAGGATCATCTTGTCCCAATGGCCGACGACGTCTTCGAGCTCCCATAGCGTCGAGGCGATCGGCTTGTCGCACATCTGCTTGGACACCGTGACATTGTAGGCCTCGACCTTGCGGTCGGTGTGGTCGGAGCCGCAGCCGACGAAGACGCGGCCCTGCCAGCCGATCAGGACGAACTCGACCTCGCCCGAGGAATCGCCGCCGGTGCATTCGATGCTGTCTTCCTGCGTCAGCCGCCGCGCCGAGGCGCGGTAGTAGATCGGCGTCGAGGCCGGCGGGGCGATGCCCATCTCCTGCAGCTCGGCGATGTGCTTGTCGCGCGCGACGGGATCGCGACCGGTCCAGCCGGCGATAACCATCTGGTCGATCGCCAAGGTCAGCGGCGTGGTGGTGTCCTGAGCGTCGACGGTGAATGTGAGGTCAAACACGAATGACGGCCTCCATGCCGGCGGCAAGTTCAAAGATGCGGCGATCGGAGCCGCCCGCGCCCGCCAGCATCAGGCCGACGGGAACGTCGCCCTCGCGATGGGCGGGCAGCGAGATGGCGCAGCCGTCGATCATGTTGATCAGCGTGCAATTGCGCAGCGCGCGAAGGTTTTGCGTCGTGAAGGCCTTGTCGTCGGCGAGATCGGCGATCTTCGGCGGTGTGTTGGCGGTGGTCGGCAGCAGCAGCGCGTCATAGGGCGCGATGTGCGCATTGACGCGGGCGATCAGCGAGCGGCGCTCGTTGAGGAGATCGATGTAATCGGCCGCGCTCTGCGCCTCGCCGCGCATGATGCGGACCAACACGCGGGGGTCGTAGACATCGCCCTTGGAGGTGATGAGGTAACGGTGCCAGGCATAGCTCTCGGAAGCGGCAAAGCCGCCCTTGGCGTTCATCGGACCGATGTCGTGGAATTCCGCCATCTCGATGCGCTCGATGATGGCGCCGTGATCGGCGAGCGATTTCAGTGCGCGCTCGAAGGTCGCGGCAACCTCTGCATCGAGGTCGTCGAGCGCGATCGTGGTCGGCACGGCGAGCCGCGTGCCCTTCACCGGACGTGGCCTCGGCGCCGTGATCGGCTCGTTGGCGAGCACCGCATCGAGAATGGCACAACAGCTGACCGATCGCGCCAGGGGGCCGATACTGTCGAGCGAGAAGGACAGCGGCACCGAGCCGTCGAGCGGCACACGCCGCTGCGTCGGCTTGTAGCCAACGATGCCGTTATAGGCCGCGGGAATGCGGCAGGAGCCGCCGGTGTCGGTGCCGAGCGCACCATGCGCCATGCCGTCGAGCACGGAGACCGCAGCGCCCGAGGACGAGCCGCCGGGCACGTGGCCCTCGGCCCGGTTCCAGCCACCCTTCGGCGTGCCGTAATGCGGATTGATGCCGATGCCGGAATAGGCGAACTCGGTCATGTTGGTGCGCCCGATCACGACAAAGCCGGCCTTGCGCAGCCGCGCCACCGTCGCGGCATCCTGTTCGGCCGGCGAGGAATCGTCGAGCGCGCGGGAGCCGGCGCGCGTCACCTGGCCCTTGATGTCGAAGAGGTCCTTGATCGAGACCGGGATACCGGCATAGCGCGACGGCGCAGCCTTGGCCTTGCGCAAGCCGTCCATCGCGTCCGCCGCCGCGAGCGCAGCGTCCTTGTCGACATGGATGAAGGTGCGCTGGCCCTCGCCTGAGGGGTCGGCGATCCTGGCGATGCAGGCCTCGACCAGTTTTCGGGAGGTGGTGCGGCCGCTTTCGAGGTCCTCGGCGAGCTTCGCCAGTGTCGGGAAATCGGGCATGTCTGTCTCACGGAATATTGCGCGCGCAATCTATAGCGCCGGCGCAGTTCGACACAAGCATTGTGCGCATGATGGCATGCATGCTGCCGGCTGGACCGTTGACGCACGATAGCCGATTGTCGCATCAAGTTCGAAACAGGCGAGTGTAAAGCCTGTCCTTTGGGAGGTTTTCCGAGATGGCCGAACCGCAGCGCGCGCGACCAAAACCGACACCGGAAACCCAGCATTTCTGGGACGGCACGAAGGTAGGCGAATTGCGCCTGCAGCGCTGCGATGGCTGCGCGCATGTCTATTTTCCGCCGCGCCCGTTCTGTCCCTCCTGCGCCTCGCGCAAGGTCTCTGTCTTCAAGGCGAGCGGCAAGGGTTTCCTCTACAGCTACGTGATCAACCACCGCCCGGCCGCGCCGGGCTTCACGCCGCCTTACGCGATCGCCGTGGTCGAGCTCGACGAGGGGCCGCGGATGATGAGCAACATCATCGATTGCCCGCAAACGCCCGAAGCGCTCGAGCTCGACATGAAGCTCGAGGTCGCGTTCCAAGAGCTGGACGACAAGATCACCCTCCCCGTCTTCCGTCCGGCGAAGGGGTAGACCATGCGCAAGAACCAGGTTGCCGTCGTCGGCGCGGCCGAGACCACCGAGCTCGGAATCATCCCCAACGCCTCGCAGCTCCAGCTTCACGCGGATGCAGCACTCAATGCCATCGCCGATGCCGGACTGAAGCTCTCCGACATCGACGGCTTTGCCACGGCGGTCGAGACGCCGCAGCAGGTCTGCCACTATCTCGGCATCAAGCCGACCTGGGTGGACGGCACCTCGGTCGGCGGCTGCTCCTTCATGCTGCACGTCCGTCATGCCGCGGCGGCGATCGAGGCCGGCCTGTGCAAGACCGTGCTGATCACGCATGCCGAGAGCGGCAAGTCGATGATCGGCAAGGCGCCACGCTCGATCCCCGCCGACAGTCTGCAGGGCCAGTTCGAAGCGCCCTATGGCGTTTACGGCCCGCCCAGCATGTTCCCGATCCCCGTGCTGCGCTTCATGAAGACCTACGGCATCACGCACGAGCAGCTCGCCTCGGTCGCCGTCGTGCAGCGCGAATGGGCCGCCAAAAATCCGCGCGCGATGATGAAGGACCCGATCACGGTCGCCGACGTGCTCAACTCGCGCATGATCGCCTATCCGTTCCGGCTGCTGCAGTGCTGCCTCGTCACCGACGGCGGCGGCGCGCTGATCCTGACCTCGGCCGACCGCGCCAGGGATTTTCCGAAGAAGCCCGTCTACATCATGGGCACCGGCGAGAGCGTCGAGACGCCGATGGTGAGCCAGATGGAGACGTTCAATTCCTCGCGCGCCTTCAAGACCGCGGGCCCCCTCGCCTTCAAGGAGGCCGGCATCGCGCACAAGGATGTCGATCATCTCATGATCTACGATGCCTTTGCGCATCTGCCGCTGTTCGGCCTCGGCGACCTCGGCTTCATGCCGTACGAGGAAACTGGCAGGTTCATCGCCGACGGCAACACGCGGCCCGGCGGCAAGCTGCCGCTCAACACCAATGGCGGCGGGCTCTCCTACATGCATTCGGGCATGTACGGCATGTACGCGCTCCAGGAGAGCGTGCGGCAGATGCGCGGCATTGCGCCGGCGCAGGTGCCGAACGCGAAGATTTCGGTGTGCCACGGCGTCGGCGGCATGTTCGCCGCGTCAGGCACGATCGTGTTTACGAACGAGAGGTAATCGACATGAGCAAATCACTGCAGGACAAGGTCATCATCGTCACCGGCGCAGGCCGCGGCATCGGGCGCGAGATCGCGCTGCTGTGCGCGGCCGAGGGCGCCAAGGTCGTCGTCAACGATCCCGGCGGGGCCGCCGACGGCGCCGGTTCGAGCGCCACGCCCGCGGAGGAAGTGGTCGAGGAGATCAAGAAGCGCGGCGGCACGGCGGTTGCCAATTTCGAGTCTGTCGCGGAAGCGATCCCCGCCAGCAAGATCGTGAAGACCGCGACCGATGCCTTCGGCAAGCTCGACGGCGTCGTCAACAATGCCGGCATTTTGCGCGACATGATCTTCCACAAGATGAGCGTGGAGGCGTTCGAGGCCGTCATCAAGGTGCATCTGATGGGCTCGTTCTATGTCAGCCACGCCGCCGCGCGCATTTTCCGCGAGCAGGAGAGCGGCTCCTTCGTCCACTTCACCTCGACCTCCGGCCTGATCGGCAATTTTGGGCAAGCCAACTATGCCGCCGCCAAGCTCGGCATCGTCGGGCTATCGAAGTCTATCGCGCTCGACATGGGCCGCTTCAACGTCCGCTCGAACTGCGTCTCGCCGTTCGCCTGGACGCGCATGATCGGCACCATCCCGACCGAGACCGAGGCGGAGAAGGCGCGCGTCGAGAAGATCAAGCAAATGGGTCCGGAGAAGATCGCGCCGATCTGCGCCTATCTGCTCTCCGATGCCGCCAAGGACGTCAGCGGTCAGATCTTTGGCGCGCGCATGAACGAGCTGTTCCTGTTCAGCCAGAACCGTCCGCTGCGTTCGGTGCATCGAAGCGAAGGCTGGACCCCGCAATCGATCGCCGATCACGGCATGCCGGCGCTGAAGGGCTCGTTCTACAAGCTCGATCGCTCGGCCGACATCTTCCCGTGGGATCCCGTCTAGCCGTATTTTAGCAACCCTGTGCCGCGATCTCTGGTTGTCTCATCCAGAGATCGCCCCGCTTTATGCCTGAATGCGGGCGAATGGTGTCCTCCCAACACAATCTTGGGAGGAAACCATGACAAGAATACTGACCAACTCCAACGATACCTCTTCGGCAACAGAACCGGGCGGCCTCGGCCGCCGCGATATTTTGAAAGGCGCGGCAGTGCTTGCTGCGTCCACCGCCTTCGCCTCGCGCAGTGAGGCCCGCGATTACGGCGCCAATGCCGAGCCGCAACGCTATCCCGACCCCGACATCGTCGTCATCGATCCCAAACGCTTCAAGGCCAAGGTCGGCAACACGTCGATCAAACGGCTCTACACCGGCTGCCTGTGGGCGGAGGGACCTGCGTGGCATGCGCAGGGCCAATACCTCGTCTGGAGCGACATCCCGGCCAACCGGCAGCTGCGCTATCTCGACGACGACGGCCATATTTCAGAGCAGTTCCACAAGCCGTCGAACGAGGCCAACGGCAATTCGTTCGACACCGAGGGACGCCAGATCAGCGCCGAACGCACGCGCCTCGTCCGTTACGAGCATGACGGTTCGGTGACGACGCTGGCGGAACAGGCCGATGGCAAGCCGCTGAACGGCCCCAACGACATGGTCGTGCATCCCAACGACAAGTCGATCTGGTTCACCGATCCCGGCTATGGCGCGATCAGCATCTACGAGGGCAAGCTCGCCAATACTGGTTCGCTGCAGCCCTACCAGAAGGAAGCGGTCTATCGCCTCGACGCGCAGTCCGGCCAGCTGACGAAGGTCGCGGACGAGCCGTTCAAGCCGAACGGCATTGCGTTCTCGCACGACTACAAGAAGGTCTATGTCTGCGACACCGGCATCACACATTATCCGCAAGCCGAGAACGTGGTGTGGTCCTACGACCTCGACGGCCAGAAGCTGTCCAACCCGAAGCGGCTGATCGACATGAAGCTCGACGGCAAGTCAGGCTTTCCGGACGGCATGCGCGTCGACACTGAAGGCAATATCTGGGTCGGCGCCGGCTGGGTCGGACCGGGCTATGATGGCGTGCAGGTGTTTGCGTCGACCGATGGCGCACGCATCGGCCAGATCATGCTGCCCGAGACCTGCGCCAACCTCTGCTTCGGCGGCAAGAAGCGCAACCGCCTGTTCATGACCGCGAGCCAGTCACTATATTCGGTCTATGTGGAGACGCAGGGGGCGCATTTCTGTTGAGCAAGCGCCCTCCGCGTCATGGCCGGGCTTGTCCCGGCCATCTACGCCTTGACTCCTGCAAAGAACGTGGATGCCCGGGACAAGCCCGGGCATGACGACTGAGTGTGCCGCGCTTTCGCAGCCCTTACCCCGTATTCCGCAACCCCGCCGAGATGCCGTTGATCGTCAGCTGAATCCCGCGCAGCACCTGCTCGTCAGGGTTCTGCGCGCGATGCTCTCGGAGCAGCTCGACCTGCACGTGGTTGAGCGGATCGAGATAGGGGAAGCGGTGGCGCACGGAGCGCTCCAGTAGCGGATTGCCCTGCAGCAGGCGGTCCTGTCCCATGATGTCGAGCAACGTCTCGATGCAGGAATGCCATTCGCGGCGGATGCGGCCGAAGATTTTTTCGCGCAGGGCCTCATCCGGCACCAGCTCGGCATAGCGCGAAGCGATCGCGATCGAGCTTTTCGCCAGCACCATGTCCATGTTCGACAGCAGCATGCGGAAGAACGGCCATTCCTTGTAGAGCTCTTTCAGGAACGGCATGCCCTTGTCGGGATGCTCCGCGATCCATTGCTCGACCGCGCTGCCGAAGCCGTACCAGCCCGGCAGCATCAGACGACACTGCGCCCAGGAGAACACCCAGGGAATCGCGCGAAGATCCTCGATGGCGCGGGTCTTCTTGCGCGAGGCCGGCCGGCTGCCGATGTTGAGCGTCGCGATCTCGTTGATGACGGTCGAGGACCAGAAATAATCGACAAAGCCATCGGTCTCGTAGACAAGGCCGCGATAGGCCTTGAAAGCGAGGTTCGACAATTCGTCCATCGCCGTCAGATATTCGCGGCGCGGCGCGCTCTGGCTCGGCTGCAACAGGCTCGCATCCAGCGTCGCAGCGGCCAGGATTTCGAGATTGTTGCGGCCGACTTCGGCGTTGGAATATTTCGACGAGATGATCTCGCCCTGCTCGGTGATGCGGATCTGACCGTTCACCGCCCCGCCCGGCTGCGCGACGATGGCGTCATAGCTCGGGCCGCCGCCACGACCGACCGAACCGCCGCGGCCGTGGAACAGGCGCAGCCGCACATGGTGGCGCTCGAACACGCCGACGAGGCCGATCTCGGCCTTGTAGAGCTCCCAGCCCGAGGTGACGAAGCCGCCATCCTTGTTCGAGTCCGAATAGCCGAGCATGACCTCCTGCACGCTGCCGCGGCTGTCGACCAGGCGGCGGTAATCGTGCAGCGACAGCATGCGATCCATGATGCCCGATGACGCCTGTAGATCCTCGATGGTCTCGAACAGCGGCACGATGTTGATGGCGCTGCGCCCGGAGGGATGGACGAGACCGACCTCCTTCAGCAGCACCGCGACCTCGAGCATGTCGGACATGCCCTTGCACATCGAGATGATGCACTGGGGAATGGCGTCCGAGCCGAACATCGCATGCGCTTCCGCGGCGGCATGGAAGACGTTGAGCTCGCCCATGGTCTCGTCGCTGTATTTGACGAAGGGCGACACCAGCGCACGCGTCGAGCGCAACTCGTTGGTGAGCAGCGAAATGCGCGCGTCCTCACCGAGCGCGAGATAGGACATGCCGGGGTTGGCGGCGTCCATCAGCTCCGCGACGGTGCGCTCATGCACTGCCGAGTTCTGGCGGATGTCGAGCCGAGCCAGATGGAAGCCGAAGCAATCGACCGCCCGCCGCAGCAACCGCAGCCGGCCACGGGCGATGACGCGGGCATTGTTGGAGATCAGCGAGCGGTGCAGCACGTCGAGATCGGCCTGGAACTCCTTGACGCTCTCGTAAGGCGCGCCCTTGCCGACCGGCCGGCGCGTGATCTCGACCTCGAGCTTTTCGGCCGTGGCCGTGAGGCGCGCATAGATGCCGGAGACCGCAAGGCGATAAGGCTCGCCGCTCCGGTGCGGCGAGGTATCCGGCGAGCGCTCCGCCAGCGTGCGCAGCTCTTCCGAGACGTCGGCGAGATGCGCTGCGATCGACAGCTCGGAGCCGAGCACGTGAAGCTCGTTGAGATAGAACTGCATCACCCGGCTCGACTGCAGCCGCAACGTGCCGCGCATCACGTCGGCGGTGACGAAGGGGTTGCCGTCGCGGTCACCGCCGATCCAGCTTCCCATGCGCAGGAACGAGGCGAGCTCGCTGGCGGCCTGCTCGCCGCCCTCCTCCAGCTGGTCTTCCAGCACGTTGACCAGCCGCGGCACCTCGCGCAGGAAAGTGTAATCATAGAACGACAGGCCGTTGGCGACCTCGTCGAGCACGGTGAGCTTGGTCCGGCGCAAGAGATTGGTCTGCCACAGCGTCAGCACCTCGCGGCGGAGCTGCTCGTCGCTGGCCGCGGCCTCCTCGGCGGTCAAGGCAACCCGCTCGCGACGGTCGAGCAATGCCGCGACCTCCATCTCGCGGTCCATGGTGCTCTTGCGGCGGACTTCGGTCGGGTGCGCCGTCAGCACCGGGCTGACAAGCGCGCTCCTGAAGAAATTACGCAGCGCATCAGCGCCGATTCCCGCGACCCTGGCCTTGGCGAGCGTTTCCACCAGGACGCCGGAGCCGCCGCCCTTTCCGGCGCGCATCTGGCGGATGTTGTTCTGGTCCTCGGCGATGTTGGCGAGGTGGGAGAAATAGCTGAAGGCGCGGACGATCCGCACCGTTTCCGAGGTCGACATGCTGTCGAGGATCTGCTCGAGCTCGCGGCGGGCCAGCCTGTCCTCGTCGCGGTGGAACCGGATCGAGGTCTGCCTGATACGCTCGACCAGGTCGAACACGTCGGCCCCCTCCTGGTCGCGCACCGTGTCGCCCAGGATGCGCCCGAGCAGTCGGATGTCGTCGCGCAGCCGGGCGTCCGCCTCCAGAGCCTGGATGTCCTCAGGCCGGTTGGCGCGTTGATCGCTGGCGTCAGATACGGTCTGGAGGGACATGGCTCGCTCCCCTGTTCGAGCTCCCAACGGCTCCTCGGTCCCGCAGAGTGTGCGATATTTTTCTACCGCAGTGCAAGATGAACTTGGTGGCGGCGCGGTAACATCGCCGGTCATGGGCGGATATGCGTCCTCGGTCTCGCGGCGCGGGCGCCCGAGCTTTGCTGTCCGTTTCGCCCTCGTCGAGAAGAAAGGGCGCAGGGAAGGCCGGGCGCCGGCTGGCACCCAAGGTCCGCACGCGGAAAACGCACGCGGGGGTGACCACAGGTGATGCCGGGACATCCCGGCCTTCCCTGCGCAATGGTTTTACGGCTTATGGCGCGCTCTCCCCGGGGAGCGATGCACTATTGCCCCCGTCGCCTTGCGGATGATCGATGCGCGCGCCCGGTCGGGCCGCTTCACCACCGCAAGCCTTGACGCACAGACTCCGGGCGCCAGGACCACACGCTTTTGCCGTCCGCGGACGTCCCTCCCAGACGTCCGGAAGCTCGCGCGTGCTCGCTCCCGGGGGCCGAAAGAAACGCTGTGACCGCACCGTGTCGATCCCGCGGATCGCGATGGCTCACGGTTTCGCCCGCCCTGCCATCCCGTCACGCGCCGGCGCTGCCGCGTCCATCGCATCCCGGCCTACGTGTCGTGACGATCGCGAAACGCCCCTTTGGCGGGCTGGGATGTCTTGCGGTTTACCCGAAACGATAAATTCGGTCAATCAGAATATTTGGCACCCGGTCATTGACCTGCATGTAGTGTGATTTGCCGGTCGCGTATCGCGAGACATGGCGTGTGCGGCATCGCCTGGCCGTGCCTAGCATGGCAAGGGATGTCCTCATCGACTGCACAAGCCGCAACCCGAGAAAAGCACGCGCCCTGCATTCTGGTTTTGCCACCGACAGCCGGCGAAACGGACGAATGGAAATCAGGCCAACCCTCGTGCATTACGCTCCTATCGCCCGCAGCGCCTTGTAGCCGGCGGCAACTGAAGACATGGATTTTATTTCTCCGCTTTCGAGCGCTTCAACTAAGTCCTGCTGCGACAGCTGGACTACTTCGAGGCCTGACGCAGTTTCCAGCTCGTCAAGACATTGCTTTCCTCCCAGCACGCAACCGCTCGCGAGGAAGATATGCACGAGATTTGTATTCTTGCTGGAATCGTCAAAGCAGGTTCCTAAGCTCTCGATACTGCTCGACCAATAGCCTGTCTCTTCTTCAAGCTCCCGCGCTGCTGCCATCTCCGGCGATTCCGACTGGAAGGTACCAGCCGGAGATTCCAACGTGATTGACTGCACGCCATGCTTGTATTACCGAACGAGGACAAATTTACCCTCTGCGGTGAGCGGCACCGCAAGAGCCACATTGGCCCTTTCAGAGACAAAGTAGTCGTCAACAACGCGCCCATCAGGCAATCTAACGGTGTCTCGCCGCAGCCTGTACCATTAAAGGCGATTTCGCTCGACAATAGCGTCCAGGGCCGAATCACGAATCTTCCTCGCTCGGTGCATCGGCGGCTGAGTTGACTGGCCAGTTTCGGCTGCGCACCTCGAAGTAGGTTTTTCCCCCGCGTTGAAAGCCGGCGCCCTCGTAGAAGCGCAGGGTCGCCTCCCGCTTCGAGCCTGTCGCCAAATGGACTTTGTAACAATCGGCCCGCGCGGCAATATCGAGTGCGTGAGCGAGAACCCGTCGGCCAAGTCCCAGCTTACGATACTCAGCGTGAGTGACCACATTCTCGATCACCCCGTACGATCTACCGCCCCGAGAAAGGTTAGGCACGATTGCAAGAGTGCACGAAGATACAAGCAACTCTGCCGTTTGGGCCACGATCACCGTCATGAAGCCAGATGCAAGCAAAGTCATCCAAACCTGATTAGCTCTGGCCGCCTCCGGTGGAGGCTCATGCGGATGGAGGTGCTGATAAAGTTTCAACACCATAGGAAGATCGTCTTGCGTGGCAGATCGAATAATGGCTTCGTTCATTTAGTAAATCCATGGATCAAATAGACTAAGGGACTTTACCCTTATCAGCACGCCGCAAGGCGAAAGCGCGCCAATATCTCGGACTCCAGCGACGGGTACCTGGTCTCGCGCACAAGCAAGATTTCCGAAATCCGGATGTCGAGCGCGCTGGCGCTGACAAGAGAGTCGGGACGCCCGTGTTCGGCGACGTCCAGAGTTCCGTACCTGAAGAGCGAGGTGTGCGCGATGTTTGGCACGCTCACCGCTCTGGGCAACGCCAACTCGCTAACGATCATTCTCCGAAGTGTTTGAAGGCTCCCGCAGCTTGCCGTCATCAGCACGATCGCCGTATCGAGCGCCTTGACCGTATTGAGGCTCAGCGACACGGGTTGGGTCGATGCGCAAACTTGCAAAAGACCACGAGCCCATCCCTCTCGATTTCGCGCCCACGCCTCATCCGCTTCGAGTCCCATCCGCCAATGTAGAAGAGTTATCACAGTCAAGTGGATGGCCGGCTGCGGAACACGCCGCAGGCCCCCCACAGCGTTGTCCAACTTGTCCTGCATGGCCGAAATATGCCGAAGGGCGGCATCGGTAAATCGATATTGGAGGTGGTAGGCCGAACAAGGCTGGCCCCACATCGGATCAACGCGATAGCTCAGCATCGAATACCACTTCTGCTTCGGGCTAACAGGCGATCTATAACAGACCGTGCGTGGAAGGCCGCCTACCGAAATCCGGCCGTCAGAATTGCTTGGAAGATTCGGGTGTCGCTATTCTCCAAGGCTGCATCAGCCGGGCGGAAATAGATCAGCTTCGGGTCACATGCGCCAATGAAGATCAAGCGAGGCAACCTCCGCTCTGCCCCCGGAAAGCTGAAGCCTCCCAACGGAGCCTAAGCCGGCACGATCACCTTGCCGATCGGCCAGAGCGCGATGCCCGCAAGCTTCAGGTGGGCCCATGCGAAGGGGATGCCGATGATGGTGATCGCAAAGAGCACCGCCGTCAGCAGGTGGCCGAGCGCCAGCCACCAGCCGGCCAGCATGAGCCAGATGATGTTGCCCATCACCCCAAGCGGGCCGGTGCCGACATCGCTCATGCCGGTGACCTCCTCGCGGCTCACCGCGCGCGAGCCGAACGGCAGCAATGTGTAGATGGCGATGTTGAACGCCGCCCGGGCCCAAGGCAGGCCGATGATGGTGATGGCCATGATGAGTGAGGCCACCAGCCAGCCGAATGCCATCCAGGCACCGCCGATGAGAATCCAGATGATGTTAAGCAGGATGGAAACTGGGGACATGGGATGATCCGGAGGATTGATGAGCCCTCTTATAGCACGACCTCCGCGCTCATAGTCCATGACGCCTGTTGCGTTCAGCCCGCAGCGATGTGCCGACAAATCCGACATCCTCGATTCCGCGCGAAATCTCCTTCGCGCAGAGCCAAAGCGTCAGCGCAGCAACGCCGATCGCCGATAGCCCCGAGATGAGAACAGGATT
The DNA here is from genome assembly GCF_015291645.1 of Bradyrhizobium sp. CCBAU 53340. NCBI lineage: Bacteria > Pseudomonadati > Pseudomonadota > Alphaproteobacteria > Hyphomicrobiales > Nitrobacteraceae > Bradyrhizobium > Bradyrhizobium sp. CCBAU 53340. Next base: position 5,665,979 of record NZ_CP030055.1, read on the forward strand.
GGGACAGAATATGACGAGAAGATTATCGAGTGGAACGGATCCGGTCGGCCAGCGCGGCGCGCAATAAGTTCCCAGAGCCCAGCCCAAAAGCATCACCGCGGCCGCGTTCGCTGCGGCCAGCACCGTCACGACGATCGCGAGACCCTTGGTCATGGAGAGCGCAAGATCAACCATCTTCACGACGGCACAAGCTGCGACCACAATTACGATGGCCAGGCCCCAGCCGGAAACTGCGGCGGCGATGGCCTGGGCCTGACCGCTCCAGGCCCAGAACGCAGCAACGCCGGCAAGCAGCGTCAGATTGACCTTCACGGCTTCCGGAAACTTGCAGCGGAGCACGTAAGGATTGGTCTTCTCGACGAGATCGAGCACCGCGCAGGCGATCAACCCGGCCGCAAACCCGCCGAGATGGACGCCCCAGTCGATCCGCGAATTGCCGAGCGCAAACGCAATGTTCAATCCGATATTGATCGCGAAGAAGTCGAACCTGACGTCGAGCTTGCCGAGGATCCACAGGCAGAGCAGCGCGCCCAGGATGCCCGACGTCGCACCGGACGCGCCGACCGTCAAATAGGGCGTGGCGTGGATGCCGTTGCCGATGATCGCGCCGAACACCATTGCGCAGAGATAGATGATGAGGAAGTAGGCCGGTCCGACCCGCCGCTCCAGATGCCCACCCCACAGCACGAGGCACAACATGTTCATGGTGAGATGGACGAAATTGACGTGCAGGAAGCCATAGGCGACCAGGCGCCAATATTCATGCCGCACGATGGCGTTCGAATACATGCCGCCGTAGCGATAGAGCATCTCCGCCGGCGCTGCGGGGCCTCCCGCCTGGATAAAGCAAAATCCCGACGCGAGGACGGTTATCGTCATCAGCGCGTAGACAGCGGCATGGGGGACTTCGAAGAAGCCGGGACTGGCACGGTATGAGGACATCGGCGATCGCAAGCGGCAGGAAACGGGACCGCAACCTAGCCGAGCCGATCGATGATTGCTACTCCTGCGTGTGACATTGGCATTTCCAGTGTCCCCGAAAGGCACAAGGCAATCCAGACAACAGTCCGTCAGATCTTGCGCCCCGCCTGTTCCCAATAGGGATCGCGCAGGCGGCGCTTGAAGATTTTTCCCGAATCTTCGCGCGGCAATCCGGTGCGGATCTCGATATGCTTCGGCACCTTGTAATCGGCGAGCGAGTTCTTCAGCCGCGCACGGATACCAGCTGCATCCAGCGTGATGCCTGCCTGCGGCTCCACTACCGCCATCAGCGCCTCGCCGAATTCGGCATCGGGGATGCCGAACACGGCGCAATCATGCACGCCTGATATGGCGTGCAGGACCGACTCGATCTCGGCCGGATAGATGTTGACGCCGCCCGAGATCACCATGTCGCGCTTGCGGTCGCAGATGAAGACGTAGCCGTCTTCGTCGATATAGCCGACATCACCCGAGGTGATGAAGCCATCGCGGTCGATCTCGGCGCGCTTCTCCGGCTTGTTGTGGTAGGTGAAATCAGCCACCCCGGCCATGCGGGAATAGATCTCGCCGATTTCCCCGACGCCGAGCACACGGCCGTCGTCGCCGATGAAGCGCAGCTCGGCGCCGGGTGAGATCTTGCCGACCGTACCCGGCTTCTTCAGCGCGTCCTCTGAGGTCGCGAACGTCACGGCACTCGATTCGGTCGAGCCGTAGAATTCATAGATCACCGGCCCCCACCATTCGATCATGGCGCGCTTGACGTCCGCCGGGCATGGCGCTGCAGCATGGATGATGTGGCGGAGCGAGGAGACATCGTACTTTTTGCGGACCTCCTCCGGCAGCTTCATCAGGCGGATGAACATGGTCGGCACCATGAAGATGGTGTCGATTTTGTACCGCGCGATCAACTCCAGAAACTCCTCCGCCTCGAAGCGTGGCATCAAGACCAGGGCGCCGCCGAGTTTTCCCGCGCGGATGCCGAACGAATTCGGCGCGGAATGATAGAGCGGCCCCGGCAGCAGCGCGCGGGCACCGGGCTTGAGGCCATAGATCATCGCCCGCATGCGCTCGCCGGCGGCCTGCTGGTCCGGCGTCGGCGCATTGCGGCGGACGCCCTTGGGATGGCCAGTGGTGCCTGACGTGTAGATCATGTTCATCGGCTGCGGCACGACCGGGCCGTCATAGGGCTCGAATTGCGCGAGCCAGGATTCGAAGTCGATCGCGAAGTCCGGCGCCTTGAGGCGATCGAGATCGATCTTGTAGGTCTTCAGGATCTCCGGCGGCGTCGGCACGCTGAGCACGGTGACGCCGTTGGGGATCGCATCGCGCAAGTCATGCAGCATGTCGGCATGGCCGATCAGTACGGAGGTGCCGGTGTCGCCAAGGATGTAATTGATCTCCTCCGGCTTGAAGTGCCAGTTGATCGGCACGCCATAGGCGCCGAGCCGCATCGCGGCGTAGGCCGCCTCGAGAAAGGCGATATCGTTGCGCATCAGCATGCAGACGCAATCCCCCTGCTTGACACCGATCTTGGCGAGACCTGACGCGATGCGATCGGCGCGGGCGGCGACATCGGTATGGGCCCGGCGGCGCTCGCCGGAGACGATGCCGAGGAAGTTGGACGTTTCACTCATTTTTTGTTCTTCTTTGTTGTTCAGCGACGGGCTTAGTTATTCGTCATCACCGGGCTTGTCCCGGTGATCCACGTTCTTGCTTCGCCGCCTGGATCAAGAACGTGGATGGCCGGGACAAGCCCGGCCATGACGGAGAGCCTCAATCCACATAGTTCGCCGCGCGCTTCTCCAGATTGGAGCGCACCGCTTCGGTCTGGTTCGGGCTGCCGATCAGCTTCTGCTGCTCGACCGACTCGGCAAGCAGCGCGGGCCCCGGATCGAGCGAGAGATTGTTCAGCAGTCGCTTCGCGGCGCGGATCGCATCGGGGCTCTTGCCGGCGATCTCGCGCGCGACTTCGAGCGCCGCAGCGCGCGGATCATCGCAGATGCGGGTGGCGAGGCCGTAAGCCATCGCCTCCTGCGCGGAGAAGATGCGCCCCGTGTAGGTCAGATCGCGCAGGATGTCGTCACGCACGAGCGAGGCCAGGATCGGCGTGCCCGCCATGTCAGGCACAAGGCCCCATTTGATTTCCATGATCGACATCCGCGCATCGGGGCTCAGGAAGCGCATATCGGCGCCCAGCGAGAGCTGGAAGCCGCCGCCGAAGGCAACGCCGTGCACGGCCGCAATCACCGGAACAGGAAGCTGGCGCCAGCCCCACACCGCCTGTTGCGGAAAATTCGCCTGGCCATGCGTACGCTTGGTCAGATCGCGATTTTCGCCACCCGGAATTCCGTTGCCGCCCTTCTCCTTCATGGCGGCAAAACGCCCCATGTCGAGACCGGCGCAGAAAGCGCGGCCCTCGCCCGACAGTACGACGACGCGCACGCCTTTTTCCTTCGAAAGCCGCTCGGTCGCCGCGACAAGGGCCTCGAACATGGCTTGATCGAGCGCATTCATCTTGTCGGCGCGCACCAAACGCACGTCGGCGACGCCTTCCGAGATCGAGATCGAGACGCGCTCTTCCATGGATCAATTCTCCCTGTTCTTGTTCGGTGCCGCTTTACAGAAAGCTGACGGCCGGATTTAGTCAATCGACCAATTAACTGACGATACGTACGGGAGAAACAGCCATGTTCAAGGAAAATCTTCTGGCTGGGCGGAGCATTCTCGTGACCGGCGGCGGCACCGGGCTCGGCAAATCGATGGCGGCGCGCTTCCTCCAGCTTGGCGCCGAGGTTCACATCTGCGGACGACGCAAGATCGTTTGCGACGAGACCGCGATTGAGCTGATGGGTGAGTATGGCGGCCGGGTCACCAGCCACGGCGTCGACATTCGCAACGCGCTCGCCGTCGAGGAAATGATCGAGACCATCTTTCGCGACGCGCCGCTGACCGATCTCATCAACAACGCGGCCGGCAATTTCATCTCGCGCACGGAGGAGCTGTCGCCACGTGGCTTCGATGCCGTCGCCAACATCGTCATGCACGGCACGTTCTATGTGACACAGGCTGTCGGCAAGCGCTGGATCGCCTTGAAGCAGCCGGGCAACGTCGTCTCGATCACCGTGACCTGGGTGCGCAACGGCTCGCCCTACGTCGTGCCGTCGGCGATGAGCAAGTCTGCAATCCACGCCATGACGATGTCGCTCGCGACCGAATGGGGCCGCCACGGCATCCGCCTCAACACCATCGCGCCGGGTGAGATCCCGACCGAGGGCATGAGCAAGCGCATCAAGCCGGGCGATGAGGCCGGCGCGCGCACCAAGGCGATGAACCCGATGGGCCGCGTCGGCACCATGGAGGAATTGCAGAACCTCGCGGTGTTCCTGATCTCCGGCGGCTGTGACTGGATCAATGGCGAGACCATCGCCATGGACGGCGCGCAGGCGCTCGCCATGGGCGGCAATTTCTACCAGCTCCGCGACTGGAGCGACGACGACTGGAAGACCGCGCGCGAGAGCATCATGGCGCAGAACGAGAAGGACCGGGCGAAGCGGGGGTGATCTCTTTGCAACGGAAGCTGCTCCGCACTCGATCGTCGTCCCGGCGAAAGCCGGGACCCATAGCCACCGAATTGGATTTGGCGAAGACTGGCAATGATCAGTCTTCGCTAAATTGCGTTTAGTGGTTATGGGTCCCGGCTTTTCGCCGGGACGACATTCGTGAAACGCTCGCGCCCCTCCTCTATCTTGTCTTCGCCCACGGATGACGCCACACTCCACCGCACAAAAACAAAACGCTACGGGAGAGACATGTCCACACAGCCATTGGCTGATCTCGCCGACATGGTGCGCGAGCGCGCGGCGAGCCGCGGCAACGCGATCGCTTTCGAGTTCGAGGGCCGCGTCACCAGCTTTGCCGAGTTCGACGTCAAGACCAACAAGGTCGCCAACGCGCTCTTCGCGATGGGCGTGACGAAAGGCGACCGCATCGCCTATCTCGGCAAGAACAGCGACCTCTATTTCGAGCTGCTGATGGGCGCGATGAAGGCCGGCGTGGTGATGGCGCCGGTGAACTGGCGGCTCGCCGGGCCCGAGGTCGCCTTTATCGTTTCGGATTGCGGGGCGCCGGTGCTGTTCGTCGGACCGGAATTCATCACGCTCGCTCGCCAGATCAGGGACCGGCTGCCCGGCGTGCGCACCATCATCACGACCGAAGGCGGCGCCCCGGAGTGGCAGGATTTTGCGGCCTGGCGCGATGCGCAGAGCGACGACGATCCCAGAGTGCCGGTTGACACCAAGGACATCGCGATCCAGCTCTACACGTCGGGCACGACGGGCAAGCCGAAGGGCGCGATGCTGAGCCACGCGAGCTTCCTCAACCTCGTGCAAACGGGCAATGCCGAGGACAAGCCGGAGTGGAACCGGTGGTCGACCGATGACGTCTCGCTGGTGGCAATGCCGATCTTCCATATCGGCGGCTCCGGCTGGGGCGTGATGGGGCTTTATCACGGTGCTCGCGGCGTCATCGCGCGCGAGTTCGATCCGACCAAGGTGCTGGATTTCTTCGAGCAGTCGGGCATCACAAAGCTGTTCATGGTGCCGGCGGCGATGCAATTCGTGGTGCGGCAGCCGCGCGCGAAGACGGTCGATTTCTCCCGGCTGAAATACATGCTGTACGGCGCCTCGCCGATTCCAGCGGCGCTGCTGAAGGAATGCATCGAGGTCTTCAAATGCGGCTTCGTGCAGATGTACGGCATGACCGAGACAACGGGCACCATCGTCGCGCTGCCGCCCGAGGATCATGTCGAGGGGCTGGAGCGGATGCGCTCGGCCGGCAAGGCGCTGCCGGGCGTCGAGCTCGCGATTTTGGATGTGGACGGCAAACCGCTGCCGCCGCGCCAGGTCGGCGAGATCGCGACGCGCTCGGGCTCCAATATGGCGGGTTACTGGAATTTGCCCGAAGCGACCGCCGCGACGCTGCGCGGCGATGGCTGGCTGCGCACCGGTGATGCCGGCTTCATGGACGAGGACGGCTATCTGTATATCCACGACCGCATCAAGGACATGATCATCTCCGGCGGTGAGAACATCTACCCCGCCGAAGTCGAGAGCGCGCTGTGCGATCACCCCGACGTCGCCGAAGCTGCCGTGATCGGCGTGCCCGACGATAAATGGGGCGAGGCGGTGAAGGCCGTCGTGGTGATGAAGCCCGGCAAACAGGCGAGCGCCACCGACATCATCAACTTCACCCGCGAGCGTATTGCCGGCTATAAGACGCCGAAGAGCGTGGAGTTCTTGCCGGCGCTGCCGCGCAATCCGAGCGGCAAGATTCTGCGGCGGCAGTTGCGCGAGCCGTATTGGGCGGGGAAGGATCGGCGGGTGAATTGATTCCGCTCTATCCGCGTCGTCGTCCCGGCGAAGGCCGGGACCCATAGCCACAAGATTGAGTTTGGCGAAAATTCGGAGTTGCCATCTCGCGCAACGACTCCTCCCTGGGGTGATGGGTCCCGGCCTTCGCCGGGACCACTCGGGGAGAGAGAGCGCGGCGCAAGCCTAATGCTTCCCCGGCCCCATATATCCAAACAGGAACCCCGCAACCTTGCGCATCTGGATCTCCTCGCTGCCTTCGGTGATGCGATAGCGGCGGTGGTGGCGGTAGATGTGCTCGAATGGCTTGTGGCGTGAGTAGCCCATGCCACCATGGACCTGCATGGCGCGGTCGGCGGATTCGCAGCAGAGGCGGTTTGCCCAGTAGTTGCACATCGAGACGCGGTCGGAGAGCGTGCGCTCGATCTGCTCCTCGGTGAGCTGGTCCATCTCCCAGGCGGTCTTGCGGATCAACAGACGCAGCATCTCGGCTTGCGTCGCGAGCTCCACCAGCGGGAACTGGATCGCCTGGTTCTCGGCGAGCGCCCTGCCGAACGGCTTTCGCTCGCGAGCGTATTTGACGCTCTCGTTGATGCAATAGACGGCGGCGCCGAGCGAGCTCGCGGCCTGGCGGATGCGGTTCTGATGGACAAAGCACTGCGCCAGCGACAGGCCGCGGCCGACCTCGCCAAACTGGGCATCCTCGGGCACGAACACGTCGGTGAAGCTGACGCGCGGATGGTCGGTCGGCATGTTGAAGGTCCACATATACTCTTCAACCTTCACGCCGTGGCTCTTGGCCGGCACCAGGAAGCAGGTGATACCGCGGGCATCGCCGTCATTGCCCGAGGTACGCGCGAACAGCGCGCAATGCGTTGCCACATGCATGCCTGTGGTCCACATCTTCTCGCCGTTGATGATCCAGCCCTTGACGTTGTCTCTGACAGCAGGCACCGCACGCGTCTCCATGTGGGTCGCGTCCGAGCCGTGATGCGGCTCGGTGAGGCCAAAGGTGATGCGGTACTTGCCCTTGATCGAGCCGTCGATCATCGCCTTCTGGTCGTCACGGCCGTAGCGGTCGAGCATGGTGACGACGGGGAAATTGCCGACGATCGAGTGCTCGTTCTGCAGGTCGTTGTGCAGGCCGAGCCCCTTTGCGGCAAAATGCTCGCGGATCACGGCCATCCAGAGGTTGGAGCCGTCCTTGCCGCCATATTGCTTGGGCACCGGAAAGCGCAGATGACCGGCGGCGTCCGCGAGATCCTTGGCCTTGCGCAGCAGCGCTTCCCATTCATGACGCGGCAGGCCGCCGTTCTCGAAATCGGTGCGCGCCCATTCGCGGCGATGATCGAAGAAGCGGATGTTGTCGTCGGCCTCCTCCAGCGGCTTGATCTTGCGCTCAATGAAGCGATCGAGTTCTCCGAGATAGGCGACGAGGTCGGCAGGCAATGAGAAATCCACAGGTTCTCTCCCGGATTGATCTTATCGTTTTGCGTTAAGGCGCTAGGCGCATTCTTGCTTGGCTCGATTAAGGTGAGAAGAGCACGCGCAAGTCAAGCAAGCCGAGGCGCGTGAGAGGCGCAAGGCGCACCCGCGCAATTCGATGGTGCCGTGACGCCGGCGCGCGGTAGTATGACGGCAATAGTCCCTGGGGAGAAAATGCGGGAGCGCGCGATGGAGCTGAAATTCTCAAAGGTGGAACGCAAAGGGCCGATCACGGTCGTCACGCTGTCGCGGCCCGAAGTCTACAACGCGCTGCACACCGACGCGCATTTCGAGTTGCAAAAGGTGTTTGATGATTTCGCTGCCGATCCCGAGCAATGGGTCGCAATCGTTACAGGCGCCGGCGACAAGGCGTTCTGTGCCGGCAATGATCTGAAGTGGCAGGCGGCGGGCGGCAAGCGCGGCTGGGACAAAGGCGGCTTTGCCGGCCTTACCGCGCGCTTCGACTGCGACAAGCCGATCGTTGCCGCGGTGAATGGCGTTGCCATGGGCGGCGGCTTTGAAATTGCGCTGGCCTGCGATCTCATCATTGCCTCCGAGAATGCGACCTTCGCCTTGCCCGAACCGCGCGTCGGTCTTGCTGCGCTCGCCGGCGGCCTGCACCGCCTGCCGCGCCAGATCGGTCTCAAGCGCGCCATGGGCATGATCCTCACCGCACGCCATGTCAGCGCCAAGGAGGGCCAAGAGCTCGGCTTCGTCAACGAGGTGGTGCCGCAGGGCGAGGCACTCGCCGGCGCGCTGCGCTGGGCAGAGATGATTACCAAGAACTCGCCGATGTCGATCCGCGCCTCGAAGCAGGCGATCCAGAAAGGGCTCGGCGTTTCGCTGGAGCAGGCGATCGAGGAGCAACGGGAATATCCCGCGGTGAAGGCGATGGTCGCCTCGCAGGACTATATCGAGGGCCCGAAGGCGTTCTCGGAGAAGCGGCCGCCGAAATGGGTGGGGAAGTAGGGCGCGCCATTTTCGGGGCACGCCTGCCTCGAGATCTCAGCCGTCATGCCCCGCGAAGGCGGGGCATCCAGTACGCCGCGGCTTCTCGATCAAACCACAGCCGTCTCGGAGTGCTGGATCGCCCGCCTTCGCGGGCGATGACAGCGAATATGGAGTAAGACGTCCCTACCCGTCTCGCCCCAGCTCCCGCTTGTAAGAGGCGTAGTTCGGCTGATCGACGGCGAGCTTGTCCATCGTGGTCGCCCATAAATGCTCTGCAAGGCCGGGCGTTGTGAGATCCACCTCACCCTTGGTTATACGATCGGCGAGCGTGCGGTTGAGCTCGGTCACCGAACCGTCCATGCCGAGCAGCGCACGCAACCGCTCTACTTCTCTCGCATCACTCCCCTCCTCCTGTGTCAGCTGGCGCGTCACGAGATCGAGGATGTTGATCGCCACCCGCAGCTTGAACGATTGATGGCCCGAGATCAGCGGCGTGATGTCGTTGCGGAGGAAATCGGCGACTGCCTTGGTCAGCTCGATCGGCGTCGGTTCGTCCTGCATGGTCAACTCCCGCGCGGCGCGATCAGCCGCAACAGATCAATCTCGGTCTCGGACGCGCGACGACCGATCATCGCACGCTCCATGGAATGATCAGGCCCTTCGCGAAAACGCTGCATCATGCCGCCACACATGATGCCCCAGCGCAGCGTGCCCATCACTTCCCAGAATTTGACGCGTGCCGGATCGACCTTCCGCCCCGCCGCCTCATAGCCCGCGAACAGCTCCTCGCGCGAACCAAAGCCGCCGACGGGCTTGTCGATCTCGCCAAAGCGCCAGGAGTTGACGCAGACCCACCCGAGATCCTCCATGGGATCGCCGAGATGAGCGAGCTCCCAGTCCAGCACGGCACGGACGCCGTCGGCGCCGATGATGAGATTGCCGTTGCGGAAATCGCCATGCACCAGCGTCACTTCAGTCGACGGCCCGGGATCGTGGTCGCGCAGCCAGCGCAGCGCCAGCTCGAATACGGGCTTTGGCCAATTCAGGCTGCGATAGTCGCGGTCGAACTCGGCGATCTCCTGTGTCGCCGACCTGCTGCGCAACACGGGCAATTTGTCCTGAGGCAGCTTGTGCAACTCGGCAAGCACGCCACCGATCTGCCGTGCGAGAAGCGGTCGCGCCGCCGCGAATTCGTCATCGCGAAGAATCTTGCGGGCGATGGTTTCGCCCTCGACCCGCTGCATGATGAAGCCGATGCCAAGATCCTCGTCCGGCGTCAGCACATGCAGCACCCGCGGTGACGGCACGCCCGCCTCGTAGGCGAGCTGCATCAGCTGCGCTTCAGCTGCGAGACCCGCTGCGCGCGTCGGCGCTGCGCCATACCCCTTCGGCGAGCGGCGCAGGATCGCGCCGATCAGGCCGTCGGGATGGGTGATATCGAAACGCCAGGTCTCCTGGCTGGCGCCGCCCGACAGCTTTGCCGCGCCGGTGACGCCGGTCGCGCCGGGACACCAGCGCTGGACGCTGCGGGAAAGCTCTGCCTCGATCATTTGCCTTTGAACTGTGCGGGCCGCTTTTCCAGGAACGCACCGACGCCCTCCCGGAAATCTTGCGTGTCGCCGGCGCGGAGCTGGCACTGGAATTCGAGATTGAGCTGGTCCTCGAAGGAGTTTTCGGGGCTATCCCAATAGAGCTTGCGGATCAGCGACAGCGCCACCGTCGGGCCGCTGGCCAGCTCACGCGCAAGCTTCATCGCTTCTTCCATCAGCACGCCATCGTCATACACGCGGTTGACGAGGCCCCATTCCAGCGCCTTCTCCGCCGGCAGCCGCTCGCCCATGAGCGACAGCTCGATCGAGCGCGCCTTGCCGATCAGACGCGGCAACAGCCAGGTCGAGCCGCAATCCGGCACAAGGCCGATGCGGCGGAAGGCTTGCAGGAAATAGGACGAACGCGCGCACAGGATCATGTCGCCGAGCAGCGCGAAGCTCATGCCGGCGCCTGCCGCCGGTCCGTTCACCGCCGTGATGATGGGACAGTGCAGATTGCGGATACGGCGCAGGAAGGGATGAAAGCCAGTCTCCAGCGTCAGGCCGGCCTTGGTCTTCTTCGACTGGTTGTTTCGCCCTTGCAGATTCGCACCGGTGCAGAACGCGCGCCCCGCGCCCGTCAGCACGACACAGCGCACTTCATCCTTCCTCTCCTCGATCGCATCGAGCGCCTCGGCGAGCCCACCCAGCATATCCACGGAGACCGCGTTCATCACCTCCTGATGGTCGAGCTTGAGGATCGCAACCGAACCATCGAGATCGAGCGTGACGTGTTTGAACTGCATGGTTTCCTCGTCAGTTGCAGCCTGCATCAATTTCGCAGACCGGAATTCGTTTTGCCGGGGCGCATATTTGATTTTTGGCGCGGTCTTGTCCATGGTGATCGGAGCATAGCAAGCAATCTTGTGCGCAGCGGCTGATGAGCCCCGTGCCAAGAACAGGAAACGCGCCATGAACCTTTTCGACCTCACCGGCCGCGTTGCCGTGATCACCGGCGGCAATGGCGGCATCGGGCTCGGCATCGCGCAGGCGCTCGTCGGCCAGGGCTGCAATGTCTCGATCTGGGGCCGCAATGCTGACAAGAACAAGGCTGCTGCCGCGAGCATGGCGGGGCTATCAGGCAAGGTCGACACCCGCGTCTGCGACGTCACCGATCCCGCTTCCGTGAATGCAGCTATGAAGGCAACGCTCGACGTTTTCGGCCGGGTCGATGGCTGCTTCGCCAATGCCGGTATCGGCGGCGGTGGCCGCAGGTCCTTCATCGAGCGCACCGAGGCGGAATGGCACACAATGTTTGCGACCAATCTCGACGGCGTGTTCCACGCCTTCCAAGCGGCCGCCAAGCACATGACCGATCGCGCCAATGCCGGCGATCCCTTCGGCCGGCTGGTCGCAACTTCGAGCCTCGCTTCGATCTTCGGCACCGCGCGCAACGAGCATTACGCCGCAACCAAGGCCGCCATCAACGCTCTGGTACGCGCGCTCGGCGTCGAGCTCGCCCGCCACGGCGTCACCGCGAATGCGATCCTGCCCGGCTGGATCAAGAGCGACATGACGGCGGGTCTGATGGGCAATGAAAAGTTCGTCGCCAACGTGATGCCGCGGATTCCGATGCGGCGCTTCGGCGAGGCATCCGATTTCGGCGGCATTGCCGTGTACCTGATGAGCAAGGCGTCGTCGTATCACACAGCGGATACGTTCGTGATCGACGGCGGCTATACCGCGTTTTAAGTCTGGTAATCAGAACAGGAAGGGGCAAACGATGTTCTCGCACGTCATGATTGGCACCAACGACCTCGACAAGGCCAAGGCCTTCTACGACAGCCTGCTGAGCACGCTCGAAGTGCGGCCGGCGCGGGTCGATGGCCACCGCATCTTCTACATCACCAAGACCGGCGTGTTCTCGGTGTCGAAGCCGATCAACGGCGAGCCGGCAACGTGTGCGAACGGCGGCACCATCGGCTTTGCTGCCAATTCGCCCGAGCAGGTCGAGGCCTGGCATGCGGCCGGCATCGCGGCCGGAGGAAAGCCGATCGAGGATCCGCCCGGCATGCGCGAGGGTTCGGGCGTCAAGCTCTACCTCGCCTATTTGCGCGATCTCGACGGCAACAAGATCTGTGCGATGCATCGGATGCCGAACTGATTCAGCCGCAACCACCGCTGTCATGCCCCGGCTTGACCGGGGCATCCAGTACGCCGCGGCCCATCGGGTTCTATCGCTGCGGCCTCTGGAATACTGGATCGCCCGGTCTTCGCCGGGCGATGACAGCGGAGAGTGAGGCGCGCACCCGCTGCCTCCTCCGCCGCCATTCAAACAACATTTCAAACGCCCTCGCGATATTCCATCGCATGGCATGGCGCGCGCGGGAAAATACGCGCTCGCACTTTCGTGGCGCTGCGACTATTCTCCCGGCCAATACGATCTCTGACGTCCCGGGAGGAACAATGACAAAGCACACCTATATTCCCCGCACCACCAACTACACGCTCAATCCCGGCGATGAGCTCAATGATCTCAGGATGTCGGACCAGGTCCGGCCGCTCTACGATCACGTCAAGAAGTTCATCCGCGACACCGTCGAGCCGATGTCGATCGAATTCGCCAAGGCCGGCGAAGGCAAGGAGGATCGCTGGAGCTTTACGCCGAAGCAGCTCGAGGTGCTGGAGAAGGCCAAGAACAAGGCCAAGCAGGAAGGCCTCTGGAACTTCTTCCTGCCCGATGACGAGACCGGCCAGGGCCTGAAGAATCTCGACTACGCCTATATCGCCGCCGAGCTCGGCAAGAGCCCGCTGGCCTCTGAGACCATGAACTGCTCGGCGCCCGACACCGGCAACATGGAGGTGCTGGAGCGCGTCGGCACCAAGGAGCAGAAGGAGAAGTGGCTGAAGCCGCTGCTCAACGGCGAGATCCGCTCCGCCTATGTCATGACCGAGCCGAACGTCGCCTCCTCCGATGCCAAGAACATCTCGACCACCGCAAAGCTCGTCGGCGACGAATGGGTCATCAACGGCGAGAAGTATTACATCTCCGGTCTCGGCGATCCCCGCTGCAAGATCCTCATCGTGATGGTGAAGACCAATCCCGACGCGGCGCCGAGCAAGCAGCAGTCGCAGATTCTGGTGCCGCGCGACACGCCCGGCGTCGAAGTGCTCGGGCCCATGTACGTGTTCGGTCAGGACCACGCGCCGCGCGGCCACATGCATATGCGCTTCAACAATGTGCGCGTGCCGAAGGAGAACATGCTGCTCGGCGAAGGCCGCGGCTTCGAGATCTCGCAGCTCCGCTTAGGGCCGGGCCGCATCCATCACTGCATGCGCACCATCGGCAAGGCCGAGAAGGCGCTCGATTTGATGGTGCAGCGTGGCCTCACCCGCGAAGCCTTCGGCAAGAAGATCGCCCATCTCGGCGGCAACATGCAGATCATCGCGCAGGCCCGCTGCGAGATCGAGGCGATGCGGCTGATGGTGCTGAAGGCCGCCAAGGCCATGGATGTGCTCGGCAACAAGGAAGCCCGCGTCTGGGTCTCCATGGTCAAGGCCATGGTGCCCGAGCGCGCCTGCAAGATCATCGATCAGGCAATCCAGATGCACGGCGCCACCGGCATCTCGCACTGGACCCCACTCGCGGAAATGTACCAGGACGTCCGGCACCTGCGCTTCGCCGATGGTCCGGACGAGGTACACTGGATGGTGGTCGGCCGCCACGAACTGAGCATGGCGTGAAGGTCTCTGCTCTTCCCACTCGGGAAGAGCCGTAGGGTGGGCAAAGGCGCGCACTTCGCGCGCCGTGCCCACCATCCTGCCTAGGCGAGAGGTGGTGGGCACGCTTCCGCCTTCGCTCTTCGAGTGAGCTACGGCGGACAAGTCGCTTTGCCCACCCTACGAGATCTGCGAGTTAGGCAGTCTTCGCGGCCTCAATCTTGTCCTGCGTCCTGGTCTCGAAGTCACTCGCGTCGTGCCGCTCGTGGAGCTGGCTGGCGGGATCGCCGGAGACGCGATTGACCATGCGGCCGCGCTTGACGGCGGGACGCTGCGCGATCTGGTCGGTCCAGCGCTGCACGTTCTTGTAATCCTGCACCGACAAGAATTCGCCGGCGCCGTAGACCAGCCCCTTGGCGAGCGCGCCGTACCAGGGCCACACGGCAATATCGGCGATGGTGTACTCCTTGCCCGCGAGATATTCGTGATCGGCGAGGCGACGGTCGAGCACATCGAGCTGACGCTTGGTCTCCATCGCGAAGCGGTCGATGGCGTATTCGATTTTGAACGGCGCGTAGGCGTAGAAGTGGCCGAAGCCGCCGCCGAGATAGGGCGCGCTGCCCATCTGCCAGAACAGCCAGGACATCGCCTCTGTGCGGGTCTTGATATCCTTGGGCAGGAAGGCACCGAACTTCTCGGCCAAATAGAACAGGATCGAGCCGGACTCGAACACCCGGATAGGCTCCGGACCCGAGCGATCCATCAGTGCCGGAATTTTCGAGTTCGGGTTGATGTCGACAAAACCGCTGCCGAACTGGTCGCCATTGCCTATTCTGATCAGCCAGGCGTCGTATTCGGCGCCCTTGTGGCCCAGCGCCAGAAGCTCCTCCAGCATCACCGTGACCTTCACCCCGTTCGGCGTCGCCAGGGAATAAAGCTGCAGCGGGTGCTTGCCGACGGGCAGCTCCTTGTCGTGGGTGGGGCCAGCGATCGGCCGGTTGATGCTGGCGAATTGGCCGCCATTCTCCTTGTCCCAGGTCCAGACTTTGGGCGGCACGTAAGCGGGGGCGTCGGTCATGCGAGGGCTCCGGCGGAAAGATGCGTGTGCATTAATTAGCCCGCGCATGGCCGATGGCAAGCCCCGCCCGCTCTGCGTCCGGCGCGGGCCTGAGGCCGGCGTCATGCATTCGGTGAACCTCGCTCGACAGCGCATCGGTGCGGCCGGGATGGCCCATCGCACCACGTGACGCCTGCACGCAAGATGCGCGCGGGAATCCGGCATGGCATCGCACATGACGATGGGCGCAGCCGCGTCGAGACCCGCCGGGAGAGAACCATGAAATCGCCGATCTGCGACATGCTGGGAATCGAGTTCCCCCTGCTCGCCTTCAGCCATTGCCGCGATGTGGTCGCGGCCGTGAGCCGCGCCGGCGGCTTCGGCGTGCTGGGCGCCACCGTGCACACACCTGACACGCTCGAACGGGAACTGAAATGGATCGACGATCACGTCGACGGCAAGCCCTACGGCATCGACGTGCTGATCCCGGAAAACATCTCCACCGCAGGCGAGAAGCACGTCACCTGGAAGAGCCTGGAAGCGCGCGTACCGCAGCAGCACCGCGCCTACACGCGCGACCTCCTGAAGAAATACGATATCGAGCTGACGACGACAGAGGTGGACGACAACCAGCCCCAACCGTTCGACGCCGAGACCGCGCTGGAGCTGCTAAAAGTCTCTTTCAATCATCCGATCCGCCTGATCGCGAATGCGCTCGGCGTGCCGCCGAAGGCGATGATCGAGATGGGCAGGAAACACAACGTGCCCGTCGCCGCGCTCGTCGGCGCCAAGGAGCACGCGCTGCGCCAGGTCGCGGCCGGCGTTGACATCCTCGTGGTGCAGGGCACCGAAGCCGGCGGCCATTGCGGCGAGGTCTCGACCATGGTGCTGGTGCCGGAGGTGATCAAGGCGATCAAGAAGGTCCGCGACGTGCCGGTGCTGGCGGCCGGTGGCATCATGACGGGCCGGCAGATGGCGGCCTGCATGGCGATGGGTGCGGCCGGCGCGTGGACCGGCTCGGTGTGGCTGGCGACGGTCGAATCGGAGACCAGCGAAATCTTTCGCGAGAAGATGATCGCGGCCTCATCGCGCGATGCGATCCGCTCGAAGGGGCGCACCGGCAAGCCGGCGCGGCAGCTGCGCTCGGTCTGGACCGATGCCTGGGATCGCGCGCCGGAAAGCCCCGGCGCGCTGCCGATGCCGCTGCAGAGCATCGTCAGCCGCGACGCCTTCCACGCGATCGACCGCGCGGCGGCCGCCGGCAACGCCAAGGCGCGCGACCTCGTCAGCTATTTCGTCGGCCAGGGTGTCGGATTGATCGACAGTGTGAAATCGGCCGGCGCCGTGGTGCAGGAGTTCAAGGAGGAGTTCGCCGAAGCCGTCGAGCACATGAACGCGCTGGTCGCGGAGTGAGCGCCGTGTGGCTGGATTCGAGTTCGCGGCCCATCCTTCGAGGCTTGCCCGACGGCGCGTTGCGCCGCCGACCTCGCACCTCAGGATGACGCTGTCCCCGTAGCCGTCATCCTGAGGTGCGAGCAGCACGGTGCGCAGCACCGCGCAGCGAGCCTCGAAGGACGACGGCGTGCTACGGATTTTGAGAGTGAAGCAAGAAGAAATGACCAAGACCAACATCCCCGAAGACCGCATCCCCGTCATCGTCGGCATCGGCGAGATCGTCGACCGCCCCAAGGAGATCGCCGAGGGCCTCGAGCCCCTCGACCTGCTCGAACAGGCCTTGCGGCGGGCCGAGGCTGACGCCGGCGCAAAGCTGCTTGGCGAGATCCGGTCGCTCGACGTCGTCAACTTCCTGAGCTGGCGCTATCGCGATCCGGAGAAGCTGCTGGCGCAGCGCCTCGGCGTCTCGCCGACGCATTGCTATTACGGCCCGGTCGGCGGTGAGAGCCCGATCCGCTACATCCACGAGGCGGCAAAGCGCATCGCGCGCGGGGAGTGCACCGTGGCGGCCGTCTGCGGCGCCGAAGCGCAATCGACTGCGACGAAAGCCGATCGCGCCGGCGTCAAGCTGCCATGGACGCCGTTCGCGCATGATGTGGCGGAGCCCAAGCGCGGCGCCGCGTTTCAGAAACCGCTCGCCGTGAAGCTCGGCGTGTTCCGTCCTGTCACGGTCTATCCGTTCTACGAAGCTGCCTCCTCCGCGCATTGGGGCCAGACGCCGCGCGAGGCGATGGCAGAATCGGGAACGCTGTGGTCGCGCTATTCGGACGCCGCCGCGCAAAATCCCAATGCCTGGCTGAAGCGGCGCTATGCCCCTGAGGAGATCACGACGCCGACGGCCGACAACCGGCTCATCGCCTGGCCCTACAACAAGCTGATGGTGGCCAACCCCAGCGTCAACATGGGCGCCGCGCTGTTGCTCACCAGCCTTGCCAAGGCGCGCGCGCTCGGCGTCGCGGACGACAGGCTGGTGTATCCGCTCGGCGGCGCGTCTGCCGAGGAGCCGCCTGATTACCTCTTGCGCGACCAGTTCTACGAGAGCCATCCGCAGAATGCGGTGCTGAAGGCCGCGATGAATCTCGCCGGCGGGGACGGAAAACAGTTCGACGCGATCGAGCTCTATAGCTGCTTCCCCTGCGTGCCAAAAATGGCGCGACGGACGCTGGGCCTTTCCGCCGACGTGCAGCCCACCGTAACCGGCGGCCTCACTTTCTTCGGTGCGCCGCTCAACACCTACATGACGCATGCGGCCTGCGCGATGGTGCGTCGGATTCGCGATGGCGCCGGACTTGGCCTGCTCTACGGCCAGGGCGGCTTCGTCACCAAGCATCATGCGTTGGTCGTCTCCAAGACGCCGCCGCGCGAGGCGCTGGCGCAGGAGACGAGCGTGCAAGGAGAGGCTGACCGCAACAAGCGCGCCGTTCCGGAATTCATCACGGAGATCTCGGGCAAGGGTAAGGTCGAGAGCTTTACGGTGCTCTATGGCCGTGGCGGCGATGTCGAGCACGGCGTGGTGATGCTGCGCACGGAGGATGGCCGGCGCACGCTGGCACGGATTCCGGCGAGCGATAGTGCAACGCTAGGGCATTTGCTGAACATGGATCGCACGCCGGTGGGCTCGCTCGGCGAGATCACGATGGCTGCGGATGGCGTGCCGGAGTGGCGGGTGGCGTAGCTCTTGTAGGGTGGGCAAAGCGAAGCGTGCCCACGTTTTGCTTATTTGATGAAAAGACGTGGGCACGGCGCAAGAGCGCCTTTGCCCCCCTACAAGACCGAACCTAGCTCTTCGGCGGCTGCTTCTCCGACGCGGTCGCCGGCTTGCCGCCGGCGCCGACGACGCGCACCTGATCGCCGTCGGACAGGCCGTCCGGCGGGGCGGTGATGATGCGGTCATCTGCTGCAATCCCCGAGGCAAGCTCGATCTCGCGGCCAAGATCACGGGCGATGGTCACGGTCTTGAACTGCACCTTGTCGTCGGCGCCTACGGTCGCGACGCGCAGGCCGCTGCCGTTGAAGATCAGGGCGCTGGCGGGAATGCTGAGCGGCGCGGAATCGCGCTGGAGGCTCAGCTTGACACTGGCATAGCCGCCCGGCATCAGCTCGCCGCTCGAATTGTCGAGGCCAAGCTGCATGCGCGTAGTCCCCGAGGCGACATCGACGGCCTGAGAGGACGCCTCCACCGTGGCCTGGAAAGTCCGGTTCGGATATTCCGGCAGCGAAATGGTGGCCTTGGCACCGAGCTTGATCGCCGGCACGTAGTTCTGTGGCACGTTGACGTAGACGCGCAGCTTGGTGATATCGGAAACCACGAACATCGCCGGGCCCGAGCTGCCGCCGGCGTTGATCAGCGCGCCGACGTCGGTGTCGCGCGCGGTCACCACGCCGTCGAACGGCGCGGTGATCTTCTTATAACCGGCGAGCGCCTCAAGCCGCTCGACATTGGCCTGGCCGGACTTGACGGCGGCGTTCTTGTTGGAGAGATCGGCGCTGCGTTCGTCGATTTCCTGCGCCGAGACGAAATTGGAGGCGACCAGCGTCTTGCGCCGGTTCAGCGTGGCTTCCGACAGCCTGGCGCTCGCCTGCTGGCTGGCGAGATCGGCGCGGGCCTGCAGAAGCTGCTGGTCGAGATCGGGCGCCTCGATCTCGGCGATCACCTGCCCTGCTTTGACGCGGGCGCCGATGTCCGCACTCCAGCCCTTGAGATAGCCGGAGACGCGCGCGAAGATCGGCGCGCGGTAATAGGCCTCGAGCCGGCCCGGCAGATCGATGGTGGCGTTCAGGGTCTTGGCGTTCGGCAGCGTCACCGCCACGCTTGGAATGGCCTGGTCGTCGGTCCATTCCTTCAGCTTGGAGTCCTGCTCCTCGCGAGCGCGGATGCCGGAGCCGACCACGAGGCCCGCCGCGATCAGCGCCGCCACGCCGAAAATGCCCAATTTCCGGTGCGACACCGGGGAGCGGGGTTCAGTGGGCAACATGCGGAGTCTCCAAAGGGGCGGCGGCTTTGGCGCCTTGTTTCTTGTGTACCATGCTGAACACCACAGGAACAAACATCAGCGTGGCGAAGGTTGCAAAGATCAGGCCGCCGATCACGGCGCGGCCGAGCGGCGCATTCTGCTCGCCGCCCTCCCCTAACCCCAATGCCATTGGCGCCATGCCGATGATCATGGCGAGCGCGGTCATCAGCACCGGGCGGAAGCGGACGAAGCCAGCCTCGAGCGCCGCCGCGATGGGGTCGCCGAGCTCCTCATAGCGCTCGCGTGCGAACGAGATCACGAGCACGCTGTTGGCGGTGGCGACGCCCATGCACATGATGGCGCCGGTCAGCGCCGGCACCGACAGCGTGGTCTGTGTCGTGAACAGCATCCAGACGATGCCGGCGAGCGCGGCCGGCAGCGCCGTGATGATCACGAAAGGATCGGACCAGGACTGGAAGTTCACGACGATCAGGAAGTAGATCAGCACGACGGCCCCTAACAGGCCGAACAAGAGACCCGTGAAGGCGCTATTCATGGTCTGCACCTGACCGAGCAGCACCACAGAGGAGCCTTTCGGCACCTCCTTGGCAGTATCGGCGATCAGCTGACGGATGTCGGCGGATACCGCACCGAGATCGCGGCCCGAGGTGGTCGCAAAGATCTGAACCATGGACTGGATATCGTATTGCGACACCACCGCGCTCGACACTGAACGCTTGATGTCGGCGATGCCGCCGAGGATCGGCGACTGCGAATTGCCTGATGCGGTAATCGGCAGTGTCTGCAGCGCGCTGAGCGAGTCGATCTGGTATTGCGGTGTCTGCATCACGATCGAATAGGACACGCCGTTGTCAGGGTTGAGATAGTAGGTCGGCGCGACCTGCGAGGAGCCAGCAAGATTGACCACAAGGCTGTTGGTGACGTCGCGCTCGGTCAGGCCGACATATTGCGCGCGGGTCCGGTCGACGTCGATGTTGAAGGTCGGGTTGCTCGGCGATTGCTGGATGCGTGCATCGGCAACACCCGGAATCCGGCGGACCTTGGCCAGCAGATCGTTGGCGTAAGCGAAGTTCGCGCCGAGATTGGCACCGCGGATCTGCAGGTCGATCGGCGCCGGCGCACCGAAATTCAGGATCTGGCTGACGATGTCGGCGGGCAGGAACGCGAAGCTGACGCCTGGAAACATGCGCGGCAATTGCTCGCGCAACACGCGCACATGCTCCTCGGTCGGCTTGTGGCCTTCCCTGAGCTTGATCTGGATGTCACCGTCCTGTGGACCGATCACACCGGTGTTGTTGTAGGTCATGTTGATGCCGGAAATCGGCATGCCGATATTGTCGGTCATGGTCTCGATCTCGCCCGGAATCAGCTTGCGCACCGCCTTCTGCACGTCGGCAAGCTGGTTGGCGGTCTCCTCGACGCGGGTGCCGACCTGGGTGCGGACATGCATCAGGATGTTGCCGGCATCGACCGCGGGGAAGAAGTTGCGGCCCAGGAACGGCACCAGCGCGAAGGACGCGCCGACCACGCAGAGGAAGCCGACGACGAACACCATGCGATGCGCCAGCGCGAGGCCCAGGAGGTTGTGATAGAAGCCGCGAATGCGCTCGAAACGCTTCTCGAAACCGCGCTGGAACCAGACGAGCGGATTGCGCGACTTCGGCGGCTCGCCCTCGTGATGGACATGCGCGTGCAGCAGATAGTTCGCCATGGTCGGCACCAGCGTGCGCGACAGGATGAACGACCACATCATCGCGAACATCACCGCTTCCGCCATCGGCACGAACAGGAAGCGCGCGACGCCGGTGAGGAAGAACATCGGCACGAACACGATGCAGATACAGAGCAGCGAGACGAAGGCCGGCGTCACGATCTGGTTGGCGCCGTCGAGGATCGACTGCTCGACCGGCTTGCCCTGCTCGAGATGGTAATTGATGTTCTCGATGGTCACCGTGGCGTCGTCGACGAGGATGCCGACCGCGAGCGCGAGACCGCCGAGCGTCATGATGTTCAGCGTCTCACCGATCGCCGACAGCATGATGATGGCGCCGAGCACGGAGAGCGGGATGGAGACCGCGATGATGACCGTCGATCGCCAGCTGCCGAGGAACAAAAGGATCATGACGCTGGTGAGCAGCGCTGCGATGACACCCTCGAAGGCGACGCCCTCGATCGCGCCGCGGACGAACACCGACTGGTCGCCGATGAAGCCGATCTTCAGCGCATCCGGCATCTGGTCCTTGACGTCGATCACCTTCTGCTTGATGCCGGCAATGATGTCGAGCGTCGAGGTCGCTCCCGCCTTCAGCACCATCATCAGCACCGAGCGGTTGCCGTCGACATGGACGATGTTGGTCTGCGGTGGATTGCCGTCCCTGACGGTTGCGACATCGCGGACATAGACCATCGCGCCGTTGACGGTCCTGATCGGCAAATTGCCGAGCTCGTCGATCTTCAGCGGCGAGTTGTTGAGCTGGATGTTGTACTCGAACTGGCCGATCTTCTGGGTGCCGACCGGCGTGATCAGGTTTTGCGCCGCCAGCGCATTGGCGACGTCCTGGCCCGATAGCCCGCGCGCCTGGAGCGCGGTCGGGTCGAGGTCGATCTGGACCTGGCGCAGCTTGCCGCCGAAGGGATACGGGATCGCGGCGCCCGGCACGGTGACCAGCGGCGTGCGGAGCTGGTTGATGCCGATGTCGGCAAGGTTCTGCTCGGTCAGGCCGTCACCGGACAGCGCGACCTGGATGATCGGCACGGTCGAAGCGGAGTAGTTTAGGATCAGGGGCGGCGTCGCGCCCGGCGGCATCTGCTTGATCAGCGTCTGCGAGATCGCGGTGACCTGCGCGTTCGCGGTGCGGATGTCGACGTTGGGCTGGAAGAAGATCTTGATGATACCAAAGCCGTTATAGGAATTGGCGGTGATGTGCTCGATGTCGTTGACGGTCGTCGTCAGCGCCCGCTGGAACGGCGTGGTGATGCGGCCGGACATCTGGTCGGGCGGCAGGCCCGTGTACTGCCAGACCACGCCGATGACGGGGATACGGATGTCCGGAAAGATGTCAGTCGGCGTCCGCAGTGCCGCCAGCGGTCCGATGATCAGAAGCAGGAGCGCCAGCACGACAAACGTGTAGGGCCGGCTCAGGGCAATGCGGACCAGAGCAATCATTCGTCAGGCAATTCCAAATACGGGGACACGGAACACGCCCCCGCGGTTCCTATTGCCATTTACCCGAACATCGCGGAAATGGCCAACGACAGCGTCTCACGCGCGGTCACTTCCCTGCTATCGCACTGCGAAATCGCATTCCAGATATGCAGCCTCGCGTTCGGAAGACCGCGGAGCGCGCCTCTTCAGCGCGCAAAAAAGCAGCGCCCGAAGGCGCCGCTTTCAAACCTGCACCGTCTTGGGCCTACGCTGCGCGAACCGAGCCCAAGAACTTGCTGACCTCGTTCTTCAACCGGCTCGAATCGTTGGACAGCATTTGCGCCGCCGACAGCACCTGAGAGGAGGCCGTGCCGGTCTCGGTCGCTCCGCGCTGCACGTCGGTGATGTTGGAAGAGACCTGCTGGGTGCCATGCGCGGCCTGCTGCACGTTGCGGGCGATCTCCTGGGTCGCTGCGCCCTGCTCTTCAACGGCCGCTGCAATCGCCGACGAGATCTCCGAGAGGCGCTCGATGGTCGAGGAGATTTCCTTGATCGCTCCGACGGAGTCATTGGTCGCAGCCTGGATGCCGGAGATCTGCTGACCGATCTCGTCAGTCGCCTTCGCGGTCTGCTCGGCGAGCGCCTTCACTTCGGAGGCGACCACGGCGAAGCCGCGACCGGCTTCACCGGCGCGCGCCGCCTCGATGGTGGCGTTCAGCGCCAGCAGGTTGGTCTGGCCGGCGATGGTATTGATCAGTTCGACGACATCGCCGATGCGCGAGGCGGCCTTGGACAGCTCGCTGACGCGCTCGGTGGTGGCGCGCGCCTGGACGACGGCGTCACCCGCCATCCGCGCCGATTCCTGCACCTGACGGCTGATCTCGCCTACCGACGACGCCATCTCCTCGGTCGCCGAAGCCACCGACTGCACGTTGGTCGAGGCTTCCTCCGAGGCTCCGGCAACGGTGGTCGCCAGCCTTTGGGAGCGGTCGGCGGTCGACGTCAGCGTCGAGGCGGAGGCCTCGAGCTGGGTCGAGGCCGACGACACGGTCTGAACGATTTCGCCGATCATCGTCTCGAATTCGCGGGTGATGTTGTCGACGCGGCGTCCCCGCTCGATCTTGGCCTCGGCGTCGGCCGCAGCAGCCTCGTCGGCAGCCTGCTTCGCGATCAGGGCTTCCTTGAAGACCTGAAGCACGTCGGCCATCGCGCCGATCTCGGTCTTCTCACCCCGGTGCGGGACCTCGGCGGAGAGGTCGCCGTGGCCCAGCGCCTGCATTGGCCGGGTGATCGAGTCGATGCCGGCTGAAACGTCCCGGACGAGGTAGAAGCCGACGCCGATGCCGGCCATCACGGCAGCACCGAGAATGATCGCGACCAGCATGAACGCGAAGGAATAGCTGTCATCGGCATCCCGGGCGGCCTGGTCGCCGCCCCTGGTGTTGAGCTCGATAGCTTTCGCCAGGACCTCGTCAGACTTCAGACCGATCTTGTTGACGGTCTTGGTGTTCAACTCATGTGCCGCGTGCGGGACCTTGCCAAACGCGTTGCGCGACAATTCCATGACGTCTTCGGCGCCCTTCTGATATTCGGCCCACAGTGTTGACCACTCCTCATAGAGCGCCCGCTCTTCCGGCGAAGTGATCATGGCCTCGTAGGTCTTTCGGGTTTTGCCCAGCGCCTCGGTCACAGTCGCCGCAGTCGTTTCAGCCGCCAACTTGTCATCCAGGGTCTCGGACAGCATGTGCTCGCGAAGGACGTTGCGATAGGTGATGACGCCAGCCCGCAGCTCGCCAAGCACGCGCACGCTGGGCATCCAGCTCGTGGTGATGTCGACGGTATTGGCGTTCATCGACCGCATCTTCATGACGGCGAGCAGGCCCATGCCGGTCATGGCAAGCAGCAGGAACGCCAAGACGCTGATGATCTTGGCGCGGATGGAGATCTTGGCGAGCATAATCAGGTCTCTCGTGCTGGCGCGGGCGTGCGTCCGGACGTCTTGGGAATCAACCAAAGGGAGCTGCGCCGGCATCCAGCCACAGGGCAGATGCAAGCGGTGACTCCGTACCGGTACGGAACCCGAAAGAGATGAACAGCGCGCTAAGATGCCCTGCGCTCAGTGCATGAGTCTCATCGCATCCGAGAAAAACTCCGGCCCGCCGAAGTTGCCGGACTTCAGCGCCAGCAACATCTCGCCGGCCGCAGCGCCTACCGCACGCAACACCGGGACGCCCGCGGCGATCTCCGCTCCGACGAGAAATCCGGGAATCTTCAGCCGATCAACGACCGCTCCGGATGTCTCACCACCTGCGACGATCAGCCGCCGCACGCCTGATTTCACGAGATTTTCGGCGATCTCGGCCATCATCTGCTCGATCGCGTGCCCGGCAGCGTCGCGGCCGTGGCGCGCCTGAAGCGCGGCAACGTCAGCCGGCGTCGCGCTCGACGCAATCAGCACAGGACCTTGGGCCAACCGCGGCGCCGCCCAGTCCAGCACGCGCTGCGTTTCATTTTCCCCCGTAAGAATACGGTCGGTGTCGAGATGCAACACCGGCATGACGCGTTCGGCGTTGGCGATCTGCTGCAGGGTGGCCTGCGAACAGCTGCCGGCGAGGCACGCCACCTGTCCGCCGACGGCGGCTCCCTGCTGGCTGCCGGCTGCGGCCGATTTGACCTTGCCGGTCGACACCAGCGCGCGGGCGAGCCCAAGGCCGATGCCGGAGGCGCCGACCGAGAGCCGGTGCTCCGCCGCCACAAGGCCGATGGTCTCGAGGTCGCGGTCGAACACGGCGTCGATGATCGCAGCGCCAATGCCCTTGGCCGAGAGTTCGGCAAGCCGGCTCCGCACGGCCTCCGACCCGCGCGAGAGTGTCGCGAGGTCGATAAGGCCGACCTGCGTCTTGCTCTGGCGCGCCAGAACACGCACCAGGTTGGAATCGTGCATCGGATTGAGCGGGTGGTCCTTCAGCGGGCTTTCGTTCAGCGGCACGGCGCCGACGAACAGATTGCCCTGATAGACAGTGCGGCCGGTCTCGGGAAAGGCCGGCGTCACCAGCACGACGGCCTCGCCGCAATCGGCGCGCAGCGCGTCCATGACAGGGCCGATATTGCCTGCATCGGTGGAATCGAAGGTCGAGCAGATCTTGAACAGCACATGGCGCGCGCCGCGGCCGCGCAGCCATGTCTCGGCCGCACGGGAGCGCGACACGGCAAGCCCCGCCTCGATCGAGCGGCTCTTCAGCGACACCACGACGGCATCGACCTCGGGCAGCGCCAGATCATCGGCGGGCACGCCGATGGTTTGCACCGTGCGCAGGCCCGCGCGCGTCAGCGTGTTGGCGAGATCGGAGGCGCCGGTGTAATCGTCGGCGATACAGCCCAATGCAAGTGTCACGGCTTCACTCCCGCATAGGGCTTGAACCAGGCAAGACCGTCGGTGGTCTTGCCGCGCGGATTGTATTCGCAGCCGACGAAACCGGCATAGCCGAGGCGGTCGAGCTCGTCGAACAGGAACGGATAATTCAGCTCCTCGCCATCGGGCTCGTTGCGCGACGGGATGCTGGCGATCTGGATGTGGCCGATGATCGGCATCATCTCGCGCAGCCGCATGGTGACGTCGCCATGAATGATCTGGCAGTGATAGATGTCGAACTGGAGCTTCAGGTTCGGAAGCCGCAGCTCCTGGATCAGGTCACGCGCGAAGCCGAAATCGTTGAGGAAGTAGCCGGGCACGTTGCGGGCGTTGATCGGCTCGAGCACGATGTCGATGCCGTGCGGCCCAAAGAATTCCGCGGTCCACGCCACCGATTTGTAGAAGGCCTCGATCGCGACGCGCTCGCCGCGATTGGCAATGCCGGCCATCAAATGCAACCGCTTGACGCCGGTCGCCTTGGCGTAAGGCAGCGCGGTCTCCAGGCTTGCCTTGAGATCATTGAAGCGCGAGGGAAGCGCGGCAAAGCCTTTCTCGCCCGCGCTCCAGTCACCCGGCGGCAGGTTGAACAGCGCCTGGGTCAGGCCGTTGCGCTTCAGCCGCTCGCCAACCGCTTCGACCGGATGATCATAAGGAAAGAGAAACTCGACGGCGGTGAACCCGGCCCGCGCAGCGGCATCGAAGCGATCGAGGAACGGCACCTCGGTGAACATCATCGAGAGGTTGGCGGCAAAACGGGGCATTGGAAATCCTCTCCTACTTGTCGCCGGGAAGCTTGACGCCGGTCACCTGCGCGTACATGCGCGCGACCGAGGCGTCGTCATCGCGGCCCATGCCGGCGGCAGCCGTCATCAGGAACATCTGGAGCGCCGCGGCCGAGACCGGCACCGGAAATCTGGCGCTGCGCGCCATGTCCTGGATGATGCCGAGATCCTTGACGAAGATCTCGACGGCACTGCGCGGCGTGTAGTCCCCGTCGAGCACATGCGGCATGCGGTTCTCGAACATCCAGGAATTGCCGGCCGATGCCGTGATCACCTCATAGACCTTGCGAATGTCGAGGCCCTGCTTGGCGGCAAACGCCATGGCTTCGCTGGCGGCGGCGATATGCACGCCGGCGAGCAGTTGGTTGATCATCTTGAAGGCGGCGCCCTGCCCTGCGGCATCGCCAAGCTCGTAGAGCTTCGCGGCCATGGCATCAAGCGCCGGGCGCGCCTTGGCGAACGCTGCCGGGCTGCCGGAAGCAAGGATCGTCAGTTCGCCCTGGGCTGCCCGCTGCGCGCCGCCGGAAATCGGGGCATCGAGATAGTGTCGACCGGTCGCCTCCAATTGCTTGGCGAGGCGACGCGCAACGTCCGGGTCCATGGTGGCGGAGGAAATGAAGACGCTGTCCTTCGGCATGGCGTCGGCGGCGCCATCCTTGCCAAACAGGATCGCTTCGGTCTGCGCGGCATTGACGACCACGCTGACAACGATATCGGCGTCCTTGGCCGCCTCGGCCGGCGTTGTTGCGCCGGCGCCGCCGTCCTTCACAAAAAGAGCGACCGTATCGGCCGAAAGGTCGCAGCCGGTGACGGCATGGCCGGCGCGCTTCAGCGAGGTCGCCATGCCGTATCCCATCGAGCCGAGCCCGATGACGGCGATGCGCTGGTTTTGTGAGGTGGAGGCGGACATACAACTAACCCTTGCGAACGTTTCCTGGACGGCCGGCCTTTGCGACGGCTCGCGATCTCGCATAACACGGCTTGGCCACGCTGCCAAAGCGTGAGACAAGCGGGCATGACGGCCATGAGAACTGAGACGAGCAACGAGACAAGGCTGCGCGAGGATATCTGCCGGTTCGGACGGTCGCTGTTCGAGCGCGGGCTGACGCCGGGCTCCTCCGGCAATATCAGCGTCCGCCTGGACGGCGGCGGCTGGCTGGTGACGCCGACCAACGCCTCGCTCGGCTTCCTCGATCCGGCAAAGCTGTCCCGGCTGGACGATCAAGGCCGGCTGGTGTCGGGCGATGCGCCGACCAAGGAAGTTCCACTACACACTGCGCTCTACGACACGCGCGGAAGCGCACGGGCAATCGTGCATCTGCATTCAACGCACTCGGTCGCGCTCTCGATGCTGCCCGAGATCGACCCACGCGCCGCGCTGCCGCCGATGACGGCCTATTATCTGATGAAGTGCGGCGCCACCGCGCTCGTGCCCTACTACCGTCCGGGCGATCCTGCGGTCGCGGATGCGATCAAGGGACTGGCGGGAAAATATTCGTCCGTGCTGCTCGCCAATCACGGCCCCGTCGTTGCCGGCGACACGCTGGAAGCGGCGGTGTTCGCGACCGAGGAGCTGGAGGAGACGGCGAAGCTGTACCTGCTGCTGCGCGGGATGAACCCGCGATATCTGTCACCGGAGCAGGTCGCAGATTTGGTGAAAGTGTTCGGGGTGACGTTGCCGGAGCATGGGCACGGGCATTGACGGCGCGCGCTGCTGGGCCGACCAATGCCACCTCGCTCTCCGTTGTCATTCCCCGCGAAGGCGGGGAATCCAGTACGCCGCGGCTCATCCGAACCTCTCTGACGTCTCTGGAATACTGGATCGCCCGCCTTCGCGGGCGATGACACCGAGTATGTTGCGCGAATGCGCGCCCAACACTTCTACAGCCCCAGATACGCCTTTCGCACGTCCGGGTTGCCCTTGATCTCCGCCGACGGGCCCTGCATCAGCACCCGACCGGTCTGCAGGATATAGGCGCGATCGGCGATCTCAAGGCACTCGGCCATGCGCTGCTCGACGATCAGCACGGTCATGCCGGCATCGCGGATGCGCAGCACCGCCTGAAAAATCTCGTCGACGAGCTTGGGCATGATGCCCTGCGACGGCTCGTCCAGCATCAACAGCCGCGGGCGCGTCATCAGCGCGCGGCCGATCGCGAGCATCTGCTGTTCGCCGCCGGAGAGCGTCTCGGCGCGTTGGTCGAGCCGTTCGGACAAGCGCGGAAACAGCTTGAAGACGAGCTCCAGCGGTCCCTCGCGATCCGCCTCGCCGCGATAGAGATAGCTGCCGAGGCGCAGATTGTCGCGCACGGACAGGCGCGGGAACAGGCGGCGATTCTCCGGCACGTAGGCGATGCCGGCCGCTGTGATGTGGTGTTGCGCCATGCCGTTGAGCTGCTTGCCATCGAAGGTCACGGTGCCCGAGCGCGGCCGCTCGGCACCGGCGATCGACTTCAGCAACGTCGACTTGCCGGCCCCGTTGGCGCCGGCGACACAGACGATCTCGCCCTTGGTGACCTCGATGCTGACCGCGGAGATCGCGACCAGGCCCTGATAGGCGGTCGTGACTTCACGCACGCTGAGCATGACGATCTCCCAGATATGCGCTGATCACCTTGGGGTCGCGGACGACCTCGGTGGGCTTGCCCTCGACCAGCACCTTGCCGAGGTCGAGCACGATGGCGCGATCGACCAGCGGCATCACGATCTCCATGACGTGTTCGACCATCAGCACCGTGATGCCGGCATCGCGGACCTTTCGCACCAGCGCCACGCCGGTCTGCGCCTCGGTCGGCGTCAGGCCGGTGAGGACTTCGTCGAGCAGCAGCAGCTTCGGTTCGGTCGCGAGCGCGCGGGCGACTTCGAGGCGGCGCTTCTCGGCCGGCACGAGATCGCTCGCGAGCACGTCGGCGCGCGCGGCAAGCCCGGTGAATTCCAGCACCTCATAGGCCTTGCGGCGCGCCTCGCGCATCACCGTATTGCGCACGAGAGCACCGACGATGACGTTGTCGATCACGGTCATGGTCTCGAAGCTCTTGACGACCTGGAAGGTGCGCCCCACCCCGCGCTGGCAACGCTCGGCCGCGGGCATGTGGGTGACATCCTCGCCATCGAACCAGATCGAGCCCTGCGTTGGCGGCAGGACGCCGGCGATGAGATTGAACAGCGTCGACTTGCCGGCACCGTTCGGGCCGATCAGGCCGACGATCTCGCCGCGGCCGACCGAGATCGAGACGTCGCTGTTGGCGACGAGGCCGCCGAAGCGCTGCCAGACGCCGCGGGTTTCGAGGAGCGCAGTCATCGCGTCGCCCCCGTTTTCTTCGCGCGTGAGAACAGGCTCACCAGACCCTGTGGCAGAGCCAGCGAGATCGCCACGATCAACGCGCCGTAGACAATGAGGTCGACGCCGCGCCCCGTGCCGCCGAACTTGTAGCGCGTCAGTTCGGTCAGCGGGATCAAGATGGCGGCGCCGAGCACCGGCCCCCACAAGGTGCCGATGCCGCCCAGCACGGCGGGCAACGCCATCAGCAGCGAGAACTGGAATCCCATGACGCTTTCCGGATCGATGTAGGAAACGAACTGGGCGTAGAAGCTCCCGCCCACCGCGACCAGGAAGGCGGAGACGGCGGCCGCGCCCATCTTCGAATTGAACACGTCAACACCGAGGCTCTCGGCTGCGTCCGGATTATCCTTCACCGCACGCCACCAGAAGCCCCATTTGGAATCCTCCAGCCACCAGGTGACGAACCAGGCAAGGCAGCACAGCACCAGCGCGAAATAGAAGTACGGCAGCTTGGTGCGCGGGAACTGGAATTTCAGCCAGCTGTCGCCGCGGATTGGGATGGTGATGCCCATCGCCGCCCCCGCCCAATCCCAGTTCTGGAACAGCAGCAGCCCGATCTCTGCGATGACGATGGTCGCAATCACGAAGTAATGGCCACGCAGGCGGAAGAAGGGATAGCCGAGCCCCATCGCGATGACAGCCGCGATCATGCCGCCGGCGAGCATGCCGAACCAAGGCAACACGCCGAACTTGGTGAACAGGAGCTCGGTGGTGTAGGCGCCAATGCCGAAATAGAGCGCGTGCCCCAGCGAAATCTGTCCGCAATAGCCGGACAGGATGTTCCAGCTCTGCGACAGTCCCGCATACATCAGCGTCAGGATCAGGATGTTCTGGACGACGACGTCCTTCACGAACAATGGCGTCAGCGCGGCGATCACGGCGAGCACCGCGGCGATAATGAGGTCGCGGCGGCGCCGCGCGGCAAAATTCTTGTCCATCACATCGACCCGAACAGGCCACGCGGCCGGATGAAGACCACGAGCAGGTACACGGCATAGATGCCGACCGACTTCAGCGAGGGCGGCAGCATCAGGGCGGTCATCGCTTCGACCAGGCCGACGATGATGCCGCCGGCGAAGGCGCCGAACACGCTGCCGAAGCCGCCGAGCGCCACGGTGACATAGGCGATCAGCGCAAAGGACGCGCCGACGTCAGGATAGATATAGAAGAACACCGCCATGATCGCGCCGGCGAGACCGACCAGCGCGGCACCGAGACCCCAGCCGAGCGCGAACACGCGGTTCTTGTCGATGCCGACCAGCGCGACCGCGCCAGGGTCTTCGCGGGTCGCTTCCAGCGCTCGCCCGAAGTCGGTGCGATGGATGAAGACATAGAGGCCGGCAAAGGCAAGGATCGAGACCAGCGCGCCGATCAGCTGCGGCTCCGGCAGGAAGATTCCGGCGACCGAGATGGTCTTGCTGCCGAGCCAGGACTGCGGAATGCTGCGATAGTCCGGCGTAAAGAAGAACTGCGCAAGGCCCCTCATCACGATGGCGAGGCCAAAGGTGGAGAAGATCTGCACCATGCCTGCATTGGTCTTGGCCCGCATGGCGAAGCGCACGATCAGCAGGTAGACCACCGCTCCGAGTACGAAGAGCGCGGCGGCAACCAGCGGCGCCGACAGCAACGGATCGATGGCAAAGAACGTGAACAGGAAGAACGACACGTACATCGCGATCATCAGGAACTCGCCATGGGCGAAGTTCACGACGTCCATCAGGCCGAAGATCAGCGCGAGGCCGACCGCGATCAGTCCATAGAGCAGGCCCATCAGCAGGCCGCTCGCGAGACTTTGAATAATGGCTTGGGCTGTCACCGCATCATCCCCACACTCAGACCTCATCCTGAGGAGCGCGCCCTCGGCGCGCGTCTCGAAGGATGGCCCACCCTCGTCCTTCGAGACGCGGGCTGCGCCCGCTCCTCAGGATGAGGGTGGGAGCTAGCGTCGTTGCTCCCGCTTCGAAGCGCCTACTTCATCGGCCAGGTCGCTTCGGCGATCGCGGCCTGCGGCGGGAAGATCGTGACGAACTTGCCGCCGACATACTGCAGCAGCACGGGGTCGGCGTCGTTGTTCTGGCCCATCTCGTCGAACTTCACGCGCTTCCAGGGCATGATGGTCTGCTCGCCCGGGATCTCGGTGGCGGCCAGCGCGTCGCGGATCTTCTCGCCATCAGTCGACTTGGCGCGGTTGATGGCGTCCGCGAGGATGATCAGGCCCATGAACTGGCGCGAGGTGAGATCGTTGAAGTCCTTGCCAGAACGGGCCTTGAACATCTCGTTGATCTTGCCGACCATCGGACGCTTCTGCGCGAGATCGAGCGAGAAGGTGCCGCGGGAGATCACGCCTTCGAGCTTGTCGCCGACCGCGTCATAGAGCGCCTTCTCGGAGAAGCCGGCGTCCTGCGCCACGATCGCGTTCGGCTTGTAGCCGAGCTCGGCCATGGTCTTGACCAGCAGAATGCCGTCGGTTGTGTAGCTCGAGGGCATCAGCACGTCTGCATTTGCGGTCTTGAGCTGCTGCACCTCGGCCGAGAGCGAGGGCGAGTTGGCGCGGTACTTGATGTTGGAGACGATCTTGTAGCCACGCTCGCCGGCGATCTTGGCCTGGGCGTTGCCGGAGTCGGTGCCGAAGATGGTATCCTCGTGAAACAGCGACAGCGTCTCGATCTTGATGCCCTTCTTCTTCATGGCGTCGAAGAAGTCGAACATCGCCGCCGAGTACATCTCGTCATGCGGCGCGGCGCGGAAGTAATATTTCAGGCCGTTGCGATGCAGGCTCGGCGAGGAGTTGTCGGCCGAAACGAACGGGATCTGGTAGCGTTCGCAGATCTGGCTGACGGTGACGGCGACTGCACTCTGATAGGTGCCGATGATGGCGGAGACCTTCTCCTGCGTGATCAGGCGCTCGGCTTCGGCGCGGCCCTTCTGCGGATCGGCCTGATGGTCGGCGAACACGAGACGCACCTTGGCGCCGCCGAGGCCCGGCAGGCCCTCGCCCTTGGCCAGCGGCAGATCGAAATCGGTATCCTTGTTGATGACCTCGAGCGCGGTCTCGTAGGCCTTCTGCGCGTCGACGCCCTGCTGCGCGCTGCCGCCGGAGAACGGATAGATCACGCCGATCACGACTTCGGAGGTCTGGGCACGCGCGGCGAGCGGCACCAGCGCGGCAGTGGCGGTAGCGCCGAGCAGAACATCGCGGCGAGAGATCGTCATGGCAGAGTCCCCTGTTACTAAATTTTGCGCGTATCGAATGAAGCGATTGACGAAGAGCGTAAAGCCTGAAGAAGCAGCAAATGCTGCCCGCTAGATCACGGCCATGTTCCTGTTCTTCAGATCCGTCACCAGCATCAGGCCGGGCGAGTGCGTGATCGCGAACGGAACCTTGGCGGCATTGATGACCGATTGCGGCGTGACGCCGCAGGCCCAGAACACCGGGATCTCGTCATCGGCGACAGGCACGGGATCACCGTAATCCGGTTTGGCGATGTCCTTGATGCCGATCAGATGAGGATGACCGAGATGCACGGGCGCGCCGTGCACGGCGGGATAGCGCGAGGTGATCTGCACGGCGCGGATCGCATCCGCCGGCTTGAACGGGCGCATCGAGACGACCATCGGTCCCGCGAACGGGCCTGATGCGCCGCAGGCGATGTTGGTGCGGTACATTGGCACGCGCACGTTCTGCTCGATGTGGCGGATCGGCATGCCCTCGTCGAGCAGCGCCTCCTCGAACGAGAACGAGCAGCCGAGCACGAAGGTCACGAGGTCGTCGCGCCAGTAGCCGGTGATGTCGGTCGGCTCGTCGACCACTTCGCCGTCGCGCCAGACGCGGTAGCGCGGCACGTCAGTGCGAATGTCGAGATCGGCGCCAAGTGCAGGGATGTAGGGACTGCCGACATCGGACATACCGATGATCGGGCACGGCTTCGGATTGAGTTGGCAGAAGCGGTGGAAGGCACTGGCGTAGTCCGCCGGCAGGATCGCAAGATTGCCCTGGACGAAGCCGGGGGCGATCCCCGCGGTAGAGCCGACCTGGCCGCTGCGATAAGCGAGCCGTGCCTGGCGGCTCGGGAGCGTGTCGGGTGTTTCAGTTTGCTGCACTGCCACCAAAACAGTCATGCGATCGACCTGCCTATAAACTCGACAAAGACAGCCAACACCAAGCGTGCTATAAAGTCTAATCTTCCTTTCTAATCGATATCGATAAATCTAATTTATCGAACGGGAAAATCCTTCCAATGCTGGACTTCAGGTCGATCGAAACCTTCCTCTGGGTTGTGAAGCTCGGCAGCTTCCGAGGCGCCGCAGCACGGCTCAATACGACCCAGCCGGCGATCTCCCAGCGCATCGCCCAGCTCGAACGCGAGATGGGCGTCAAGCTCCTGAACCGCGATCATCGCGTGGCCTCGCCGACGCCGAGCGGTCGGCAGATGATGGTCTATGCAGAGAAGCTGATCGGCTTGCGCGCCGCGATGATGGCCGAGATCGGCGACGCTTCCGCGATGCGCGGCGTGATGCGGCTCGGCGTCGCCGAGACCATCGTGCATACCTGGCTGCCGCGGCTGGTGAAGAGCGTCAACGAGATCTATCCGAACCTTTCGCTGGAGATCGAGGTCGACATCACGCCGAACCTCACCGCGCGCCTGCTTGCGCAGGAGATCGAACTTGCTTTCGTGGTCGGACCGCTGTCGGCCTCGGGCGTACATAACCGGCTGCTCGCCGACTATCCAATCGGCTTTCTGGCGAGCCCATCGCTCGGGCTCGGCAAAGGCCCGGTGACGCCCACCGATCTCGCGCGGTTTCCGATCATCACCTTCCCGCGCAAGACCAGGCCCTACGAGGTCGTGCGCGAGCTGTTCGATCGGCCGGATCTGCCGCCAATCCGCCTGCACGCCTCCGCGTCGCTTGCGACTGTGATTCACATGGCCGTGGAAGGGCTCGGGATCGCCGTCATCCCCGACGCCATCGTCGAGAACGAGCTCGCCGATGGCCGGCTGCAATTGCTCGATACCGATCTGAAGATCGCGCCGCTGACATTCACGGCAAGCTGGCTCGCCTCGCCTGACGTCGTCGCGGTGCAGCGCGTCGCCGAGCTTGCATGTCAGATTGCGCAGAGCAGCCTCGCGGTTGACGCGCCCGCGCCGGCGCGTCATTGAAAAAGGCGCCGGACAAACGAGAGAGCCAACGCATGAGCCGAGCCGCGACCAACCTGCAAATCGATTCCGCCCGCCTCTGGGGCTCCATCCACGAGACCGCGCAATTCGGCGCGACGGCCAAGGGCGGTGTGCGGCGGCTGACGCTGAGCAGCGAAGACAAGCAGGTTCGCGACTGGTTCCGAAAAGCCTGCGAGGACGCCGGCCTCGAAGTGCATACCGACGCACTCGGCTCGCAATTCGGCCTGCGCAAGGGCCGCGACATGTCGAAGCTGCCCGTCGGCATCGGCTCGCATCTCGACACCCAGCCGACCGGCGGCAAGTATGACGGCATTCTGGGTACGCTCGGCGCGCTCGAAGTGATCCGCACCCTGAACGATGCCGGCATCGAGACCGAGGCGCCGATCTGCGTCGTCAACTGGACCAATGAAGAGGGCTCGCGCTTTGCCCCGGCGATGATGGCCTCCGCCGCTTACGTTGGCGATTTCACCACCGACGACATCCTCTCGCGCAAGGACATCGAGGGGACGAGCGTCGGCCAGGCGCTCGACAGCATCGGCTATCGCGGCGACAAGCCGGTCGGCTTCCAGAAGCTCGGCTGTTTCGTCGAATTGCACATCGAGCAGGGTCCGATCCTGGAAGCCGAAGGCAAGACCATCGGCGTGGTCGATTCCGGCCAGGGCGTGCTCTGGTACGACGGCAAGATTTCCGGCTTCGAGAGCCACGCCGGCTCGACGCCGATGCCGCTGCGGCGCGATGCGCTCGCGACGCTGTCCGAGATCGTGCTGGCGATGGAGGCCATCGCCAAGAAGCACGGACCGAACGCGGTCGGCACCATCGGCGAGGCCGTGATCGCCAATCCCTCGCGCAACGTCATCCCCGGCGAGATCGCCTTCACCATGGACTGCCGCAGCGCCGACGGCGCCATCATGGATGCGCTCGATCGGGACTTGCGCGCCGCGATCGCCGAGATCGCCGCGCGGCGCAAGGTCGACGTCACGATTGATCTCGTCTGGCGCAAGCCGCCGACGCATTTCGATCCCAAGCTCATCGCAGCGGTCGAGAACGCCGCAAAGACGCTCGGCTATTCGTCCCGGCGCATCACCTCCGGCGCCGGCCACGACGCCTGCAACCTCAACACGATCATGCCGGCGGCGATGGTGTTCGTACCGTGCAAGGACGGCATCAGCCATAACGAGCTGGAGGATGCCACGCAGCCCGATTGCGCCGCTGGCACCAACGTGCTGATGCACACCGTGCTGGCGATCGCCGGCGTCGCATCCTGATCGGAGACAGACATGCGCGGAGTATTCGTCGACGCCAATGAAGCGCTCGCCGTGATCATGGAGCGGCTGGAGAAGCCCGGTGATCCCAAGGTCCGGATCCACCGGGACCCCGACATCAAGCCCGAACAATACCCTGAGATCCTCGACGGCGCCGAGATCGCGATCGTCGATCACACCGCGTTGCCGACCGAGGTCGCCAAGAAGTGCTCGGGCCTCAAGCATGTCGTGTTTCTCGGCACCGGCGCGCGCAGCTACATGAACCCGGAGGAGATCGCCGAGCTCGGCATCTCCGTGCATCTGATCAAGGGCTATGGCGACACGGCGGTGGCGGAATCCGCGATCGCACTGATGTGGGCTTCGGCCCGCGTCATTGCGATGATGGACCGCGAGATGCGCGCCGGAAACTGGCTGCGCGAGGACGGCATGCAGCTCACCGGCAAGACGCTCGGCCTGATCGGTTTCGGCGGCATCGCCGCCGAGGTCGCGCGCATTGCGTCGGGCAGCGGCATGAAGGTGATTGCCTGGAACCGCTCGCCGAAGAGCCATCCGGGCGTGGAATTCACCGATCTCGATACGCTGCTGGCGCGGAGCGACGTGGTGTCGCTGCATCTGCTGCTCAACGACGAGACCCGTGGCATGATCACGCGCGAGACAATCGCGAAAATGAAGCCCGGCGTCGTTTTCATCAACACCGCGCGCGGCGCCATCGTCGACGAGCAGGCGATGATTGATGCCCTGAAGTCGGGCCATATCCGCCATGCCGGCCTGGATGTCTTCAACATCGAGCCGCTGCCGGCGGACCATCCGCTGACGAAGATTCCGAACGTGACGCTGTCGGCGCATTCCGCCTTCCGCACGCCGGAAGCCAGCGAGAATCTGATTGAAGCGGCCTTGATCCACTGCCGCCGGATCGTGAAAGGATAAGAGCAACAACAATGGCCGACTATCGCACCATCAAGGCAGAGGCGCTCGCCAACGTCGTCCGCGCCATCGTCAAGGCCGGCGGCTCCACAGACCGCGAGGCCGACCTCGTCTCTACCAACCTCGTCGAGGCCAATCTCAAGGGGCACGACTCCCACGGCGTCGGCATGATCCCGCGCTATGTCCAGAGCGTCGTCAATGGCGGCCTCGCCGTGAACGCGCACGTCAAGATCGTGCTCGACACCGGTCCGCTTCTCACCCTCGACGGTCTCACCGGCTACGGGCAGGTGATCGGCCATGAAGCGATGGAGCTGGCGGCCGCGCGGGCCAAGAGCAACGGCGTGTGTCTCGTCGGTCTCTCCAACGCGCACCACATCGGGCGCATCGGCCACTGGGCCGAGCAGTGCATCGACCACGGTCTGGTCTCGATCCACTTCGTCAACGTGATCTCGCGCCCGATCGTGGCGCCCTGGGGTGGCAGCGATGCGCGCCACGGCACCAATCCGTTCTGCGTCGGCATCCCGCGCCAGGGCAAGGAGCCGATCGTGCTCGACTTCGCCACCAGCAGGATCGCGCAAGGCAAGACCCGCGTCGCCCACAACAAGGGCGCCGAACTCGAGCCCGGCACCATCATCGACAATGAGGGCAAGCCGACCGTCAATCCGCGCTACACCGTGATCCCGCCCTACGGCGCCATCCTGCCATTCGGCGAGCACAAGGGGTCGGGGCTCGCGCTGGTGTGCGAAATCCTCGGCGGCGCACTCTCCGGCGGGCAGGTGGTCAAGGGCCCGTCCGACGGCAAGCACAACGTCATCAATGGCATGCTCTCGATCATCATCGATCCGGGTAAGCTTGGCACCGGCGAAAACCTCGCGCGCGAAGTCGAAAGCTTCGTCGCCTGGCACACCGGCTCGCCGCCCGGCCCCGGGGTCGACAAGGTCAAGATCGCCGGCGATCCCGAACGCGAGACCAAGAAGAAGCGTCTCGCCGAAGGCATCCCGGTCGATCCGACCACCTGGCAGGAGATCATCGAGGCCGGAAAGAAATTCGGGCTGGATCAGGTGGCGATCGAGAAGATCGCGGGTTAGGCGGATACGCAGCAATCACAACCGGTGTCGTCCCGGACAAGCGCGCCCTAAGCGCGCGCCGATCCGGGACCCATAACCAACAGGAAGTGATTTGGCGAAGACCCGCGGTTAGCAGCTTGTGCGACGACCTCTCCCTGGGGGTATGAGTCCCGGCCTTCGCCGGGACGACCCTGTGGTTGATAGCCCGTCCTAATCCACCATATCCGCAACAGCCTTGCCGCAGGCCGTTGTGTCGGCATTGCCACCGAGGTCCTTGGTGCGCAACGTGCGCTCGGCCAAGGTCCGCTCGATCGCCTCGACGATCGACTTGCCGGCTTCCTTCTCGCCGAGATGCTCGAGCATCATCGCGCCCGACCAGATCATGCCGATCGGATTGGCGATGCCCTGCCCCGCGATGTCAGGCGCCGAGCCGTGCACCGGCTCGAACACCGACGGGAAGTTGCCCTCGGGATTGATGTTGCCAGACGGCGCGATGCCGATGGTGCCGGTGCAGGCCGGGCCCAAGTCAGAGAGGATGTCGCCGAACAGGTTGGAGCCGACGACGACGTCGAACCAGTCCGGATGCAGCACGAAATTCGCGGTGAGAATATCGATGTGATACTTGTCCCACTTCACGCCGGGGAACTGCTTGGCCATCGCCTCCACGCGCTCGTCCCAATAGGGCATGGTGATGGAGATGCCGTTGGACTTGGTCGCCGACGTCAGATGCTTCTTCGGCCGCGACTGGGCGAGCTCGAAGGCGAACTTGAGGATGCGGTCGACGCCGGTCCGGGTCATCACCGTCTGCTGGGTGACGAACTCGCGGTCGGTGTCGGGGAACATGCGGCCGCCGACGGAGGAGTATTCGCCTTCGGTGTTCTCGCGCACGACCCAGAAATCGATATCGCCGGGCTTGCGACCCGCCAGCGGTGACGGCACGCCGGGCATCAGGCGGACGGGACGCAAGTTCACATACTGGTCGAACTCGCGCCGAAACTTGATCAGCGAGCCCCACAGCGAGACGTGATCCGGAATCTTTGCCGGCCAGCCGACCGCACCGAAATAGATCGCGTCGTGCTTGCCGATCTTCTCCTTCCAGTCGTCGGGCATCATCTGGCCGTGCTTCTCGTAATAGTCCCAGGACGAGAAGTCGAAATGATCGAAATGCAGCGACACGCCGTGCTTCTTCGCAGCTGCCTCCAGAACACGCTGGCCTTCGGGCATCACTTCCTTGCCGATGCCGTCGCCGGGAATGACTGCGATCCGGTATTGTTTCTTGCTCATCGAGAACGTCCTTGGTTGGTCCGGCAGCCGCCGCCTTTTTGATCGCACTGCAATGGACCAAACTCGGCAACAGTGCAACGCTGCACTGCAATGTTGACCATGGCGCAATCGAGCGCCTACTGATCTCATCTTGTACCCATTCTGCGAGTATCCCTCATGGATCTGCATCTGCGTGGCAAGCGCGTCCTGATCACAGGCGCGTCCAAGGGCATTGGCGCCGCCGCCGCCGAGGCGTTTGCCGAGGAAGGCGCAAACCTCCTGCTCGCCGCCCGCAGCGGCGATCAGCTCAAGGCGCTGGCCGACCGCCTGCGCTCGGCGCACCAGATCGATGCCACGACAAGTGTCGTGGATCTGCGCAAGGAAGAGGATGTCGCCCGGCTCGCCCAGGAGGCCGCCGACATCGACGTGCTCGTCAACAATGCCGGCGACATCCCCGGCGGCTCCATCGACAAGATCGACGAAGCGACCTGGCGGCACGCGTGGGAATTGAAGGTGTTCGGCTATATCAACCTGACGCGGCAGGTTTACGCGCAGATGAAGGCGAAGGGCGGCGGCGTCATCGTCAACGATATCGGCGCCGCCGGCGAGAAGTTCGACGCCAATTACATCTGCGGCAGCGCCGGCAATGCCGCGCTGATGGCCTTCACCCGCGCGCTCGGGGGAAAGAGCCTCGCCGACAATATCCGCGTGGTCGGCATCAATCCCGGCCCTGTCGGCACCGACCGCCACGTCACGCTGCTGAAGACGCGGGCAAAACACCAGTTCGGCGACGAGAGCCGTTACAAGGAATTCCAGAAGGGCCTGCCGCTCGGCCGCCCCGCGCATGCGCGCGAGATCGGCGACCTCATGGCGTTCCTGGCGTCGGATCGCGCGGGCTATACGTCTGGCGTGATCTATACGGTCGACGGCGGCATCAGCGCCGGGTGGGGCTAAATTCGATCCTCGTCGTTACGAGCGAAAAGTAAGCTTAGGAGTCATAGACTTGTCTCAAGACCTGATCCGCCAATCCGCCTGCACCGTCGTCGACATCTTGCGCTCCGGCGACGTCTCTCCACTTGAGCTGCTGGACGTGGTGGAAAAGCGCGTCAAGGAGGTCGATAGCAAGGTCAATGCGCTGCCGACGCTGTGCTTCGATCGCGCGCGGATGCACGCGAAGGCGCTGATGCAGAAGCCGGCCGGCGCACGCGGCCTGCTCGCGGGCCTGCCGGTGCCGATCAAGGATCTCACTGATGTCGCGGGCGTGTTGAACACCCAGGGCTCGCCAATCTTCAAGGACAATATCCCGACCAAGTCCGACCTCATGGTCGAGCACCTCGAAGCCAATGGCGCTGTGGTCTATGCCAAGTCCAACACGCCGGAATTCGGCGCCGGCGCCAACACCTTCAACGAAGTCTTCGGCGCGACGCTCAATCCCTGGGATACGACGAAATCCGCGGCCGGCTCGTCCGGCGGCGCCGCGGTGGCGCTCGCCACCGGCATGGCCTGGCTCGCCCAGGGCTCCGACATGGGCGGCTCCTTGCGCAGCCCTGCGGCTTTCTGCGGCATCGTCGGCATGCGCCCGAGCATCGGCCGTGTCGCCCATACCCCCAAATCGGGCATCGATCGCAATCTCGGCGTCGTCGGGCCGATGGCCCGCAATGTCGAGGACCTCGCGCTGCTGTTAGATGCGATGAGCGGCGACTATGCGGACGATCCGCTGTCGCTGCCGGCGCCCATGACCTCGTTCCTGTCGGCGGCTCAGTCCGGCAAGAAGCCGAAGCGCATCGCCTATTCGCCCAATCTCGGCATCACACCTGTCGATCCCGAAGTGAAGGCGATCACGCAAAAGGCTGCCGAACGCTTTGCCGAGGCCGGCGTCATTGTCGAGGAGGCTCATCCGGACTGGCGCGAAGCGCATGAATGTTTCCACGTCTTGCGCGCTTTCGACTTCGCGATCACCAAGGCCAATCTGCTCCGCACCAAGCGCGACCTGCTCAAGCCCGAGGTGATCTGGAACATCGAGGAGGGCCTCAAGCTCACCGTCGATCAGCTCGCACGCGCCGAGGCCCAGCGCGTCGGCATGACCGCGCGCGCGATCGAGTTCTTCAAGACCTACGACCTCCTGCTGACGCCGACCACGATCGTGCCGCCCTTCCCGATCGAGCACCGCTATGTCGCGGAATGCGCCGGCAAGAGGTTCGAGAATTACGTCGAATGGCTCGGCAT
Organism: Bradyrhizobium sp. CCBAU 53340; assembly: GCF_015291645.1. Taxonomy (NCBI): domain Bacteria; kingdom Pseudomonadati; phylum Pseudomonadota; class Alphaproteobacteria; order Hyphomicrobiales; family Nitrobacteraceae; genus Bradyrhizobium; species Bradyrhizobium sp. CCBAU 53340. The sequence goes on from NZ_CP030055.1 coordinate 5,708,096, forward strand.
CGTCTATGCCATTACGCTCGCCTGCTGCCCGTCGCTGTCCCTGCCCTGCGGCTTCACGGCCTCAGGCCTGCCGGTGGGTGTCCAGGTCGTCGGCGCCCCGCGTGCGGATGCCCAGGTGATCGCCGGCGCGAAGGTGCTGGAGGATATTCTGGGTCTGCGCGGCCAGACGCCGATCGATCCGCGGGTGAAATAACCGCTCTCGTGCCCCCGGACGCGGCGCAACGCGCCTTCGCGGTGCGCTGCAGAGCCGGGGCCCATCTCTCCGAGACCTCCCGTGTAGCCCTGGGTCCCGGCTCTGCGCAGCAACGCTACGCGTTGCAGCGCGTCCGGGACACCGGCATCACCTTCCCCTCGCCTCCAGGCTCCGGCTGTAGCGCGACATCGCGAAGCAGAAGACGAAATAGATCGCGGCAACGAAGATGTAGACCTCGACCGAAAACTGCTGCCAGGCCGGATCGATGATCGCGGTCTTGGCCGTCGTCAGCAGGTCGAAGATGCCGATGATGAGCACCAGGCTGGTGTCCTTGAAGAAGGCGATGAAGGTATTCACCAGCGGCGGGATGACGTGACGGATCGCCTGCGGCAGCACGACCAGGCGATGCTTGCGCCAGTAGGACAGCCCGAGTGCGTCGGCGGCCTCATATTGGCCACGCGGCACGGCCTGAAGACCGCCCCGGATCACTTCGGCCAGATAAGCTCCTGCGAACAAGATGATCGCGATCTGCGCGCGCAACAGCTTGTCGATATTAAACCCGCTCGGCATGAACAACGGGAACATCACACTCGCCATGAACAGCAGGCTGACCAGCGGCACGCCGCGGATCAGCTCGACATAGAGCACCGAGAGCGAGCGGATCGCCGGCAGCTTTGAGCGCCGGCCGAGCGCAACCAGGATGCCGAGCGGAAAACCGAACGCCAGTCCGAACGTCGCCAGGATCAGCGTCACCGGCAGGCCGCCCCAGCGGTCCTGCGAGACGAACGACAGTCCGAACACGCCGCCCCACATCAGCACGCTGATCAACGCGAGCGCGCCGATCCAGAGGAAGGCGAGCTCGCGCCGCCACAGGGCGCGGCGGGTCGAGAGAAAGTACAGCGCGATAAATAGCAGCACCGCCAGCGCCGGCCGCCATTGCTCGTCGAACGGATAGGTGCCGAACAGGATGAAGCGGTACTTTTCAGGAATGATCGCCCAGCAGGCACCCAGGCCGCGCACCGCCTTGCAGGCGCTGGAATCGTTGGCCGGCGTGAGCCAGACCGCGTTCGCAATGCCCCATTGCACGAAGCCGATCACGCCCTTGGCCAGCACCGCCAGCAGGACGATGGTCAGGATGCCATTAGGAATCGACGAGAACAGGTTGGTGCGCAGCCAGCGCAGCACCGGGTTGCCGATTTGCGGGCGGCGCGCGGCGCGCGGAAGATCCGGCATGTCGGTGATCGCGGTCATCCTCAGCGCTCCGCCAGCGCGATGCGCGCATTATACCAGTTCATGAAGAAGCTGATGCCGAGACTGATGGTGAGGAAGACGGCCATAATCAGCGAGATCACCTCGATCGCCTGCCCGGTCTGGTTCAGCGTGGTGTTGGCGACCGAGACCACGTCCTGGTAGCCGATCGCCACCGCGAGCGAGGAATTCTTGGTCAAATTGAGATACTGGCTCGTCATCGGCGGCACGATCACGCGCAACGCCTGCGGCAGGATGATCTGCCGCAACATGAAGCTGCGGCGCAGGCCGAGCGCGCTGGCGGCATCCCACTGCCCGCGCGGCACCGACTGGATGCCGCTACGCACGATCTCTGCGATGAAGGCCGAGGTGTAGGTGACGAGCGCAACCAGCAGCGCGAAATATTCAGGCGCGAGCGTCAGCCCGCCGACAAAGTTGAAGCCGCGCAGTTGCGGCCATTCGATCGTCCAGGACACGCCAAGCAGCAGCGACACCGCGAGCGGTAGCACGACGATGAGACCGAGCGCAAAGGGCCACGCCGGCCGCGGCTTGCCGTCCCGCATCTGCTGCGTGACCAGCCAGCGCCTGACGACAAGGAATGCAACGAAGCCCAGCACGGCCGTGCCGAGCACCCAGAGCTGTGCCGCGCCGATCGGGATCGCCGGCAGGATCAGACCGCGATTGGAGAGAAACACGCCTTCGACCGGCCGCCACGCCGCGCGCGCCGCCGGCAAACCCTGCATCAGCACGTACCAGAACAGCAGCTGAAGCAGCAGCGGGATGTCGCGCAGGGTCTCGACATAGACAGCAGCGAGCCGCGACAGCAGCCAGTTCGCCGACAGCCGCGAGATGCCGATCAGCGTCCCCAGAATGGTCGCAAGCACGATGCCGATCACCGCGACGCGCAGGGTATTGGCGACGCCGACGACGAAGGCCCAGAGGTAGCTGTCCCTCGGACTATACGCGAGCAGGCTGTCGGCAATCGGCATGCTGGCCTCGCGGCCGAGAAAGGCAAAGCCGGTGGTGATGCGGCGGGCCGAGAGGTTGGTGACGGTGTTGGACCAGAGGAAGACGACGACAGCGACCACAATGCCGACCACCAGCACTTGCCAGAACAGGCCCTTCAACTCGTTTGGTCCGAGTGCGCCGAAAAAGCTCCGGCGCGGCGGCGGCCTGGGATCATCTGAGGTCACAGCACAAAAATCCTTCCTGAAAACAGCGATTTCCGGCAGCGCGCATCAACTGTTGCACCAAATGCGCATTCATGCAACAAATGTTTCATGGCCGTATCAGCGAAATCCTCGCCGTTGAGCGAACTGCGCATTGCGTTGCCATCGCTTCCCCTGCGCCTGCAGGAGGTCGGGCGTTTCGTCGCGGCCAATGATTACGACGCCACCACCCGCTCCATGCGCGATCTCGCGGCCGAAGCCGGCGCCGACCCCGCCGCGTTCACCCGGCTTGCGAAGGCCATCGGCTATTCCGGCTGGGACGAATTGCGCGCCGCGCTGACCGAGGCACGGCGGCCGTCCCAGACCTCGCCCTTCTCGGCCCGCGCCAGGAGCCGCCGCCACGGTCCGAACGCCGATGTCGCGCTCATCACCGACAAGCTCGAAGCCGAGGCCGCCGGCCTCCCGCGTATCTCCGCCCACGCGATTGCGGATGCGGCCCGCACGCTGCACGACGCTAACAGGATCTGGATTGCCGGTTATCGCAGCTGCCGCAGCGTCGCGGAACTCTTGAACTACGAGCTCCGGCTGTTTCGTCCCGAGCAGGTGCAGATCGTAGGTGCATCCGGCCCCGATGATCTCGATCTCGGTGCGTTCCGCCCCGGCGAGGCCGTCATTGTCATCGGCTTCATGCCCTATACCAATGCGAGCGTCCGGGTCGCGCAGGCCGCCTATCGCGCCGGCTCCACGCTGATCGCCATTGCGGACAGCGTTGCCGCACCGATGGCCGAGGGCGCCGATCACGTGCTGCTGTTCGAAGCGGCTTCCTCGCCGGGCTTCTTCCCGAGCCTCACCGGTGCACTGGCGATTGCGCAATCGCTGGCCGCGGTGACGTTCTCGCTCGGCGGCACGGCCGCCAAGAAGCGGCTTCAGGATACCGAGGCGCGGCTCGCCGCAGCTTCCACCTACGTTTCAGAGAAAGGTTGATCCCATGAGCACCCGCACCAGCCGCGTGCTGCATCGCTCGCTGCGTGAGACGCCGCCCAAGGCGATCGGCGGCGAAGGCGTTTATCTCATTGCCGAGGACGGCCGTCGCATCATCGACGCGTCCGGCGGCGCGGCGGTGTCCTGCCTCGGCCATCAGCATCCCCGCGTGATCGCGGCAATGGCGAAACAGGCTTCGACGCTCGCCTACGCCCACACCGCCTTCTTCTCGTCCGAACCGGCCGAGGCGCTCGCCGAGACGCTGGTGGGCGCCGAGCCGGGCGGCCTCGCCTACGCCTATTTCGTCAGCGGCGGATCGGAGGCGATCGAGGCGAGCATCAAGCTCGCGCGGCAGTATTTCATCGAGCGCGGCGAGCCGCAGCGGCAACACTTCATCGCGCGGCGGCAGAGCTATCATGGCAACACGCTCGGCGCGCTCGCCGCCGGCGGCAATGCCTGGCGCCGGGCTCCCTACGCGCCGCTGCTCTCGACCGCGTTCAGCCATGTGACGCCGGCCTTCGCCTATCACGAGAAGCTCGACGGCGAATCCGATGCGCAATTCGTGGCGCGTCTTGCGGCCGAGCTCGAAGCCGAGTTTCAGCGCCTTGGCCCCGACACCGTGGCCGCATTCCTGGCCGAACCCGTCGTCGGCGCCACCGCCGGCGCGGTGACCGCACCGGACGGCTACTTCAAGGCCATGCGCGAGATCTGCGACCGGCACGGCGCTCTTCTTATCCTCGATGAGGTCATGTGTGGCATGGGCCGCACCGGCACCACGCATGCCTGGCAGCAGGAAGGCATCGCGCCCGATATCCAGGCCATCGCAAAAGGTCTCGGCGGCGGCTACCAGCCGATCGGTGCGATGCTGGCAAGCAGAGGAATCATCGACACCATCCGCGCCGGCTCCGGCGCGTTCCAGCACGGCCATACTTATCTCGCGCACCCGCTCGCCTGCGCGGCCGCGCTCGCGGTGCAGAACGTGATCCGCGAGGACAATCTGCTCGAACAAGTGAAGCAACGCGGCAAGCAGCTCGAGCAGCGGCTCACCGAGCGCTTCGGCAATCACCGCCATGTCGGCGATATCAGGGGCCGCGGCCTGTTCTGGGCGATCGAGCTCGTCGCCGATCGCGCCGCCCGCACTTCGTTCGATCCGGCACTCAAGCTGCACCAGAAGATCAAGGCGGAAGCCTTCGCCAATGGGCTCGGCTGCTACCCCGGCGGCGGCACCGTGGACGGCGTCCGCGGCGACCATGTGCTGCTGGCACCGCCCTATATCTCGTCAAGCGACGAGATCGACCAGATCGTCGACAAGCTCGGCACGGCCGTCGACAACGTGTTGCGTAGTGTCAATCACTGAGGGGAGAGTAGTATGATGAGGAAAGTGGTTATCGCGGCGAGCGTGCTCGCGGCATCGACGGTTGTCGCATCCGCGGCGACGCTCGACACGGTGAAGAGCCGCGGCACGCTGGTGTGCGGCGTCAGCGCCGGCTTTGCCGGCTTCTCCGCGCCGGACTCGCAAGGCAATTACAAGGGTCTCGACGTCGACTATTGTCGCGCGCTCGCCGCTGGCGTGCTCGGCGATCCCAACAAGGTACGCTATGTCGCGCTGACCGCGCAGAACCGCTTCACCGCGCTGCAGTCAGGCGAGATTGACGTACTCTACCGCAACTCGACGCAGACCTATCTGCGTGGGGTCACGCTAGGTTTGCGCCAGGGCCCGATCAATTTCTACGACGGCCAGGGTTTTGTCGTGAAAAAAGACCTCGGCGTGAAGGAACTCAAGGACCTCAAGGGCGCAACCGTCTGCGTCGCGCAGGGTACCACGCACGAGGTCACGCTCGGCGATTACGGCCGCGCGAACGGCATCGACTGGAAGCCGCTGGTGTTCGACCGCGTCGACACCATGTATCAGACCTTCTTCGGCGGCCGCTGCGACGCCATGACCCAGGACGCCTCCGCGCTTGCAGGCGCGGTGACGACCGCGGCGCCGAACCCGGCCGACTACGTCGTGCTGCCGCAGACCATCAGCAAGGAGCCGCTTGGGCCTTTCACCCGCAACGGTGACGAAGTCTGGAGCGACATCATCACCTGGCTGCATTACGGGCTGATCGAGGCCGAGGAACTCGGCGTCACGCAGGCCAATGTCGACGAGATGACGAAGTCGCAGACGCCCGCGATCCAGCGGCTGCTGGGCGCTTCCGGCGACCTCGGCTCGCGGCTCGGTCTCGACAACAAATGGCTGGTCACGGTGATCAAGGCCACCGGCAATTACGGTGAGATCTACGAGCGCAATGTCGGCAAGGCGAGCCCGCTCAAGCTCGAGCGCGGCCTCAACGGCCTCTGGACCAGGGGCGGCTTGATGTACGCGGTGCCGTTCAAGTAGACATCTCCCCGTGTCCCGGACGCGCTGCGGCGTTCCCGGCGATGCGAAGCATCGTCCGGCACGCCGCTGCGCAGAGCCGGGACCAGGAGGTAACCGTTTGTGACGCTCTAAAAGGATGGGCCCCGGCTCAGCAGCGCATCACCATAGCGCGTCGAAGACGCGCGTAGACGCGCTTATGGTGCTGCGCTGCGCCCGGGGCACGAGACCGGATAGCTACGCTCAATGACGCCCCCCATGCGCATCGCCCTGATCCACGCCCTCAAGCACTCCATCGCCCCGATCGAGGCGGCGTTCGCGCAAGCCTGGCCGGAGGCGCGGCTGATGAACCTGCTCGACGACAGCCTGTCGGCGGATCTGGCGCGTGACGGCCGGCTCAACGACGCCATGACCGAACGCTTTCTGGCGCTCGGCGACTACGCCGCAGCCACGGGAGCGAAGGCGATCCTGTTCACCTGCTCGGCCTTCGGACCCTGCATCGAGGCCGTCGCACGTGCGCACGCGCCGATGCCCGTGCTCAAGCCAAACGAAGCGATGATCGAACGCGCTGTGACGATGGGCAAGAAGATCGGCCTGCTCTCGACCTTCCCCCCAACGCTGGTCTCGATGCCGCCCGAATTTCCCGCCTCCGTTCAGATCGTGCCGAAGCTTGCCGAGGGCGCGCTGGCGGCGCTCGACCGCGGCGACCGCGCCACCCATGATCGGCTGATCGTCGAGGCATCGAAGGATCTGCGCGATTGCGACGTCATCGCCCTGGCCCAGTTCAGCATCGCGTCGACCGCGCCGCTGGTCGCAGAAGCCACCGGCCGGCCCGTCGTCACCACGCCGGACAGTGCGATCGAGAAGCTGATGCGGCTGCTGAAGGCGAAGGCTTAGAGCATGATCCGGAAAAGTGCGCAGCGGTTTTCCCTCGCGACAAACGCGGAACGCTTTTGCGCGGAGATCATGCTCAAACAATAACCTAAAGCGCGATGAAATCGCATCGCGCTTTAGGCGCCGGCCTTTTTTCCGCGCTGCGCGTCCTTGATCGCGACCGCGAGCGCCGCCTTCGTTTCGTTCACAAAGTCCTCGACCAATTCCTCGCGCGTGGCATGCGCAGCCTCGCCGGTGAAAAGACCCTGCTCGGCCAGCATCACCACGCCGTGCAGCGCCGCCCAGATCTTGAGCGCCTGCCGCTCGCGCAGATAGCCGACCGCAGGCGCTTCCAGGGCCTCGATCACGAGATCAAATGTCTCGCGGGTCGCTTCGTGCAGTTCGCTGTCCTTGGCCGCGCATGAGACGGTGCGGGACGCGAACATCAGGCGATAGATGCCGTTACGCCGGAGGCCAAAATCGAGCGTCGCCTGCGCCAGCCGCGACAATTTCGACTGCTTCGACGGCTTCGCCATCGCCTCGCGCAGCATCGCGCTGAACTGGCGGAACGCCTCTGCCGTCACCGCGGCAAGCAACGCCTCACGGTCAGCGAAATGGCGGTACGGAGCCGGTTGCGAGACCCCGAGCTGCTTTGCCAGCGCCTTGATGCTGATCGCTTCCGCGCCGCCCTGCTCCGCCTCACGCAACGCGGCCTTGATCAGGGCGCCGCGGAGATCGCCATGGTGGTAGGTGTTTTCGGGCTTGCGAGCGAAATGTGAACGCATGTTACGGCGGAGCCTATAAGTTTGCGCTTGACAGGGGAAGCCTGCCGCGAATGTAATAGCATATAACTTAAAGCTCGCGGCAAATGCCGCGGATAAGACTCTTATGGGGAACGCGCGCCGCCTTTCCGGCCCGCGCATACGACCGAGGAAGCCACCATGGCAGAGCGACTGAGAGTTCACGTCGATCCCGACAAGTGCCAGGGCCACGCGCGCTGCAAGGCGCTGGCGCCGGAATTGTTCGAACTCGACGAATACGGCAACGCTCACGAGGCCGGAGACGGCACGATTCCTCCTGGTCTCGAAGACAAGGCCTGGCTTGCCAAGTCCAACTGCCCGGAAATCGCAATCGACGTGATCGAAGAATAACGCGGCCCCCTGCCCGCGCCCCGGCGTGCCTTCAGCGAACACGAGCCCCAAGGTAGCCCAAGGGAGCTCCAAGGGATATTCAAGGGATTTTCCTGCCATGTCCGACGTCAGCCAGCCTGCCGCCCATCCGCCCGTGATCGATTGGGTCAACGATTTCGATCACACCGATCCGCAATGGACGGAAGACCCGTTTCCGATCTGGGAAGAGCTGCGCGCCGCGAGCCCGGTCGTGCACACCGAGCGGTTCCTCGGCTGCTACATGCCGACGACTTATGAAGCGGTGCGTGAGATCGCCAACGACACCGAGCATTTCTCCTCGCGCCGCATCATCGTGCGCGACATCCGGCCGGAGATCACCAGCAGGAATGTCGCTCCTCCGATCACCTCCGATCCGCCCGTGCACAAGCCGGCCAAGCAATTGCTGCTGCCGCCATTCACGCCTGATGCGATGAAGAAGCTGGAACCGCGGATGCGCGCGATCTGCAACGAGTTGATCGACGGGTTCATCGCCGACAGCAAGGTCGACGCCGCGGCGCGCTACAGCAAGTACATCCCGGTTCAGGCGATCGCACACATGCTCGGCATTCCCGAGAGCGACAGCGATCTCTTCATCAACTGGATCCACATGATCCTGGAGCTGGGCATCAAGGACGAGAACAAGCTGCTCCAGGCCGTCCAGGAAATGAGCGCCTATTTCATGGCGCATATCGAGGAGCGCCGGTCGAAGCCGACCGACGATCTGATCTCCTATCTGATGAATGCCAAGGACAAGGAGGGGCAGCCGCTGGAGGAATCGCACGTGCTTGGCTCGCTGCGGCTGCTCCTGATCGCCGGCATCGACACCACCTGGAGCGCAATCGGGTCCTCGCTGTGGCATCTTGCCCGGACGCCGGCCGATCGCGAACGCCTGATTGCCGAGCCCGGCCGGATCCCGACGGCCGTGGAAGAATTGCTGCGGGCCTATGCGCCGGTGACGATGGCGCGCGAGGTGGTCAAGGAAACGACGATCTCCGGCTGCCCGGTCAAGGCGGGCAACATGGTGCTCTTGTCGTTCCCGGCTGCCAATCGCGACCCGAAGATGTTTCCGGACGCCGACAAGGTCGTGATCGACCGGCGCGAGAACCGGCACGCCGCCTTCGGCCTCGGCATCCATCGCTGCGTCGGTTCCAACCTGGCGCGGATGGAGATGCAAGTTGCGCTGGAGGAATGGCTGAAGCGGATTCCGGACTTCCGGCTCGATCCAGCAGGCACCGTGACCTGGTCGCAAGGCACGGTGAGAGGCCCCCGCCAGTTGCCATTTCTGCTTGGAAAGGCGATGTAGGCCTTTCCAAGATCAGCGGAGAGAGGCCGGACGTGACAGAGCAAGCAACCCATCCGGCCTCCGAACGCTTCGACATTGCCGACGCCGAGCGGAGGATCAAGGCGATCTTCATCGGTTCCGTCGGCAACCTTGTCGAGTGGTACGACTTCTACGCCTACACGGCGTTCGCCCTCTATTTCGCCCCTGCTTTTTTCCCCGGCAACGACCCGGTCGTCCAGCAATTAAATGCAGCCGTGATATTTGCTGCGACCTTCCTGATGCGCCCGCTGGGCGGCTGGTTCTTCGGCTATCTTGCGGACCATTTCGGCCGCCGCATCTCGCTCACATTGTCGGTCGTGTTCATGTGCTTCGGCTCGCTGATCATCGCGCTGACGCCGACCTATGCCACGATCGGCTTCGCCGCACCGGTGATCCTGGCGTTGGCTCGCGTGATCGAGGGCCTGAGCCTCGGCGGTGAATATGGTGCCAGTGCCACTTATCTGAGCGAGGTCGCCGATCCCAAGCACCGCGGCTTCTATTCGAGCTTTCAATACGTCACGCTGATCGGCGGCCAGCTGACCGCCATCATCGTGCTGTTGCTCCTGCAAAAGGTCTTCCTCACGTCCGATCAGCTGAAGGCGTGGGGCTGGCGTATTCCGTTTGCGATCGGCGCGGCGCTCGCGATCTTTGCCGCGGTGATGCGGCGCAACCTGCACGAGACCGAGGCCTTCGAGGAAGCCAAGAAGGTGGTGAAGCCGACCGGCTCGATCACCAATCTGCTGCGTTACCCGCGCGAACTCCTGCTGGTGGTCGGCCTCACGGCCGGCGGCACCGCGGCGTTCTACACCTTCACCACCTACATGCAGACCTTCGTCAAGCTCTCGGTGGGCCTGACCGAGGACCAAACCACCTTCGTGATCTTCGGTACGCTGATTTTCGCAACCATCCTGCAGCCGATCTACGGCGCCATCTCCGACAAGATCGGCCGCAAGCCGCTGCTGATCTTCTTCGGCGTCGCCGGCACGCTCGCAACCGTGCCGCTGCTGATGACGCTGAAGGAGACCAAGTCGCCGTTCATGGCCTTCATTCTGATCTGCTGCGCCTGGCTGTTCGTCGCCGGCTACACCTCGATCAACGCGGTGGTGAAGGCCGAGCTGTTCCCAACCAATGTCCGCGCACTTGGCGTCGGCCTGCCCTATGCGATCACCGTCTCGATCTTTGGCGGTACCGCGCCGGCCATCGCGCTCTATTTCAAGACCATCGGGCATGAGGACTGGTTCTATTATTATCTCGCCGGAATTATCTGCCTGTCGCTGATCATCTATTCCACCATGCGCGACACCAAGCACGCTTCCGCAATGCACCGCCACGAGTAGTCCATTTTCGGGTAGATCATGGCCGACGAGACGCCATCCGACAGCAAGCTGACGCGGACCAAGGAGAAATGGGCGCGCGAGGGCCGGTTTCTCACCGGCAAGGCGACGCGCCCGGAAGATCAGCGCCTGCCGCCCGGCCAGCATCTGACAAAAGACTGGCCGGTGCTGGACCTCGGCGTCGTACCACCGGTGTCGCGCGAGCGCTGGCGGCTCGACGTCTACGGCGCGGTCGAGCATCCCATATTCTGGACCTATGCCGAGTTCGCAGCGCAGAAGCAGGACCGCTTCACCTCCGACATCCATTGCGTGACGACCTGGTCGCGTTACGACAACGAATGGGAGGGGCTCGCAACGCGCGAGCTGCTGGCGGCCTGCCGGCCACGCGACGATGCGCGCTTCGTCGTGCTTCACGCCTATGACGGCTACACCACGAACCTTGCGCTGGACGACTTTGCCGCCGAGGACGCGCTGCTGGCCCATAGCTGTTCGGGTCAGCCGCTGACCGAAGAGCACGGCGGTCCGGTGCGGCTGGTGGTGCCGCATCTCTATTTCTGGAAGAGCGCGAAATGGCTCCAGGCCATCGAATTCCTGACCGATGACTCCCCTGGTTTCTGGGAAGTCCGCGGCTACCACAACCGCGGCGATCCCTGGGCCGAGCAGCGCTATTCAGGAGACTAGGCTCGAGCAAACAAGGGGGAGCCCCATGCGGACAGAACGCTTCCAATTCACGGGTGAAGGCGGTCATCAGCTCGCAGCCGCGCTGGAGCTGCCGGACGGCGAGCCCGCAGCCTATGCGCTGTTTGCGCATTGCTTCACCTGCGGCAAGGACACGCTGGCGGCCAAACGCATCTCGGTGGCGCTTGCTGCGAGGGGCATTGCGGTGCTGCGCTTTGACTTCACCGGGCTCGGCTCCAGCGAGGGCGATTTTGCCAACTCGACATTTTCCTCCAATGTCGCCGATCTCGTCCGCGCGGCCGATCATCTGCGCGCAACGCGCAAGGCGCCATCGCTGCTGATCGGCCACAGCCTCGGCGGCGCGGCGATCCTCGCCGCAGCCGGCAAGATTCCGGAAGCCACGGCGGTCGCAACCATCGCGGCTCCCTCCGATCCCGCTCACGTCACCGGTTTGTTCAAGGAGCATATCGAGAACATCCGCACACAGGGTGAAGTCGAAGTCCTGCTCGCAGGGCGTCCGTTCCGGATCAAGCGCGAATTCCTCGATGACATCGCCGAGCATGAACTGATGAAGGACATCACCGGCCTGCACAAGGCGCTGCTGATCATGCAGTCGCCGATGGACGACACCGTCGGCATCGACAACGCCACCAGGATCTTCGTGTCGGCAAAGCACCCGAAGAGCTTCGTCTCGCTCGACCAGGCCGACCATCTGCTGAGCAAGGCGGCCGACACCCTCTACGTGGCCGACGTGATCGCGACCTGGGCGAGCCGCTACATCGACACGGCACAGCCCGGCAAAGCGATGGATCTTGCCGAGGAAGCGCGAAAGGTCGTGGTCCAGGAGACCCGCAAGAGCAAGTTCGACCAGACCATCACCGTCGGCCCGCATCGTCTGGTCGCGGATGAGCCGGTCGCGGCCGGCGGCGAAGATGCCGGCCCCGGCCCCTACGATTTCCTGCTGGCCGGCCTGGGGGCCTGCACCTCCATGACCATGCGCCTCTATGCCGACCGCAAATCGTTGCCGCTCGACCGCGTCACCGTCACGCTGAAGCATTCCAAGATCCACGCCACGGACTGCGCGGAGTGCGAGACGCGCGAGGGCATGCTCGACCAGATCGATCGCGACATCGCGATGGATGGCGCGCTCGATGCCGAGCAGCGCAAGAAGCTGATGGAAATTGCCGACAAATGCCCGGTCCACCGGACGCTGACCTCGGAGATCCGCATCGTGACCAAGGCCGTGGACTAGAAGCACGACGCCATCGTCCGCACCGCCGCGCTGATTTCGCTCTCCCGCCAGGCCGCAAAGCCGAGCAGCAGGCCATGATCGCGCGGCCGGGCAAGGGCCAGACTGGACAGGGCCCGCGTTTCGACGCCCGCAGCTACCAGCCGCTCGACCGCCGCCTGATCGGCCCGGCCTCGCTTGAGGCGAGCAACGAGCTGGATCCCACCCGATGGCACCTCGACCGACATCACCTCGCCGAGATGACGCTCCAGTCCTTCGACCAGGTGATCGCGCCGCGCATGGTAGAGCCGGCGCATCCGGCGCAGATGCGCGAGGAAATGTCCGTCGGCGATGAACTCGGCGAGCGCCTCCTGAATGTGGCTGGAAGCGATCAAGCCGATGTGGCGCTGCGCGATCTCGAACGTGCCGACCAGCGCCGGAGGCACGACAAGATAGCCGAGCCGGATATCCGACGTCATCGCCTTCGAAAAGGTGCCGACATAGAGCACACGACCATGGCCGTCCAAGCCCTGCAGGGCCGGCACGGGTCGGCTGTCGTAGTGGAATTCGCCGTCGTAATCGTCCTCGACGATCCAGGTCTTGCCGGGCCGGCTGAACCGCAGAAATTCGGTGCGACGCGCAAGCGACATCAGCCGCCCGGTCGGATGCTGGTGCGACGGCGTCATGAAGATGAGCTTCGGCGCGGCCAATCCAGGCATCCGCTGCATGCCCTGCTCGTCCAGCCTGATGCCGGTCACGCGCGCACCGGATGCGCGAAAGGCGGCTGCGGCGCCGGGATAACAGGGATCCTCGACCCAGACCGCATCGCCTTTCGAGATGAGAACGGCTGCGATCAGCGTCAGTGCGGCCTGCGCGCTCGGCAGGATCATGATCTGGTCCGCCGTGGCGCGAACGCCCCTGCTGGTCGCCAGGTAATGCGCCAGCGCCTCACGCAGGCGCGCGCGGTTGACCGGACCAAGCTCGCGTTTGGCAGCGCGCACGGCGCTGCGGCGCAGGCAGCGCGCCCAGACCTCGTTCGGAAACTCGCGTGCATCGCCATGCCCCGGACGCAACGGCTTGAGCGGCGCCTGATAGGACATCGGCCAGTCAGCCTGCTTGAGCTTCGAGGCCCAGGGCGACAGCCGCGGCCTGGCAGAGTTGACGTTCGAAGCGAGGCCGCCAGCGGCTGCAACGCGCTCTCCACCGTCGACCGTCGCCACAGGACGGCGTCCGTGTGACGCGTCGAGATATCCCTCCGCGGCAAGCTGCTCGAAAGCATAGGTGACGGTGTTGCGCGAGACGCCGAGATCGCTGGCAAGCCGCCGGCTCGACGGCAGCGCGCGGCCTTTGCCGATACGACCGGTCGCGATCAGGCTGCGAAGCTGGCTCGTCAATTGCGACACCAGCCCGTCATCGCCGGCCCGGTCGAGCTCGATCAGCGCAGAAATCATCGCTTCGGAAACTGGCACCTTATTCCTTTCCGATCTGGCACTTTTTTAGGTGCCAATCGCGATGCTATCCACAGCGATGGAATGCTTCAAGGACCTTGCGATGGACTCGTCCCTTTCTCCCCGCACAGCGGTTGGCCTTTTCCTCATCGTCGTGCTCGCCTGGGGCGTGAACTGGTCGGTGACGAAGCAGCTCGTCCAGTTCCTGCCGCCGCTGTGGACTGCCGCCATCCGCAGCTGGATCGCGCTGGCCGGATTGTTCGCAATCCTCGGTCTCAGCAAAAACCTGGTGATCCCGGAGCGGCGCGACATTCCCGTGGTCCTGAGCGTGGCGCTGCTGCACATGACGCTGTTCTCGGTCCTGGTTGCGACCGGCGTGCGCTTCCTGCCCGCGAGCAAGGCCATCGTGCTCGGCTACACCACGCCGCTCTGGGTCGCGATCGCCGCACCTTTGCTGGGACAGGATACGCTGACCGCGCCAAAGCTCGCCGGCGCATTGCTCGGACTGATCGGCCTTGCCGTGATCCTGAACCCAACGTCGATTGACTGGACCAATGTGAACGTCGTGGTCGGCGCCGGCATGGTGATCCTGGCTGCGATCTCCTGGGCCGTGAACATCATCTATATCCGCGCGCACCGGTGGATTGCATCTCCGCTCCAGCTCCTGATCTGGCAGGTGCTGGTCGCGACCATCGTGCTGACAGGGTCGGCGCTGATCGCGGATGGTCTACCGCACGCGAAATGGTCGTGGCGGCTGGCTCTGCTGTTCCTCTATTCCGGCCTGATCGGGACAGCGCTGGCCTATTGGGCGATGTCGATGGTCAACAAGAGCATCTCGGCGCTGACGACATCGCTCGGCACAACGGGAACGCCGCTGGTCGGCATCGCTGCCGCCGCTGTCCTGCTGGGTGAACCGATCGACAAGAGCCTTGTCATCGCGGCCGGGCTGATTGTGACCGGCATCGGCCTTGCGACGCTAGGCGATCGGCTCGTGCGTCGTCAGGCCACCGCGAGCGGCTGAACCCGCAACGCGCCGCGCAGGCCTGCCGCCGTGCCGAGCAGGATGCCGGCGACCGCGATGAACGAGCCCAGCGCAAGCGTCGAGATGCCCGTGAGTCCCTGCCCGATCGAGCAGCCGAACGCCATCACGCCGCCGATTCCCATCAGCGCCGCGCCACCGGCCGAGCGCAGCATGTGTCGCGGCGAGGAATAGCCTTCGAGGTGAAAGCGGCCGGTCGCGAGCGCAGTCAGCAGGCTGCCGGCAAACACACCGGCAACGGTTGCGATACCGAAATTGAGCGTCAGGCCGGTCGAGAGCATCGCATATTGCAGGCTATCGGCGATCGGCGCGATGAAGGTCAGCGAGGCCACCGGGATGGGATTGAAATCGTCGGCACCGAGATAGCCGGTGACGTACCAGCCACCGGCGACGAGCAGACCGATGATGGCGCCGGCCGCGATCTGGCCCGGCGAGCGGCGGAACGCCGGATGCGCGAAGGCAAACAGGAGCAGCGCGATGACAATCGCGGCTGCGGCCAACGCGCGCGCCATCGCACCAGCTGGACCGAGCGTCGCCAGCAGCGACGGCAACGAATTCGCGTTCACAGTCATTTGCGATGCCTGGACCAGCGCAATACGCGCCGGTGCGATCAGGCCCTTGAGCGTCATCTGCGCGGCGATGGCCAGCACGATCACGACGACGAAGGAACGGAGATTGCCGCGCCCGAGCAGCACCAGCGCGCGCGAGCCGCAACCGTTCGACAGCACCATGCCGTAGCCGAACAGCAGCCCGCCCAGGAACAGCACCGGCGCCGAAAACGTCTGTTGCAGATAGATCGACTTGCCGAGATCGACCATCCCCTCGCCGGCGAGGAACTGGCTGGCCGCGACCGCAACCGCAACCGCCAGCGCATAGCTCCGCACCAGCCGCCCGTCGCCCTCCGCCAGCCAGCCGCGCAGGCTGCTCATCAGGCAGAAGCCGCTGAGCAGGCCGACAACGCCGTAAACCAGGCCAATGACGAGGCCGGCGAGGATGACGAGTTGGGTGGATTCCATGATTACGGCTTCAGGATCACGCGGTCGCGCGACGAGCCGGCGACCGCCGCATAGGCGTCCTTCGCGCGCTCCAGCGGATAGATCGCACTCGCCTTGATCGGAAACGGCTTCAAATGGCCGCTCGCAAAGCCCGGCCCGAGATCGCGCAACACCGCGGCGGTTGCGGCAGACGACAGGCCGAGCGTGTCGATGCCGACATAGGTGTGCTGTCCGCGATAGAATTCGAGGATGTTGAACTGCACGATGCGGTCGATCGCCGCGATCAGGATCTGCCGACCGCGAAGGGCCAGCGACTTGTGCGCCGCCTGAAAGTAGGGATCGCCGACGGTGTTGAAGACGATGTCGGCGCCCTTGCCGCCGGTCAGTTCCCG
This sequence comes from Bradyrhizobium sp. CCBAU 53340, assembly GCF_015291645.1. NCBI lineage: Bacteria > Pseudomonadati > Pseudomonadota > Alphaproteobacteria > Hyphomicrobiales > Nitrobacteraceae > Bradyrhizobium > Bradyrhizobium sp. CCBAU 53340. Next base: position 5,724,523 of record NZ_CP030055.1, read on the forward strand.
CACGCGTGTGGCGACATCGACGGCGGATGCGTCGATCACCTCGATGGGCGCATTGCTGTGGCCCTCATAGGCCTCGGCCTTGCGTACAACGCCGATGACGCGCGCGCCCTGCCAGGTCGCAATCTGCACCGCAGCCTGGCCGACCTTGCCGTTGACGCCGAACACCAGCACCGTTTCGCCGGCCTTTGGAATGCCCGCACGGCGAAAACCTTCCATGGCGGTGACGAAGGGCACGCCGATGCCGGCGGCCTCCTCCCAGGACACTGTCTTAGGCTTCTCCACCACGGCATCGGTTTCGACGACGAGATGGCTCGCGTGGGTGCCGTCGCGGCGGATGCCGAGATCGCCTGAAGAGCCGAACACCTCGCGGCCGATCATGCCGACGGGGCCGTCGATCACCACACCGGCGTAATCGCGGCCCGGCGTGCGCGGGAACACGGCATAGGGCATCAGCCCGGTCGCCGCCTTGACGTCGGAGGGATTGACGGAAGCGGCCTTCACCTCGATCAGCAGATCGTTCGGGCCACGCGCGAGCGTGTGACGCTCGACATCAGGCGCGAGCGCAGCCGCGTTTTCCGCCTTGGCATTGAGGCGAACGCAGCGCGCTTCGACAGTTTTGGGATCGGCTGGCGACATGGAAAGACCCGGGATTTCTCGCGGGCCTTGTCGCCTTTGGAGCCAGTCAAGTCAATCCGTCAGATCAGTCCTTGGGCCGCTTGTCGTAGAGCCGCTTGGCCTTGCCGAGCGAGCGCTCCAGCGTGGCTGGCGCGACCACCTGGACCCTGGAGCTGACGCCGATCGTGTTCTTGATGTGGGTCGAGATCCGGTCGGCATGGTCGACAAGGCCTCGGCCGTCCCAGCTTTCGGGCCGCGCCTCGGCGATGATGGTTAGCTCGTCCATGCGGCCTTCGCGGGTCAGCTCCAGGATGAAGTGGCCGCCGCACCAGTCGGTCGCGAGTAGCACCTCCTCGATCTGGGTCGGAAACAGATTGACGCCGCGCAGGATGATCATGTCGTCGGAGCGGCCCGTCACCTTTTCCATGCGCCGCATGCCTGGCCGGGCGGTGCCCGGCAGCAGCCGCGTCAGATCGCGGGTGCGATAGCGGATCACAGGGAAAGCTTCCTTGGTCAGCGAGGTGAACACCAGCTCGCCCTTCTCACCGTCAGGCAGCACCGCGCCGGTCTCGGGGTCGATCACTTCAGGATAGAAATGGTCTTCCCAGATGTGCAACCCGTCCTTGGTCTCGATGCATTCCTGCGCGACGCCGGGGCCGATCACCTCGGACAGGCCGTAGATGTCGGTTGCGTCCATGTCGAAGGCGTCCTCGATCTCGCTGCGCATCGCGTTGGTCCAGGGCTCGGCGCCGAAGATGCCGACCTTGAGCGAGCACTGGCGCGGGTCGAGCTTCTGGCGCTTGAACTCGTCGAGGATCGCCAGCATGTAGCTCGGCGTCACCGTGATGATGTCAGGCCGGAAGTCGTTGATGAGCTGCACCTGCCGCTCGGTCATGCCGCCGGAGATCGGAACAACCGTGCAGCCGAGCTTCTCGGCGCCGTAGTGCACACCGAGCCCACCGGTGAACAGGCCATAGCCGTAGGCGTTGTGGATGATCATGCCGGTGCGGCCGCCGGCGGCACGGATCGAGCGCGCCATCACCTGCGACCAAGTGTCGATGTCGGCTTGCGTATAGCCGACGACGATCGGCTTGCCGGTCGTGCCCGAAGACGCATGCACGCGCACCAGCTTTTCGCGCGGCACGGCGAACATGTTGAAGGGATAATTGTCGCGGAGATCCGTCTTCACCGTGAACGGAAACTTTGCGAGATCGGAAAGCTCGCGGAAGTCGGACGGGTGCACACCGGCCTGGTCGAAAGCCCGGCGATAGTGCGCGACGTTGTCGTAGGTGTGCTTCAGCGACCAGGCCAGCCGCTGCGTCTGCAGCGCCATGATCTCGTCGCGTGACGCGCGTTCATGCGCGTCCATCTCGGCCTTATAGACGTGACCTTCCTTCAGCTTCGTCGAAGCCATCAGCATTTCCCCACATTGATTTGTTCTTCTCTTTTATTGGTCTTGCGCCGGCAACCACGTGCCAGGAATGACACGTGAATGCCCGCGGAATTCCGCGATGACGGTGTCGCCTGCGCTCACGCGCACGTCATAGATGCCGGAGCGGCCGCCGCGGCTAACCTCCCGCGCCTCCGCGACAAGGCGATCGCCGAGCCTGCCCGGCTTGATGAAGGTGATCTGCCCCTGCGCGGCCACCACGCGCTCGTTGTGCGAGTTGCAGGCGAACGCGAAGGCGGAATCGGCGAGCGTGAAGATGAAGCCGCCATGGGCGATGCGCTGGCCATTGACCATGTCTGGCCGCACCGTCATGGCGAGCGTCGCAAAGCCCGGGCCGATTTCGACGATCTCCATCCCGAGACCTTTGGAGGCATCGTCCTCCGCCCACATCGCATCGGCGCAAGCACGGGCGATATCTTCAGACGACAAGGCGGCTTTGACGTTCACGCGTTTCTCCCGGCCAATTGTTTGCACAAGATGTTCTGCCGCTTGGCTCAAGCTGTCAAATAATGCGACGCATTTGCATTGTCGGGCACTGATACGCCTGATCAGACATGGTCGTAATCGACCACGACCCGCTCCGAGGACGGCTTGGCCTGGCAGGTCAGGACGAAGCCGGCCTTGAGCTCCCACGGTTCCAGCGAATAGTTGATATCCATCGGCGCTTCGCCCTCGACCAGCTTGGCACGGCAGGTCGAGCACATCCCGCCCTTGCAGGCGAAAGGCAGATCGACGCCGGCGCGCAGCGCAGCATCGAGGATCGCCTCGTCCTCGGCGACCGGCACGTCGCGGCGCTTGCCGTCGATGATCAGGGAGGCGATCGCCTTCGGCGGCGCATCGGGTGCCACAATCTTTTTCGGTCGCGGCTTGCCACCGAATTCGGAGACGAAGCGCTCGACGTGAATGCGATCATCGGCAATGCCGAGCTCGCGGCAGGTCGCCTCGATCTCCTCACTCATGCCCAATGGACCACAGATGAAAACATGATCGACGCTTCCCGCTGGCACCAGCGAGCGCAGCAGCAGCCTCACCTTGTCGCTGTCGAGTCGGCCATGCAGGATCGGGATATCCTGCTCTTCGCCCGAGATGACGTGGAAGATCGAGAGGCGATCGATGAAGCGATCCTTCAGCTCCTCGAGCGCCTCCAGGAACATGATGTTGTCGGTCGCGCGGTTGCCGTAGAACAGGAAGAAGCGGCTGTCCGGCTCGCGCGCCAGCACGCCCTTGACGATCGACAGGATCGGCGTGATGCCGGAGCCCGCGGCAAAGCCGACATGAATGCGCCCGGCCTCGGCCGGAGGGACCACGCCAAAACGGCCCGTCGGCGTCATCACGTCGAGCTCGTCGCCGCGCTTCAGCTCATCGGCCGCCCAGCTCGAAAACGCGCCGCCATCGACCTTCTTGACCGCGATGCGGATCTCACCGTCATCGGGTCCGGAACAGATCGAATAGGAGCGGCGCACCTCCTCGCCATCGAGCGTGGTGCGGAGCGTGAGATACTGGCCGGGCGTGAAGGCGTAATCGCCGGCAAGCTCGCCCGGGATAGCAAAGGTCATCGAAATGGCGTCCGACGCCTCGCGGCGGAGGTCGTTGACGGCCAGGCGGTGAAAGCGCGGTGCGGCTGCTGACATTACGGATACCCTAGATTTGAGCCACGGCCGTCATTGCCAGCGAAGCGAAGCAATCCAGAATTCCACCGCAGAGACAGTCTGGATTGCTTCGCTGCGCTCGCAATGACGATGGGGTTGGCATCGTGCCTCTCTCAGTGACACTTGAAATAGTCGAACGGTTCGCGGCAAGACTTGCAGCGCCAGAGCGCCTTGCAGGAGGTCGAGCCGAATTCGGACAGCAGCTCGCTCTTGCCAGAGCCGCATTGCGGACACGTCACCATCTGTTCGCCAAATAGCGCGCGGCGCGAGTGTGAAGATTGCGGCGGCGCGATGCCATAAGCGCGCAGCTTCTGGCGGCCTTCCTCGCTCATCCAGTCCGTGGTCCAGGCCGGCGACAGCACGGTCCGCACTTTTGGTCCGCGGAATCCCGCACGTTCCAGCGCGATCTCGATTTCGAGCGCGATCATGTTCATGGCCGGGCAGCCCGAATAGGTCGGCGTGATCGCGACCTCGACATGGTCGCCGTCGACGGTGACATCGCGCAGCACGCCGAGATCGGCGATGGTCAACACGGGGATCTCGGGGTCGACCACGCTCGCCGCGGCGTCCCAGGCGCGCTGGCGCAGCTCGCTGTCGCGCTCCAGCACCGTCACCATGTCTGCCCCGGGAAGGTGCGCTGCATCGATTGCAGCTCGGACAGGAGATGGCCGAGATGCTCGCTGTGGCGACCGGCGCGGCCGCCCTGCTGCATCCAGTTGTTCTCAGGCAGTCGAAGCGTTGCTTCGCTGACGACATCGGAGAGCGTCGTCAGCCAGCGGCCGCGCAAGGTGCCGGGATCGACGGCGATACCGGCATAGATCAGCGCGCGCTCGCCGTCATCGGCGGCGAACATCTCGCCGGTGAAGGCCCAGAGATGATCGATCGCGGCTTGCGCGCGGGCGTGGCTTTCGTCGGTGCCGTCACCAAGCCGGATGATCCATTCCGAGGCATGGTGCAGATGATAGGCGCTCTCCTTCTCCGACTTCGCGGCGATGGCAGCGAGCGTCGTATCGCGCGAATTCACCATCGCGCGCCAATAGAGATCGGCGAAGGCGGAATAGAAGAACTGCCGCACCAGGGTCTGGGCGAAATCGCCATTGGGCTGCTCAACCAGCAGCAGATTGCGGTACTGCCTGACGTCGCGCAAATAAGCGAGCTTGTCCTCGTCGTTATCCCCGCCTTCGGCCTTGGCGGCGTAGCTGTAGAGCTCGCGGGCCTGGCCGATGAGGTCGAGCGCGATGTTGGAGAGCGCCATATCCTCTTCCAGCATCGGCGCGTGCCCGCACCATTCCGACAGCCGATGGCCGAGGATCAGCGCATCGTCGGCGCGACGCAGGGCGTAGAGCACCAGTGGCGTTTCGGAGACCTGGATGTTGGCGGCAACCATCACATGTGTCCCACTTCTTCCGGCACCTCATAAAAGGTCGGATGCCGGTAGATCTTCGATTCCGCCGGCTCGAACATCATGCCCTTCTCGGCGGGATCGCTCGCGGTGATCGCAGTGGACGGCACGACCCAGATCGAGAGGCCCTCGCCACGGCGGGTGTAGATGTCGCGGGCCGCCTGCAGCGCCATCGTCGCATCGCTCGCGTGCAGCGAGCCGACATGCTTGTGCGCGAGCCCGTTGCGGCTGCGAATGAAGACTTCCCACAGCGGCGTGTTCGGCGTGGCCATATTGATCTCCCTATTCCGCAGCTTGGGCGGTCTGACGCTGCGCGCGCTTGGCCGCATAGGCGGCGGCGGCTTCGCGCACCCAGGCGCCCTCATTGTGCGCCTTGCGGCGCGCGGCCATGCGGTCGCGGTTACACGGGCCGTTGCCGGCGAGCACCTGCTTGAACTCGGTCCAGTCGATCTCGCTGTAGCGCCAGTGCCCATCGGCATCCTGGGTCATGCCGGGATCGGGAATGGAAAGGCCGAGATATTGCGCCTGCGGCACGGTCGCATCGACGAATTTCTGGCGCAGCTCGTCATTGGAGAAGCGCTTGATCTTCCATTTCGTCGAGGTGTCGCTGTGCTGGCTGGTCGCATCAGGCGGACCGAACATCATCAGCACCGGCCACCACCACCTGTTCAGCGCATCCTGCGCCATCGCCTTCTGCTCATCCGAGCCGCGGCACAGCGTCACCATGATCTCGTAGCCCTGGCGCTGGTGGAACGACTCTTCCTTGCAGACGCGGATCATCGCGCGCGCATAAGGTCCGTAAGAGCAGCGGCACAGCGGGATCTGGTTCATGATCGCAGCGCCGTCGACCAGCCAGCCGATGGTGCCGATGTCAGCCCAGGTCAGCGTCGGATAATTGAAGATCGAGGAGTACTTTGCTTTCCCCGCGAGCATGGCGTCGACCAGCTCTTCGCGTGAGCTGCCGAGCGTTTCGGCGGCGGCATAAAGGTAGAGCCCGTGGCCGCACTCGTCCTGCACCTTGGCCAGCAGCGCGGCCTTGCGGCGCAAGGTCGGCGCGCGCGTGATCCAGTTGCCCTCGGGCAGCATGCCGACGATTTCGGAATGGGCGTGCTGGGAGATCTGACGGGTGAGCGTCTTGCGATAGGCCGCCGGCATCCAGTCATTCGGCTCGATGCGCTCCTCGGCATCGATGCGGGCCTGGAACTGCGCGGCTCGGCCTGCGTCCTCGAGACCGCGGTCGTCGGTCTCGGCCGTGTTCAGCGCCTGGGTATACATGCGCAATCCTCCCCGTTTGTTGGGAGGCAATATATAACAAAAATTACGTCATGCAAGATATTTCTGTAACATGTAGATCAAGCCTCGAACCTCCTTTCCAGGAGCTTTCGCGCCGGCGGCAGCGGGCCTTTCTCATTGGTCCCATGGCCATCAAGCCATTGTTCCGATGGAGCAAGCAGCGCACGATAGATTTCGCCGCAGAGCGTGCGGGCCGCCCTGCCCGGCCAGTCTGCCGACAACAGGCTTTCGGGCAGCAGCGGATCGCGCAGCACGACACGGCGGTAATAGTGGATCAGCAGGATGCGCGCCGTGAAGGCGTCGGCCTCGGACAGATCCGTGCCGCGCGCGAGTGCGGCGCGCAGCGGCTCAAATGTCTTGATAAATTTCAGATAGGCATCCGCCGTGCGCTCCAGCGGCCAGCTCGCGCTGAGCAGGCGACGGCCGCTGTCATCCTCAGCCGAGACCTCGAGGCGGATCGCGCCTGCCGCCTCTTCCGGCACCGGCACGCCTGATGGCGCCACCCACACGCCCGGCAGCGGGCTGCCGAAGCCGGCGTTGCGCAGCGCCTCGCGCGAAGCATCACGATCTTCGCCATTGCCGATCAGGAGCAGCTCGAAGCGGCCGGTCCAGTTCGACGGCGGCGGATCATAGATGTGGCGCGTCGCGGCTTCGAACGTCTCGCGGCCTTTCTCGGCGAGGCGATAAAAGCTGTTGCGGCCGACCTTCTCGCGCGTCAGCCAGCCATCGGCAGCAAGACGTGACATCGCCGTGCGCACCACGCTGCCATCGATGTCGAGGCGCTCGAAGAATTCCAGCAGCGTACCGAGCCACACCGAACCGCCGCGCGGCACGATGGCATCACCGAACATGGTGATGACGATGGAGCCAGTGCGTGACGGCTCACGCTTGAGCTGATCGATAATGCGAGAGAGCGGATGCGCCATGCGCGAGGCATAGCGCGTTTGGTGCAGCCGCGACAATGGACGGAAGCGACGCTTCCTCTTCTCCCACTCCCCTGGTCGCACGCCTCGTCCTTCGAGACGACCGCTTCGCGGTCTCCTCAGGATGAGGCTAAACGGGCATCGGCGCCCGCTAAAACAGCTGCCACACACTCAGGCCTCATCCTGAGGGCCCGCCAGAGGCGGGCGTCTCGAAGGATGTGCCACAGGGGAGCCGTTCTCAAAAGCGATTGTCCTGCCGCAGGCGGGGAGAGGCGACGCGACTACCGATGCGGATCGGGATAGGCGAGGCTGCGCCAGCCGCTGCGGTCGAAGGGGCGCCACTGGCCCTCCTTCTGCGCGAGGCGGTCGGCCACCGCATAGACGACGGCGGGATGGTGGCCCATGCCGCAATGGCTGCTCTCGACCTCGATGCTCTCGGTCTGCAGGCCCGTCTTCTCCATGCAGCCCTGCCAGGCGCAGACGCCGTCGGTGCGGCTGAAGATGGCGGTGGTCGGCACCGGCGGCGGCACCGCGAGTTCGCCACCGAAGCGCGGGTCAACTTCGTCGGACTTCCGTCCGCTCGCCCATTCATAGACGCGCCAGGCATTGGTCGACCGGGGATGGCCGGCAAAGGGGCTGCCGAGCGTGATCACCTGGCGCACGCGCTCCGGCATCATCTTGGCGAGTTGGCGTGCATAGAGACCACCGAGGCTCCAGCCGACCAGGCTGATCTTGCGGCCGTGCTTGTCGCTCAGCTCCTCGACCAGATCGACCATCGCATGCTGCACGCCCTCACGCAGGCCGTAATTGCGGCCCTGGCGCCAGCCGCTCACCGCATAGCCCTTGCTGGTGAGAAAGCTGCGCAGCGCGCGCGTGGACACGTCGGAGGCCACAAGGCCCGGCAGCACCAGCACCGGATGCCCGTCGCCGCGCGGCGCGAGGCTCAGCAGCGGCAGCGCGCCGAGGAATGCGCCGAACTCGTGGATCGCGCGCCCTTCCAGAAACATCAGAGTACGGGACGGCGGACGCAGCGTCTGGGCAGTAGCGGTCATCAATGGATCCCCTTGGAAGAATTCCCGAAGAGCCCGCCGGCTGCGATGCCGGCAATGGGCATGAATTCCAATACGCCGGCTTCTTGATCGTTCCGCAGCGCAACATGAATCAGCTAGGCGGCCGGTTCCACGCATTCAAGCGGGAGAGACGCGAGGCGACAATAGGCCCGCGCGTTAATGCTGACGGGCGTGACGCAAAAGTCACAACAATCGGAGCAGGAATTCTACGGAGTAGAGCGCCAATCCCGCCAGTCCACCGATCAGCGAGCCGTTGAAGCGGATGTATTGCAGGTCGCGGCCGATGTTGATTTCGATCAGCGAAATCAGCTGCGCCATGTCCCATGCCTTGACCTGGTCGGAGATGAAGGTCGAGACGCCGCTCTTCTGGTCGGCGACGAAGCTGCGCAGCACCGTCACCAGACCCTGGTTGATCTCGCCGCGCAGCTCGGCATCGCCGGCGAGTGCATCGCCCGCCGAAACGAACATGCCAGCGAGATGATGCTGCAGCACCTGCGTCTCACCTGATGCGCTGCGTTCGATGAAGGAGCGCGTGTTGGCCCAGACGGTGCGGGCGAGATCGGCAAGCTCGGGCCGCGCCAGGAAATCGCGCTTCAAGCCGTCGATGCGGTCGATATAGGCCTGGTCGGTGCCGAGCCGATCGACGAAGCTGAGCACCATACGATCGAACTCGCCGCGGAACGGATGCTTGGGATCGCTGCGCACCTCGTTGAAGAAAGCCGTTGCCGACGAGACGATCTTGTTCACCAGAAACTTGTCGGCGCGATAGAGGTTGAGCAGCGTCGGCAACTCCGCGCGCACCTTGTCGCGGATCATCGCCATGGTCTCTTTCTGGGTCAGCGTCTCGTGCATCACGCGCAGCAGATCGTCGAACAGGATCTGGTGCCGCCCCTCCGCGACGAAGCCGCGCAGCGTGCCGGCCGCGAGTGGCGCGAGGTCGATCGCCTGGATTTGTGTCGACATGCGGCGGATGATGAAGGTCATCAGGCCGGAGCTTTCCGTCGCGGACACGGCCTCCGGCAATAGCCGCAGAGCAAAGCGCGCAAGATCATCGCTGCGCTTGCGGTCGCGCAGCCAGTCGGCGACGAAGGAGCCGAAATCGATCTCCTTCAGCTTGGCCTCGACGGGGCCGGCCTCGAGGAAATGGACCTGGATGAACTCGCCGAGCTTGTCGGCGATGCGGGCCTGATTGCTCTGGATGATCGCGGTATGCGGTATCGGCAGGCCAAGCGGCCGCTTGAACAGCGCGACCACGGCATACCAGTCGGCGAGCCCGCCGATGGTCGCGGCTTCCGCGAAGGCGGCAATGAAGCCGAACACGGGATGCACCGGCAGCAACCATTTTGCGACGACGAACAGTGCCAATGTCGACGCCAGCACCAGCGTCGCCAGCGCTTTGACGCGGCGCAGCTCGACCGCGCGTTCGGCATCGCCGGGGGAATCGAAGGAGAAGGTGGCGGGTGCGTTCATGGCTGCATCACAGTACTCGTCATTGCGAGCGAAGCGAAGCAATCCAGTCTGCCTCCGTAGAAAGACTCCGGATTGCTTCGTCGCAAGGGCTCCTCGCAATGACGACGGAGACGATCACGACGGCAGCGCAAACAAAAGGCCCGCCGAAGCGGGCCTCAAATTTCAGTTTGGTCTTAAGGAGCCAGATCAGGCGGTCTTGTTGTAGACCTTGGCAAAGTTGTCCTGAGCGGACTTGGCACCATTGGCGGCGAGCTTGCCGAGATAGTCGGCGGTCGCCTTGGTACGCGAGACGAACGCTTCGCCGCGGGCGCGGAGCAGGCTCGACTGGATCTCGACGGCTTCGCTGAACGACTTGGCGGACGCGAGCTTGTCGATACCCGAGAAGAACGCCTCGGCGTCCTCGTAGATCGCCTGCTGGATGTTGCGGCTGATCTTGCCGGCTTCAGTGACGGACTCGGTCACCGCGTTCTCGACGGCGGCGGTCACGCGCTCGGAGCCAGCGAACACCTCGGCAGCACGGTCCTTGGCGGTGTTGGCGGTCTTCTTGACGAATTCGCGGGCAGCCTCGGGAACTTCCAGGTTCTGGATGTTCTTGAAAGCGTCTTTGAAGCCCTCGAAGGCGGTGTTGGTTTCGGTGGTCATGGGGTTCTCTCCATCCTCATCGGGTTGAGCTATGGGCTCACCCCGTCCTCGATGGCCCGGGGCACGGCTTATATGGCACAGTTAATTGTGCGATGCAATATTCATGTTGCACCGCGATATCACGAAATCGTGAACAGCCTTAATGAGAGGCAATCGGTTGCCTTCCTGGCCCGCCGCCTACTGTGCATGGGCTTGTTTTCCGGTTTTTGGTCGCCGGCTAGCGCGACGGCGCTTTTTAGTGCTGGACGGCGTTCTTTAGTGCTGGACGGCGCCTGGCAGCCCATAGGCCTCCATCTGGGCCTGGACCTGCGCGATGTTGTGGCCGAGCACGACGATGTCGTGGGTCTTGCCATCGACATCCCGGACATGGTCCCGGAGTAGAGCCTCGGCCTTGAAGCCGAGGCTCTCGAACAGCGCGATCGCCGCCTGCTGGTCGACCGTCATCTGGACCGAGAGCTTCTCCAGCCCAGCCCCCAGCGCGAGCGCAAAGGTCTCCTGCGACAGCGCCTTCCCCACCCCCTTCCCGCGCACGTCCTGCGACACCACCATGCGGATCTCGCCGACATGGGGCGACCAGGAATGCGGGTCGCGCACCAGGGTGCCGCAGCCGACGACCTTGCCGTCTTTCACCGCGAGCAGGCTTTGAATGGCGCCGCGCTCGATCTCCTTCACCCAGGCGGAGAGCACCTTCGGCTCGCTGATGTTGCGCGGCAGGAACAAGAGGTCATGGGTCGGCAGGCCCTTGCCGAAGGCGAGCACAGCCGCTTCGTCGGCAGGCGACATCAGGCGGATTTCGATATCGCCGGCGTCGGTCTTGACGTGGCGCGGATAGGAACGCTGCTCACTCATGTCGATCTTGTCCCCAGCCAGGAATCCAGTTTCGGCCACAGTCGTTTTATTGCGTTGGCGCCGGCGACCAGTGAGACGTGACCGCCTTTCAGCATCACCTCTTCCTTGTCCGCCGAGCCGATCTTGGCGATCAGATGTTTGGCCGCATCATAGGGCACGATGTGATCGTGCTCGGCGACCGCATGCAGGATCGGCACCTTGATGCTCGCGAGCTTCGCTGGCCGCCCACCGACCGACATGGTGTCGTCGTAGAGCTTGTTGTCCCACATCAGGTCCTTGGTGATGGTGCGGAAATACTCGCCCGCCAGCGGCAGCGTGTCGGTCGCCCAGCGGTCGAACATCCGGTAGGATTTCACGAACTCATCGTTCCAGATGTTTTCCCAGAGCTGGATCTGGCTGACCGTGCGCGAGGCCGGACGCAGCATCTCGAATGACGACAGGATCATCTCCGGCGGCACGTTGCCGACGCTGTCGACGAGGCGGTCGACGTCGAAATAGCGGCGGTCGGAGAAGTTCGAGAACAGCTTCATCTCGCGAAAGTCGATCGGTGTGGTGAAGCAGATCAAATTCTTCATCGGCCCGTCCGGGAAGATCGAGCCGTAGAGCAGCGACAATACGCCACCGAAGCAATAGCCGATCACGGAGACGTCCTGCTCGCCGGAATCGGCCTGCACGCGGCGGACGCAATCCGGGATGAAATCGAGGACATAGTCCTCCATGCGCAGGCTCTTCTCCTCCGGCCGCGGCGCGCTCCAGTCCAGCATGTAGACGTCGTAGCCGCGCCGGAGCAGGAACTCGATGAAACTCTGGCCCGGCACGAGGTCGAGGATGTAGCCGCGATTGGTGGTCGCCATCACGATCAGCACCGGCACGCGGTAGACCTCGTCCGACATCGGCCGGTAGTGATAGAGGCTCATCGTGCCGCGCGAATGCAGCACGTCCTTCGGAGTCGATCCGAGCGTGGGACCCGAGGTCGAGAAATATTCGACGCCCTTGATGCTGCGCTGGATGGCGCGCTGCACCTCGGCCTGGATGCGCTCCGGGATTGCTGCGAAATCGAGTCCCGTCGGCGCGTTCATTTTGGCCCTCCGCCTTCGGACGGCGGACGTTTGGTGCGCGGCGGCCGCGGTGCGGCATCGATCGGCGATCCGCTTGAGGCCGCCGACATCTGGCTCAGCATCGACTTGATCTCGCCAATCTGCCCCTCGATGGCTTGCAGGCGCTCGGCGATGCCGGTCATCTGCTCGCGGCTCGGCAGGTTCATCGAGAGCAAGTATTTCTCCATGAGATCGCCGAACTGCTTCTGAGCACCCGCAGCAGCGCCGCCGGCGCGATTCATGGCCTGCGAGAATTCGGGCGTCTCCATCGCCTTGGTGGCGAAGGAGTTGAAGCCCTTCTCCATCTCGCCAACCATCTTCTGCCACAGGGCGACAGGGTCGGTGATCTTGTCGGTCATCGGCGTCCTCCAGGTCACGAGGGCTTCCTGCGCCCTTCTTTTGTCGCCATACCACACCGTTGCGACGGGCCGGTCAACGGCTAAGCGACAGGGCGATGTCGCACGCACGGCTTCTTTGCGGCGGCAAACCATGCGATACAATTCCGGCCTGCCACAGGGGAACAATCCGGTGAACGCTTCCGCCCATCAGCCGCCGCAGACCGTCCGCGCCAACGGCATCGACATCTGCTACGAGATCTTCGGCAACGACAATGCCGAGCCGCTGCTGCTGATCATGGGGCTCGGCGCGCAGATGATCCATTGGGACGATGCGTTCTGCGAGCAGCTCGCCGCCCGCGGCTTTCGCGTGATCCGTTTCGACAATCGCGACATCGGCAAGTCGAGCCACCTCACCGGTGGCAAGCGCCTGACGCCGCTCGAGCTGATGAAGCTGCGCTTCCTCAGGATTCCGGTCGCCGCGACGTACAAGCTGATCGACATGGCCAAGGACACGGTCGGCCTGATGGATGCACTCGGCATCAAGTCGGCGCACCTGGTCGGCGCCTCTATGGGCGGCATGATCGCGCAGGAGGCGACGCTGTCGTTCCCGCAGCGCGTACGGTCGCTGACCTCGATCATGTCGACGACAGGCAATCCGCGTGTGCCGCCGCCGACACGCGAGGCCGCAGCGATGCTGATGGCACCGCCACCGCGCAGCAAGGAGGAGTTCATCACCCGCTACGGCCAGACTTGGAAGGTGCTGCGTGCCGGGTCATTTCCGGAAGAAGAGGCGCTCGATCCTGGCCGCGCGGAGCGCGTCTTCGCCCGCGGGCTCAATCCGGCCGGCGTCGGCCGGCAGCTCCGTGCCGTGCTGGCCTCCGGCAACCGCAAGGAACGGCTGCATGCCGTAAAGACGCCGACGCTGGTGATCCACGGCACGGTCGATCCGCTGGTGCGTCCAGAGGGCGGCAAGGACACCGCGGAGTCAATTCCGGGCGCAAAGCTGTTGATGATCGAGGGCATGGGCCACGCGCTGCCGGCGCGGTTCTGGCCGGAGATTATTGGCGCCATCGACGCGCATGCGCACGGCGCCGCCGCGCAGGCTGCTTAAGCCTTCTTCGCGATCCAGATCACGTGACGCGCGCCGCCGCCTCTGCCGGTTGCGCGGACGTTGACCTCGTTGACGTCGAAGCCGGCACGGCCGAGACGCTTGGCAAAGGCGGGGTTCGGTCCCGACGACCAGACAGCGAGCACGCCGCCGGGCCGTAGCGCCGCCTTCGCGGCCGCCAATCCGCTCGCACTGTAGAGCGCATCGTTGCCCTTTCGCGTCAGCCCTTCCGGCCCGTTGTCGACATCGAGCAGAATGGCGTCGAAGGCCGAACTCTTCGCCCGGACGATCTCGCCGACGTCGATTTCCCGGATGCTCACCCTGGCGTCTTCGAGACTGTCGCCGAAGACCTCCGCCATCGGCCCGCGCGCCCACGCCACCACCGCCGGCACCAATTCAGAGACCACGATCTTTGCCTTGCTTCCGAGCACGGCGAGCGCCGCGCGCAGCGTAAAGCCCATGCCTAGGCCACCGATCAGAACGGCAGGCTTTGTTACTTTCTCGATCTGTTTCGCCGCCAGCGTTGCGAGCGCGGCTTCGGAGCCCGACAGGCGGTTGTTCATCAGCTCGTTGGTGCCGAGCTTGATCGAAAACTCCTTGCCCCGCCGCATCAGGCGGAGCTCCTCATCGGAGCCGGGGATTTTGGCGGTGTCGATTTTTTCCCAGGGAATCATGCCTGACGTTTAGCACGATTGGGCTGGCGGTCACCCGCCGGCCCAGACGTCCAGCACATAGCGGTTCTTCGTACCCATCTCATCGATCCAGCGGGCGCCCGCGGCAGCATCGCTACCGCTCTTCTCGCGGTAGATCGCAACGAGCGCCGCCTTCACATCGGGCTCCATCCTGCTGCCGTCGCCGCAGACATAGATGATCGCGCCCTGCTCGATCAACGGCCAGACCTTGTCCTTCTGCGCGGCGAGCACGTGCTGCACATAGGTCTTCGGTCCCTCCGCCCGCGAGAACGCGGTGAACAGCTCGGTGATGCCGCTTGCAGCCAGCGCCTTCAGCTCCTCCGCATAGAGGAAGTCCTGGTCGGGATGGCGGCAGCCGAAGAACAGCATGGATGGTCCAAGGTTGGCGCCCTTGGCCTTGCGCGCGGCGCGCTCCTGGAGGAAGCCGCGGAACGGCGCGAGCCCCGTGCCCGGGCCGATCATGATGATCGGCACGGATGGATCGTCGGGCAGCCGGAAGCCGGCCTTGGTCTCGCGGACAGTCGCGTAGACCGTATCGCCCGCGCGCCGGTTGGCGAGATAGTTCGAGCAGATGCCCTTGTAGGTGCCGCGCCCCGAGGCCGCCGGTCCTTCGACCACGCCGACGGTGACGCTGCAACGCGCTGGATCGACCGACGGCGAGGACGAGATCGAGTAATAGCGCGGCGCCAGCAGCGAGAGCATTTCCAGATAGACGTGGAATGGCAGTTCGCAGGCCGGATATTCGAGCAGCAGATCGAACACCGATTTGCGCTTGCCCAAGATCTCGGTCCGGTAGCGCTCGAGCGGCTCAGGCTCCTCGCCGACAAAGGCCAGCAGCTTCGGCTTGGTGACCGGGCAGCGGGTGTGCTCGGCCATGGTCTGGATCTGCTTCCGCGTGGCCACCTGCTGCAACTCGACGAACTCGCTGAGCAGCCGTCCGACCGACACGGCATTGCCGACCGGCAATTGCGCACGGCGGCCTTCGGCCACCTGAAGCCTGATCTGGTCGGCCGGCAGGAAGCCGAAGCGGCGGGCGACGGAATCCACCAGCGTCGGATCGTTGCGCGGAACGATGCTCAAGTGATCCCCGACGCGGTAGGTGATGTTGGTCGGCAGCTGCACCTCGATATGGCGTGTCGAGCGCTCCGACGGATTGGCACCTGACTTGTTCTGAAGCTCGTCATTGGCCAGCACCTTCATCGCGACAGCGCCGCCCTGGGCAACGATGGTGTTGACGGCGGTCACCGCAACCGGCTCGATCGCGTAGAGCGGATCATCTTCCGCAGTACGGGTGAAATTCCAGTCGATGCCGAATTCCTTGGTCGCGACCTGAGCAGCCGCCGGGAACCATTTCTGGAACTGGCCGTCGAGATCGCTGCGCGCATCTCCCTCGCCGCGCGGATAGACCGCCCGCGCACCATGCGCCGACAATTGCTCGTCGATGAAGCGGGGTACGGATTGATAGGTCGCGGCCCAGTCGCTGTTGCCGCAGCCGAACACGGCATAGCGCACGCCGGCGAAGGCATCCTTCGGCAGATCCTCGCCGAGCCATTTTACGAATTGCGTCGCATTGTCGGGTGGGGCGCCGTTGTAGGAGGCGCAGATGATCAGCACGCCTCCCTCCTGTGGCAGCTTGCCGACGTAGTCGTCGAGCGGCCCGAGATGCACGGCAAAGCCGTTGATCTCGGCAAGATCAGCCATACGCGTGGCAAGCTCCTCTGCGGTGCCGAGATTGGAGCCGTAGAGCACCAGCATCGGTGTGTTGTGACCGGGCCGCGTGGTCGGCTGGCGCTGCGTCTTTGGCGCCGCAGCCGCTGCAACAGGCCCGCCATAGGCGCCGCGCTCGCGATCGGCGCGCGGACGAACCTTGATCTTGAAGCCCTCCGGCTTCATCGTCAGCGTTTCCTTCAGGTGCATCTGATAGCGCTGATGGTCGATCAGCTTGAAGCGCTGCAGGATCATACCGAGCGCAAGTGCCGCCTCGTGCATGGCAAAGCCGCGACCGATGCAGGCGCGCTGGCCGTTGCCGAACGGCTTCCAGGCATTGATCGGCCGCTTGGCCTCGGCTTCCTTGCTGAAGTTTTCGGGATCGAACGCATCGGGATTGGGTCCCCAGACGCTGGGATCGCGATGCAGTGCAGTCACCAGGATCGTGATGAACGTGCCTTTCCTGAGCTTGTACTTGCCACCGCCAATGGTCTCGTCGCTCAGCGGCGAGATGCCATAGGCGGGCGCCGGCGGCCACAGCCGCAGCGCCTCCTTCAGGATCTGCGTGATGTAGGTGAGCTGCGTCACCTGCTGATAGGTCGGCCTGGCGTTGACGTCGGGGCCGAAGACGCGGTCGACCTCGTCATAGGCTTTCTTGAGAATGTCCGGCTGCTTAAGCAGCGCGTAGAGCGTGTAGGACAACAGGCCGCTGGTGGTCTCATGCCCCGCGATCAGAAACGTGTTGATCTGGTAGCGTATGTTGACGTCGTCGAGCTGCTCGCCGGTCGACCGGTCGACGCCGGTCATCATCGCAGCGAGCATGTCCTTCTTGTCGTCGATGCCTTCGGCGCTCTTGCGGCGTTCGGCGATGATCTCGTCGACCATCTTGTTCATGAAGGCGACGTCCTCGCCGAGCGTTTTCCGCCGCTTCTGCATCCAGAGCTGCTCGAACGGCAGGCCGCGCGTCATCATGATGGTTTCGAGCGAGCGCACCAGCGACTCGACGAAGGGATGGTAATCGCGCCGGTAGAACGAGTTGAAGCGGTAGTCGAAACCGCAAAGGCCGATCGTGTCCAACGTCAGCGCCGTCATGTCGTGAACGACATCGATCTCGTCGTCGGCGTTCAGACGCTCCCATTTCTGAACGAGCTGCTCGGCGATATCGACCATGCTCGGATGGTAGGACTGCATGGCGCGATTGCCGAAGGGCTGCAGCAGGATGTTGTGCGCCTTGCTCCAGTTCGGCTCCTTGGTGTCAGCCGTGAACAGGCCGTCGCCGCCGACCGCACGCACGCGCCGCAGCGCGCCGCGCACCGTCTTGTCGAAGCGCTTCTCGTCAGAGAGCTCGTCGACGAGATCGTGGCCGGAGACGACGACGATCGGCGAGCCCATCATGTCGAGCCAGAAGATCGGGCCGAGCTCCTTGGCAAGCCGCGTCAGGTGCTGCACGGGAGCGGCCGAATCCAGTGACAGCATGTTGCCGACCACCGGCTTGGTCGGCGGCTGCGGAATCGGGTCCAGACGGTTCTTCGATGACATTAAAAGTGCTTCCCCCTGCCTCGATCGTCAACGTCGTCATTGCGAGGAACTCGCGACAAAATTGCGAAGCAATTTTGCGCTGAAGCGACGAAGCAATCCAGACCGTCTCCGCGGATGCATTCCTTGATCGCTTCGCTCGCGATGACGGATTAGCCAAACCGCCTTCTACGCCATTCGATCAAGATGGCGCTGACCTCTTCCGGCTTTTCCTGCTGCGTCCAATGGCCGCTGTCCTTCACCAGATATTTCTCGAGGTCTGCCACCAGTCTCTCCATGCCGTCGGCCGCCGACGGCGGCAGCACCGCATCGTTCTCGGCCATGATCATCAGCGACGGCACGGTGATGTGGTGATCCAGCCCCTTCGAGCGCTCCCAATTGCGGGTGAAATTGCGGTACCAGTTGATGCCGCCCGTGAAGCCGGTCTTGGTGAAGGTATCGACGAAGACTTTCTTCTCGTCTGCGGACAAGATCGGCGTGCGCGGATCGACCTTGGCGTCATAGGCCGCGATCATCTGGGGGAAGGCCAGATTGGTCTTTGATGAGGCGCCGACGCCGGCGATCGGCTCCTCTCCCGATTTCTCTGCCGGCCGCGGCAGCGGCTTGCGCATGAAGGCATCAAACGTCTGCTCGACGCGGCTACCGAAAATCCTGTCCGGCTCGCGCGCGGGATCCTGGAACTGGACGATGTACATCTGGTCGCCGAAGCGCTGGCGGAACAGCGCAATCGGATCCATCGGCGCACGGTCCCAATGCGGCGTGTTGACGCCAACGACGCCGGCAACGCGCGCAGGATGCCGCAGCGGCATCTGCCAGACAACGAAGCCGCCCCAATCGTGGCCGACGAAGATCGCCTTCTCGATGTTGAGATGATCGAGCAACCCGACGAGATCGCCGGTCAGGTGCTCCATGTCATAGGCCTCGACCGCCTCAGGCCGGTCGGTTGCGCCATAGCCGCGCTGATCGGGCGCGATCACGCGGATGCCGGCTTCGCTCAGGGCCTTGATCTGGTGGCGCCAGGAGAAGGCGAGTTCGGGCCAGCCATGGCACAAGACAACCGGCGGCTTGTCGGTCACAGGGCCCGCCTCGTAATAGCCCATGCGGATTCCGTTCGTCTGCGCGAACTTGAGCGGCGGCATTTCGATCATTACAAAAATCCTGACCAGCTTCCCTATTCGGCCGCGCCCTTGATGTCAGACGCGGGCGGCGCATAGGCCGCTTCGAGTGCGGCAAACTCCTCCGGCAGCATGTCGCACATCACCTGCACATGCGGGATGATGTTTGCGCCGACGATGAAGCCGAAATCGAGCTGGTCCCGATAGCTCTGCACCGTGATGTTGAGCGCCTGCCCGTGGGTCGAGATCGACACCGGGAAGGTGTGCAGTAGCTCGGCACCGGCCGCGTAGAGCGTCTGCCGCGGCCCCGGCACGTTGGACACAGTGATATTGGCGGCCGGCGGCAGCACATCCGACAGATTGGAGCGGCTGTAGAGCAGCGCCAGGATCTGCACCATGATCGGCGCGCCCAGCATCGAAATGTTGGAAACCTGCGGCATCAGGGCACGCAAAGGATGCGACATCTCCTTGGACTTGGTCGATTGCGCGATAATGGCCTCAAGCCGCGCTTTGGGATCTTCGACATTGGTAGCGATCGAGCAGATCATGCCGAACACCTGGTTGTTGGCCTCGGTGTTGCCCTCCTCGCGCAGCGAGATCGGCACGGCCGCGGTCAGGGATTTCGCGGGTAGCGTGCCATATTGCAGGAGGTAGCGGCGGACCACGCCGGAGGCGAGCGCCAACACGACGTCGTTGAGCTTGCCGCCGGCCTGTTTGGCCAGCGCCTTGGCGCGCGACAGTGAGATCGACACGCCGGCAAAGCTGCGCTCCGACGAGATCGTCTTGTTGAGCATGGTCGGCGGCGACACCATGCTGGCGAGGCTTTCGCGCGATTTGGGATCGGCGACCTTGCCGAGCACGTCGGACACGCTTTTGAGCACGGTCGGGATGTTACCGGCAAAGCGCACCGCGCTCTCGATCTGGTACATCGCATTGTCGAACAGGATCGAGCCGATGTCGCTCTTGCCGGTGCGCGGCAGTTGCAAATTCCTGGCGGCCTGCGAAGCGTCAAGTGGCTGAGAGAAGAGCTGCTGATACGAATCGAGCAGGTTCGCGGCGATGTCGCGCGGCTCCTGCCCGGGCTTCGAACCAGCCGTCGGCGGATCGACTTTGCGCGGAATTGGCGAGACGTCGTAGATCATGCTGGTCAGGGCCGCACCGGCACCACCGTCGATGGCGGCATGGTGCATCTTGGAATAGAGCCCGACCTCGTTGTCCTTCATGCCCTCGAACACGTAGAACTCCCAGAGCGGGCGGGCACGGTTCAGGAGCTTGGCGTGCATCCAGCCGACGATGCGCTCGAGCGTGGCGCGGTCGCGCGGGGCCGGCAGGCTGGCGCGGAAGATGTGACGGTCGATGTCGAACTGGTCGTCCTCGACCCAGGTCGGATGATCGATGTCGAGCGGCGCCTTCTCCAGGCGCGCTTTGAGGATCGGCGCGATGTGCAGCCGCGAGACGATCATCGCCTTGAAGTCTTCGAAGAAGTCGCCCTTGTAGTCGTCAGGCAGGCGAAAGATCGCCATGCTGCCGACATGCATCGGCATCTCAGGCGTTTCCAGATAGAGAAATGACGCGTCCAGCGACGACAGTTTCTTACCGTCAGCCATAGTTCCCTCCACTCATATTCGACTGGCGCCTTGCTGGCGCTTCTCGTCAGACCGATATTGCCCGCTCCGGCGGGGCATATGCAATGGCAAACGGCCCGGCCCGATCAAATGGCCAGAACTCCCCCTCCGGTTGCGCCAGGCGATCCGCCACGGCCCACAACGCCGCGGGGTTCACCCCGAGCCCGATATGGCTGGCGAAATACACTTCGATGTTCTCGGCCCGGTCGGAGGGGCGCAACAGGCAGGTCCGCCAATTCACAACGCCATCGGCGCGCGAATAAATCGACGTCGCGGGCACCTTGAGATCACCCGCGATCGCCTCGCGCAGCTCGGCAAAGTCCTCGACCCGTTCGCCTGATAACGCCTCGTATAGCGCGGTCGCATTGGTCGCCCGCACATCATTGGCAAAAGGGCTGCCGAGTGTGATGACATAACGGACCAACTCGGGCGCCTGAAGCGCAAGATCGCGAGCATAGACACCGCCAAGGCTCCATCCGACCAAGCTGACTTTCCGCCCGCTTGCAGCGTGGATTTCGGCGAGGCGGCCGCGCAGGGCTTCCCGCATCCGCGCCAGCCCGCCGAGATTGCGGCCCATCCGCCAGGCATGGGTCTCATAGCCGAGCTCGCCGAGATAGCGCCGCATCGGCGCCATCGACAGATCGCTGGCGAGAAAGCCCGGCAGCGCCAGCACCGGATGGCCGTCGCCCCTGGGCGCACGCATCAACAGCGGCGACAGCAGGAGGCTGGCGTTGAATTCGAACAGGCCGCGCGCCTCGGCGAGCAGCAGGCCGAGGGCCGGCGGGCGAAGCCGGTCCGAGCCCGGCGCCCCGTCGCGCGTATCAGGCATTATTTCTTCTTGTCGCCGCTACGCGGGGCGCCGAGACCAGCCATGGTCACGAACATGTCCTGAAACCGTTCCGCCAGCTTGGGATCGAAGGTGAACCAGCTCTGGATCAGCGATTCCGGCGAAACCTTCTCGATGTTGCTCAGGACCTGCTGCTGGAGCTTGTCCATCACCGCCGTCTGCATCGGCGACACATCCGGCAATCCGAAGAACTGGCGGGCCTCGAGGGGGGTGCAGTCGATTTCGATGTTAACTTTCATGTCCCCTCCGGATGAGATTCGAGCGGCGTCAGACAGTATCGCCGCGACACGGTGTGCGACGCAAGCGACCTGAGGCGGGGACCGGACGCCGGCTTCCCCAATCGGCGGATATGGTCAATCAAATTGGCGGCGGCGGACCGTTTCCACCCTCATTTTCGAAGCCTGGCCGGGCCAAAAGTCCAATGTCGCTCGCACGCCTCTCTCCCCTAGAAGCTGGTCAGCATTGCTGCACAGCGGTGCAACTTGGCGCGTTCCTTGCTGGAATGGCGCTTGCACGGGTCGAGAACTCTGGGCAACATGGATCGATCAGCCCCGCCGAACAATCAAAAATCACGGCGCGGGCGAGTGGAGAGGGTCAAGAATGTCAGTCGGACGAAGTTTGTTTGCGGCGACGCTCGCCGGTGCGCTTGCGTTGGCGGCCTCGCCGGCGTCGAGCCAGACGCTGCGCTACGCCAACCAGGGTGAGCTGAAATCGCTGGATCCCTACACCTTGAACGAGTCGACCACCAGTGCGCATCTCGGACATGTCTATGAGGGCCTGGTCGCCCGCGACAAGGACCTGAAGATCATCCCGGCGCTCGCCGAGAGCTGGGAGACGCCCGAGCCGACACGCTGGCGCTTTCACCTGCGCAAGGGCGTGAAATTCCACAACGGTGACCCCTTCACCGCCGATGACGTGGTGTTCTCGGCCGAGCGCGTGCGGGCGAAAGGCTCGAATTTCCAGAGCCGCGTTCCCGCCGATGCAAAGGTCGTCAAGATCGACGATTACACCGTCGATTTCATCCTGACCTCGCCCAATCCCATCCTGACGGCGCTGTGGGCGACCTGGTACATCATGGACAAGAAATGGGCAGAGGCGAACGATGCAGTGGCACCGACGCCCGCGGCCGCGACGACCCCGAGCTATGCCTCGCTCCATGAAAACGGCACCGGCGCTTTTACCATCGAGAGCCATCA
This sequence comes from Bradyrhizobium sp. CCBAU 53340, assembly GCF_015291645.1. Taxonomy (NCBI): domain Bacteria; kingdom Pseudomonadati; phylum Pseudomonadota; class Alphaproteobacteria; order Hyphomicrobiales; family Nitrobacteraceae; genus Bradyrhizobium; species Bradyrhizobium sp. CCBAU 53340. The sequence goes on from NZ_CP030055.1 coordinate 5,747,147, forward strand.
GCCAGGCGTGAAGACCGTCTTCAAGGCCAATCCGAACTGGTGGCGCAAACCGGAACATAATCTGAAGGAGATCGTCTTCACGCCGATCGCAAACCCGGCCACGCGTGTCGCGGCCCTGCTGTCGGGCGAGGTCGACGTGATCGAGCCGGTTCCGGTCCAGGACATCGAGCGCGTCAAGGCGAGCCCCAACGCCACGGTGCTGACGGGACCCGAGCTCCGCACCATCTTCGTCGGCATGGACCAGGCGCGCGATGAGCTCCTGTACTCCAACGTCAAGGGCAAGAACCCGTTCAAGGACGTTCGCGTCCGCGAAGCCGTCTACCGGGCGATCGACGTCGACCTGATCAAGAATCGCGTCATGCGCGGGCTCTCCACGCCGTCCGCATTGATGGTCGCACCGGAGATCTTTGCGATGTCGAAGGACTTCAAGCGACCGAAGCTCGATCCCGACGCCGCCAAGAAGCTTCTGGCGGACGCTGGCTATCCGGATGGTTTCGAGGTGACAATGGACTGCCCGAACGATCGCTACGTCAATGACGCCGCGATCTGCCAGGCGATCGTCGGCATGCTCGCTCGCATCAACATCAAGGTGGATCTGCTGGCGCAGCCCAAGGCCCAGTATTTCGCCAAGGTGCTGAAGCCCGGCGGCTACAAGACTTCGCTGTTCTTGCTGGGTTGGACCCCGGATACGCTCGACTCCCACAATGTGCTCCACGACATCATGGGCTGCCGGGACGATCCCAAGGATCCCAACCGCGGCGAAGCCAATCTCGCCGGTTATTGCAACAAGCAGTTCGACGAGCTCGCGGACAAGGTTCTCCTGGAGCCCGATCCGACCAAGCGCGATCTCCTGATCAAGCAGGCCTTCGAGCTCTCGATGAAGGACTGGGCCTATATCCCGCTGCATCAGCAGGCGCTCGCCTGGGGCGTGTCGAAGAAAGTGAAGCTGACCCAGCGCGCGGACAATCAGGTCCTGCTCTACTGGGCGACCAAGCAGGACGAGTAGTGTAGACAAGTTGTGAAGTCCCGGAAGCTCTGGCTTCCGGGACTTGCCGTTTCGGGTTAACGCAATGATGCGTGCTGCTGAAGAGATGTGAAAGGAACAGATGCTCGCTTTCACACTGCGCCGAGCCATCCAGGCCATCGGTGTCATGATCGCCGTTGGGGTCATCGCCTTCTCGATGTTCCGCTTCGCCGGCGATCCCGTGAACCAGATGGTGGGGATGGATACGTCAGGCGCCGAACGCGCCGCGATCCGCAAATCGCTCGGTCTCGACGATCCCATCATCGTGCAGTTCGGCCGCTATGTCGGCAACGCTGCGCAATTCAAATTCGGCGTGTCCTACCAGTTCCGCCTGCCGGTCACGAACCTGCTGATGGAGCGGATGCCGGCGACGCTCGAGCTGGCCATCGTTGCCACGATCTTTGCGATGCTCAGCGGCATCCTGATGGGCGTCTACTCCGCGCTACGCCGCGACAGCTGGCTCGCGCACATATTCCAAGCCGTGTCGCTGATCGGCATTTCGCTGCCGACCTTCCTGATCGGCGTTCTCATGATCTACCTGTTCTCGGTGACCCTCGGCTGGCTGCCCTCGTTCGGACGGGGCGACGTCGTGCATATCGGCTGGTGGACGACGGGCCTGCTGACGCTGTCGGGCCTGAAAGCGCTGATCATGCCTTCGATCACGCTTGGCCTGTTCCAGATGACGCTGATTATGCGGCTGGTGCGCGCCGAGATGCTGGAAGTGCTGCGGACCGACTACATCCGCTTCGCCCGCGCCCGCGGGCTGACCACGCGGGCGATCCATTTCGGCCACGCGCTGCGCAACACGCTGGTTCCCGTGATCACCGTGGCAGGCCTGCAATTCGGCTCGGTCATTGCTTTCGCGATCATCACCGAAACCGTGTTCCAATGGCCGGGCATGGGGCTCCTGTTCGTGCAGGCCGTTCAGAACGTCGATATCCCGATCATGGCGGCCTATCTGATGATGGTCTCCCTGATCTTCGTCACCATCAACCTCGTGGTTGATATCCTCTACACCATCGTCGATCCGCGGCTGCGCTCGACGGTCAGCCGGGCACACTGACATGAGCGAAGCCGTCGTTCCCCACCCGACCGAAAAGCGCCCTGCGGCCGCGCCTGGCTGGTTCAGGCGCGCCCTCGACAGCGACCTGTTCTATTCGTTCCGCCGCTCCAAGATCACGATGATCGCGGCGGGTGTGACGCTGCTGTTCTTCCTGATCGCGATCTTCGCCTCGGTGTTGTCAGTGCAGAATCCGTTCGACCCGGGGCAGCTCCAGCTGATGAATTCGCGCATCTCGCCGCTCTGGACCGCCGACGGCCAGAGCCCGTTCCTGCTCGGCACCGACGAGCAGGGCCGCGACGTGCTGTCGGCGATCCTCTACGGCCTGCGCATCTCGCTGCTCGTCGGGGTGCTCGGCGTGGTCCTGTCCGGCGCGATCGGCATCCTGCTCGGCCTGACGGCGGGCTATTTCGGCGGTGCCGTCGATGGGCTGATCATGCGCATCGCCGACGTGCAGCTTTCCTTTCCGGCTATCCTGATCGCGCTTCTGATCAATGGCATCGCCAAATCGGTCTTTGGCAACAAGCTCGACGAGATGAGCATGCTGGCGGTCCTGGTCTTCGCGATCGGCCTGAGCTTTTGGGTGCAATATGCGCGCACGGTGCGTGGCTCGGTCCTGGTCGAGAAGAACAAGGATTATGTCGCGGCCGCGCAATTGATCGGCCTGCCCGCGCCCGTGATCATGCTGCGCCACGTGCTGCCGAATACCACGGGGCCGGTCCTCGTGATCGCCACCATCAACCTCGCGCTCGCCATCATCACCGAGGCAACGCTGTCGTTCCTCGGCTCGGGCATGCCCGAGACCATGCCGTCGCTCGGCACGCTGATCCGGATCGGCAACGGCTATCTGTTCTCAGGCGAATGGTGGATCGTCGCCTTCCCCGGAATCGCACTCGCAGCACTGATCCTGTCGATCAATCTGCTCGGCGACTGGCTGCGCGACGCGCTCAACCCCAAACTCCGATGAGTCCACAGCGTTCATGACCGACCCCGTTCTCTCCGTCCGCAATCTCAAGGTCGAGTTCGCCTCCCGCCGCGGCACGCTGCGCGCGATCGACGGCGTCTCCTTCGACATCGCCAAGGGCGAAGTGCTCGGCGTGGTCGGCGAATCCGGCGCCGGCAAATCCGTGACCGGGCTTTCGGTGATCGGGCTGATCGACCCGCCCGGCCGCATCGCTGGCGGCGAGATTCGCCTCGCCGGCCTGCGCATCGACAATCTGCCGCCCGAGGAAATGCGCCGCGTGCGCGGGAAGCGCATCGGCATGATCTTCCAGGATCCGCTGACCTCGCTCAATCCTCTGTACAAGGTTGGCGACCAGATCGTCGAGACGATCCGGACCCATCTCAATCTCTCCGAACAGGCTGCGCGCCGCCGCGCCATCGATTTGCTCGCCGAAGTGGGTATCCCTGCCCCCGAGAAGCGTATCGACGGCTACCCGCATGAGTTCTCGGGCGGCATGCGCCAGCGCGTGGTGATTGCGCTCGCAATCTGCGCCGAGCCCGAGCTGATCATCGCGGACGAACCGACCACGGCGCTCGACGTCTCCGTGCAGGCGCAGATCATCTCGCTGATCAAGCGGCTCGGCCGCGACCACGGCACCGCCGTGATGCTGGTGACGCACGACATGGGCGTGATCGCCGAGACCTCGGACCGCGTCGCGGTGATGTATGCCGGCCGCGTCGCCGAAATCGGCCCGGTGCAGGACGTCGTGAGAAACCCGCTGCACCCCTATGCCAAGGGCCTGATGGGCGCGATCCCGACGCTTGCCGGCGACGACAAGCGCCTGGTGCAGATCCCCGGCTCGATGCCGCGGCTCTCGAACATCCCGCGCGGCTGCTCGTTCAACCCGCGCTGCGCCTCGGTTTTCGATCGTTGCCGGGTGGACCGGCCGGAGCCACTGTCGCGCGGCGCGCAATCGGTCGCCTGCCATCTCTATGACCCCGCGTCGGCGGAGACCGCGGCATGAGCACCCCTTTCGTCCAGGGCACAAATCTGCGCCGCGTCTTCGACGTTTCAAAGCCTTGGCTCAACCGCGTGCTCGAGGGCGGCCAACCCGAATATCTCAAGGCCGTCGACGGCGTCACCTTCGACATCAAGAAGGGTGAGACCTTTGCGCTGGTCGGCGAGTCCGGCTCCGGCAAGACCACGGTGGCGCGCATGGTGGTCGGCCTGTTGCCGCCGAGCTCCGGGGATGTGCTGATCGACGGCATTTCCATGACCGATCCCCGGCAGGCGCCGGCGCGGCGCAAGCTGCGTCGCCGCATCCAGATGATCTTCCAGGATCCCTATGCGAGCCTGAATCCGCGCTTCCGGGTCGATGCCATCATCTCCGAGCCGATCCGCGCCTTCGACCTGATCGAGGGCGAACGCGACATCCAGGCCCGCGTCGGCGAGCTGCTCAGCCTCGTCGGCCTGCATCCCGACGACCGGCTGAAATTTCCGCACGAATTCTCCGGCGGCCAGCGCCAGCGCATCGCGATCGCGCGGGCGCTCGCCTCAGACGCAGAGTTCATCGTCTGCGACGAGCCGACCTCGGCGCTCGATGTCTCCGTGCAGGCGCAGATCCTGAACCTGATGCGCGACCTCCAGGACAAGTTCGGCCTGACCTACATGTTCATCAGCCACAACCTCGCCGTGGTCCGCCACATGGCGAGCCGGGTCGGCGTGATGTATCTCGGCCGCATCGTCGAAATCGCGGAAGGGCGCGAGCTGTTTGCCCGCCCGCGCATGCCGTACACCAAGATGCTGCTGGGCGCCGTGCCTGATCTCGCTATGAGCGGCCGCCAGCGCATTCCGGTGAAGGGGGAGATTCCGAACCCGATCAATCCGCCGTCGGGCTGTGCCTTCAATCCGCGTTGCCCGCTGGCGTTCGAGCTTTGCCGCAAGGAAGTTCCAAAGCTGATCGACGGCGTCGCCTGCCATGCCGTGAACACCGCGCCGGTCCCGGCATAACGCGCGCGTGCCATGCGGCCTGTGCATTTGGCATCCCAGCGCCTGATGTGATCAATTGCGCGCGCCGCAAATGAGGTAGCCTATGGCCAGCAACGTCAATCCGGACCCCTTCACGACGCGCCCCGAGATCGAGGGCACGTTCGGGGTCGTCGCGTCAACGCACTGGATCGCGACCGCCGTCGGCATGGCCATCCTCGAAAAAGGCGGCAACGCGTTCGACGCCGGCGTCGCCACTGCCTTCACGCTTCAGGTCGTCGAGCCGCATCTGAATGGCCCTGGCGGCGATGTCCCGATCATCGTGCACGACGTGAAACATGGCCGCACCGAAGTGATCTGCGGCCAGGGCCCGGCCCCCGCGCGAGCCACCATCGCGCACTACAAGAGCGAAGGCCTCGACATGGTGCCAGGCACCGGCCTGCTCGCGGCCTGCGTGCCCGGCACTTTCGAATCCTGGATGATGCTGCTGCGCGACTACGGCACGATGCGCGTGCGCGACGTGCTGGAGCCCGCGATCTCCTACGCGCGCGACGGCTATCCGCTGGTCGAGCGCGCCTGCGCCACGATCCAGACCGTCGAGCAATTGTTCCGCAAGCACTGGCCGACCTCGGCCGCGGTCTACCTGCCGAACGGCGAGGTGCCGAAGCCGGGCACGATCTTCACCAACAAGACGCTGGCTGCAACCTACACCCGGATTCTGAACGAGGCGGAAAGTGGCGCCGGTGGCCGCGACGCCGAGATCGAACGTGCGCGCAAGGCCTGGTCGCAAGGCTTTGTCGCCGAAGCCATCGACAAGTTTTGCCGAACGCAGGAGGTGATGGACGTCAGCGGCTCCCCGCATCGTGGCGTGCTCTCCGCCGACGACATGGCGCGCTGGCAGCCGACCGTCGAAGCACCGCTCACCTACGATTATGGCCGCTACACCGTCTGCAAGGCCGGCGTCTGGAGCCAGGGTCCGGTGACCCTTCAGCAGCTCGCGCTGCTCAAGGGCTTTGCGCTCGACGGCCTCGATCCGACCGGGCCGGAATTCATCCATCTCCAGATCGAATGCGCGAAGCTTGCCTTCGCGGACCGCGAAAAATTCTACGGCGATCCCAAGTTCTCCGACATCCCGATCGCGACATTGCTGTCAGATGCCTACAACGACCAGCGCCGCAAGCTCGTCACCGACAAGGCATCGCTCGATTTCGTGCCTGGCACTGTCGAAGGCTTCGGCGGCGTGGTCAAGCTGCGTCGCGCCGAAGGCCAGCGCGAGGCGGTCGGCGCACTCGGCGCCGGCGAGCCGACGGTCGGACGCTTCGGCGAGGTGCGCGGCGATACCGTGCATTTCGATATCATCGACAAGGCCGGCAACATGGTGTCCTCGACACCGTCAGGTGGCTGGCTGCAATCCTCGCCTGTCATTCCTGAGCTCGGCTTCTGCCTCGGCAGCCGCGCCCAGATGTTCTGGCTGGAGGAAAACCATCCCGGCTCGCTCGCCCCGGGCAAGCGGCCGCGCACGACGTTGTCGCCGACCATCGCACTGCGCGACGGCGAACCGTATCTGGCCTGGGGTTCGCCCGGCGGCGATCAGCAGGACCAGTGGATCACGCAGTTCTTCCTGCGCCACGTCCATTGCAATCTCAATCTCCAGGAAGCGATCGACGCGCCGGCCTGGCATTCCGAGCATTTCCCGATCTCGTTCTGGCCGCGCACCGCGCGTCCCGGCGTACTCGTGGTCGAGAACCGTGTGCCCAAGGCAACGATCGAGAATTTGCGCGAGCGCGGGCATGTCGTCGAGGTCGGACCCGACTGGTCGGAGGGCCGCCTCACCGCGGCCTCGCGCGTCGGTATACGTCGCCGCGCCGCCGCCAATCCGCGCGGCATGCAGGGCTACGCCGCGGGACGCTGAAGGCAGCACATGACCTGGTCGATCATCGCGCGAGATCCTGCCACCGGCCAGTTCGGCATTGCGGTCGCGACGCGATTCTTCGCCGTCGGCGCGCGCGTGCCCTACATCGCGGCCGGCCTCGGCGCCATCGCAACCCAGGCCTTCGTCAATCCCTATTACGGCATCGACGGCGTCAAGCTGCTCCGCGACGGCCTGAACGCACATGACGTGCTCGCCGCGCTGCTCGCGACCGACGACGGCCGCGAGAGCCGGCAAGTCCATATCATGGATGCCAGCGGCGCGATCGCGGCGCATACCGGGCGCGACTGCATCGACTGGTGCGGACATATCGCAGGCAGCGGCTTCTCGATCGCTGGCAACATGCTGGCCGGCGCCGACGTGCTGGCCGAGACGGCGAAGACCTACATCGCCAATGACAGCCTGCCCTTCCCGCGTCGGCTGCTCGCGGCAATGCGCGCTGGCGAAGCTGCCGGTGGTGACAAGCGCGGCAAGCAATCCGCGGCACTGCTGATCCACGGCGAGGAGGAATGGCCGGCGCTGGACATCCGCGCCGACGACCATCCCGACCCGCTCGGCGAACTCGAGCGGCTCGAACGGGTCAGCCACGAGCTCTGGGTCCACTTCCGCCCGTCCATGCCGACCCGACAGAACCCGGCCGGCAACACCGATCGCAACGTGATTGACGCCAGCATCGCTGCGGCCCGGGCAAGACAAGCATGACCCCTCTCATCGAGATCAGGGGCCTGCGTATCCGCTTTCACGGCGACGACGGCCGTATCACTCATGCTGTCGACAGCATCGATCTTAGCGTCGCCAATGGTGCGACGCTCGGTCTCGTCGGCGAGTCCGGCTGCGGCAAGAGCGTGACGTCGCTGGCGATCATGGGCCTGCTGCCGAAGCAGACGACGGAGATTACAGGGTCGATCCGCTTCGAGGGTTTTGACCTCTTGCAGACGCCCGATCAGACCCTGCGGGACCTCCGCGGCAACCGGCTCGCGATGATCTTTCAGGAGCCAATGACGTCGCTCAACCCGAGTTTTACGATTGGCGACCAGATCATCGAGACGATCCTGCGTCACCGCGGCGGATCGCGGAAGAGCGCGCGCGAGCGGGCGATCGAGCTGCTGCGGCGCGTCCACATCCCCTCGCCCGAGCGGCGTATCGACGAGTATCCGCACAAGCTCTCCGGCGGCATGCGCCAGCGCGTCATGATCGCGATGGCGCTTGCCTGCGATCCGCAGCTGCTGATCGCGGACGAGCCGACGACCGCACTTGACGTCACCTTGCAGGCGCAAATCCTGGAGCTGATGCGGGAATTGAAGGCGGCGAGCGGCGCGGCGATCATCCTGATCACCCACGATCTCGGCGTCGTCGCAGAAGTCTGCGACGACGTCGCGGTGATGTATGCCGGCGAAATCGTCGAGCGCGCGCCGGTGGATGAGCTGTTCTCCGCGCCGCAACATCCCTACACCGTCGGCCTGCTGGGCTCGATCCCGCGACTCGACCATCGCGCCGAGCAGCTTGCCACCATCGAAGGCATGGTGCCGAACATGGCGCAGCCGCCCGCCGGCTGCCGCTTCGCTGCGCGCTGTCCATTCGTGCTGGAGGCCTGCACCAGGGCGCCGCCGCCACTGATGGCCATCAGCCCCGGCCATGCCTCGCGCTGCATTCGCGCGCCGCTCGAATTGTTGGTGTCATAATGGCGCGGCTCTCTCCTCTCGTGCCCCGGGCGCGGCGCAGCACAAGCAAAGCGCCGTGGTGCGCTGCTGAACCGGGGCCCACGCGGCGGCAAGCTGGGTCCCGGTTCAGCGTCGCAACGCTTCGCATTGCGCCACGCCCGGAACACGAGACCAAGCTTTTTGGAGAGCACGAACGATGACCGCGCTGCTCGAGGTCAATGGCCTGGTGAAGCATTTCGTCGCCGAGCGCTCGTTGCTCGGCCGGGCGCGGGCGCATGTCAAAGCGGTCGATGGCGTGTCCTTTTCGCTCGAGGCCGGCAAGACGCTGGCGCTGGTCGGGGAGTCCGGCTGCGGCAAATCCACCGTCAGCCGCCTGGTGCTGCGGCTGATCGAGCCGGATGCCGGAAGCGTGCGGTTCGACGGCCGCGACCTGCTCTCGCTCGATGCCGATGCGCTCAGAAAATTCCGCCGCGAGGCGCAAATCATCTTCCAGGATCCCTACGCCTCGCTCAATCCGCGCATGACGGTGGGCCAGATCCTGACCGAACCGCTGGCGCTGCACGATCTCGTTCCGCCGGCGCAGCGGCGCGGGCGCGTCGCGGAGCTATTGCGGCTGGTCGGGCTGGAGCCGCGGCTGGCGCGGCGCTATCCCCACGAATTCTCCGGCGGCCAGCGCCAGCGTATCGCCATTGCCCGGGCGCTTGCGGTCGAGCCGAAACTGATCATCTGCGACGAGCCGGTGTCGGCACTCGACGTCTCGATCCGCTCGCAGATCCTCAACCTCTTGCGCGAGCTTCAGGACGGGCTTGGCCTCGCCTATATCTTCGTTTCGCATGATCTCGCGGTAGTCAAGCACATCGCCGACCGCGTCGCGGTGATGAATCTCGGCTGTATCGTCGAAGAGGCGGATGCCGATGAATTGTTCGCCCAGCCCCGCCATCCCTATAGCCGCGCGTTGCTGTCCGCGATTCCCCTTCCTCAGCCCCACGCCAAGCGGACGAAGGTCGTGCTGCAAGGCGAGATCCCGAGCGCGCTTAATCCGCCGGCTGGTTGCCGCTTCCACACCCGCTGCCCCTTCGTGATCGACCGCTGCCGCACTGAGGCGCCGGCGCTGGTGGCCGATGGCGGTGGCCACGCCACTGCCTGCCATCGCGTCAGCGAACTGCCTCCGGCCAACGCGATCCTGCCTGCAGCGGCCGGATTTTCGCCGGCACTGGCAAAATTAGTCGCAGCTTTCAGCCGAAAGACGGAAGGCGCGAACCCGGTCGGTGTTGGTATACAGAGTGCAAGGCCTACAACGACGTAGCCGGAGCAATGGGGACTGTCCGATGAAGATGTTTCGCCTGGCCGCGACGGCTGCCGTCGCCCTACTGACGCTTGGAGCCGCCCAGGCCCAGACCACGCTGCGAATTGGGCTTGCCGAGGATCCTGATATCCTCGATCCCACCATGGCGCGTACCTATGTCGGCCGCATCGTGTTCGCCGCCTTCTGCGACAAGCTGTTCGACATCGACGAGAAGCTCAATATCGTGCCGCAGCTCGCACTGTCGAGCGAGACGGTCGATGACGGCAAGGGCCTCATCATCAAGCTCCGGCCCGGCGTGAAATTTCACGACGGCGAGCCGTTCGACGCGGAGGCCGCCAAGTTCTCGCTCGAGCGCCACCTGAACTTCCCCGGCTCGTTCCGCAAGCCGGAGCTCGCCTCGGTCGACCACATCGATGTCATCGATCCCCTCACCATCAAGATGGTGTTGAAATCGCCGTTCTCCCCGCTGCTCGCCCAGCTCACCGACCGCGCCGGCATGATGGTGTCGCCAAAGGCCGCGAAGGAAGCCGGCGACAAGTTCGGCCTGCATCCGGTCTGCGCCGGCCCCTACAAATTCGTCGAGCGCGTGCAACAGGATCGCATCGTGTTCGAGAAATTCGCCGACTACTGGAACAAGGAGAACGTCTTCATCGACAAGATCGTGTTCCAGCCCATCGTCGACGGCACGGTACGGCTGGCGAATTTGAAATCCGGCGGCCTCGATCTGATCGAGCGCGTGCTCGCCACCGACCTCAAGGAGGTGCGTAGCGATTCACGGCTGAAGGTCGCCACCGCCATCGAGCTCGGTTATCAAGGTATCACGCTCAACATCGGCAAGGACAAGGCCAAGGGGCCACTCAGCCAATCCGCCAAGGTGCGGCAGGCACTCGACCTTGCTATCGACCGTGAAGCGATCAACCAGGTCGTGTTCAACGGCGAGTTCCAGGTCGGCAATCAATGGGTCAATCCCGATCATCCCTATTATCAGAAGAGCCTGCCGATCCGTGCGCGCGACGTTGAGAAGGCCAAGGCGCTGCTGAAGGAAGCCGGCGTGAAGCCACCGGTCAGCGTCGATTTCCTGGTGCCGAAGGGCGTAGAGACCGAAACGCCGGCGCAGGTCATTCAGTCGATGGCGGCCGAGGCCGGGTTCGACATGAAGATCCGCGTCACCGAGTTCGCGACCGGACTGAAGCAGGCCGAGTCCGGCGACTATCAGGCCTTCATGCTCGCCTGGAGCGGCCGCGTCGATCCTGACGGCAACAGCTACATCTTCCTGCACAGCAACGCGCCTCAGAATTACGGCGATTGGAACAATCCGCGGGCCGACAAGGCACTGGAAGACGCGCGGCTCGTGACCGACCCCGCCAAGCGCAAGGCCAGCTACGAAGTTCTGGCGAAGCTGGCTCAGGACGAGGAACCGATCCTCTACCTCTACCATCGCCGCATCATCATCGCGCACACCACCAGGCTCGAGGGTTACAAGCAGATGCCCGACGGTCTCGTGCGCATCGTCGGCCTCAAGCTGAAGTGACTCCAAGCGGATGCTGAACTTCCTCGCCCGCCGCATCGCGCAGATCATACCGACACTGTTCTTCGTGTCGGTACTGATCTTCTCGCTGCAACAGCTGCTGCCGGGTGATCCCGCACTGGTGATGGCCGGAGAGGAGCGAGATCCGGCCGTGATCGCGCAGATCCGCCAGCAATACCGGCTCGATCAGCCGTTGCCGGTGCAATATGCTTACTGGGCCAAGGGCGTACTATCAGGCGATTTCGGCGAATCGCTGCGCATCAAGGTGCCGGTACGTGAGCTGATCGCGCAAAAGTTGCCGGTGACGCTGCAGCTCGGTTCGATGGCCATCATCATCGCGTTCCTGATTGGCATCCCCGCCGGGATCGTCGCGGCCGTGAAGAAAGGAACGGCCTGGGACTACGGCGCCAATTTCTTCGCGCTGTGGGGTATCTCGACGCCGAACTTCTGGCTCGGCATCATGCTGATCTTCCTGTTCTCGATCAAGCTCGGCTGGTTGCCGGCTTCGGGCTATGTGCCGCTGACCGAGAACTGGCGCGCGAGCCTGGCCGCCACAATCATGCCGGCCTTCGTGCTCGGCAACGCCATTGCCGCGGTCCTGATGCGGCATACCCGCAGCGCCATGCTCCAGGTGCTGGAAAGCGACTATGTCCGCACCGCGCGCGCCAAGGGCCTCTCCGAGCGCTCGGTGATCCTCAAACATGCCATGCGCAACGCGCTGACGCCCATCATCACGCTCGGGGCGCTCGAACTCGGCACGCTGTTGTCCGGCGCGGTGCTGACGGAGCAGATCTTCTCCATCCCCGGCTTCGGCAAGCTCATCGTGGACGCCGTGTTCAACCGCGATTACGCCGTCGTCCAGGGTGTGGTGATGGTCACCGCCACGGTCTACATCACGCTCAATCTGGTCGCCGATATCGCCTATATCCTCGTCAACCCGCGGCTGAGGGGCTAGGCCATGACCGACGCCGCCTTGTCCGTCCCCCTTGTACAAGCCGAAGAGCTGGACAGCCCGGCGCGCCGTGCGCGTCGGCGGCTGTTCAAGCGCAAGGCGGCGGTGTTCGGGCTCATCGTGCTCACGATGTTCATCGCTGTTGCAGTCCTTGCGCCGCTCATCGTGCCCTATGATCCCATCGCAACGAGCTGGAGCCTGGTCCGCAAGCCGCCCACCAGCGCGCACTGGTTCGGCACCGACGAACTCGGTCGCGACGTCCTGAGCCGCATCGTCTACGGCGCCCGCGCCTCGCTGCTGGCAGGCCTGATCTCGGTCGCGATCGCGCTCGGCATCGGTGTGCCGCTTGGCCTCCTCGCCGGCTATCGCGGCGGCTTCGTCGACGCGCTGATCAGCCGGATCACGGATGCAATGCTGGCTTGTCCGTTCCTGATCCTGGCGATTGCGCTGGCCGCGTTCCTCGGTCCGAGCCTCGGCAATGCCATGATCGCGATCGGCATCTCGGCCACGCCGGTCTTCATTCGCCTGACCCGCGGTCAGGTGTTGAGCGTCAAGGCGGAAGACTATGTCGAGGCGGCGCGCGCGCTCGGCAATCCCGGCTGGCGGATCGCGTTCTCGCACATCCTGCCGAACATTCTGCCCGCGCTGCTGGTGCAGGCGACGCTGTCGATTGCCGCTGCCATCATTGCCGAAGCAGCGCTGTCGTTCCTCGGCCTCGGTCAACAGCCACCGGCGCCGTCCTGGGGCAGCATGCTCAATGCGGCGCAACGTTTCCTGACCCAGGCGCCGTGGATGGCGATCTGGCCCGGGCTCGCCATCTTCCTCGTGGTGCTGTCGCTGAACCTGCTCGGCGACGGCCTGCGCGACGCGCTGGACCCGCGCCAGCGCTAGATGACGGTCTCGCGCATCACGCGGCGGCAATCCATCTCGAATTCGAGATCGACCACCGGCGGTCGGGCAAAGTGCCAGGTCAGTCCGGAGCGAAGCGCGCCGCGCCGAACCAGCTCATCGACCAGCGCGTGGTGGAAGTCGTGGACGGAATAGGCCTGGACGGCGGTGGTGTCCTTCCAGCCGAAGCCAAACGCCGTCATCCGGTTCTCCATCTGCGACGTCGTCGTGAAGCGCACTTTCTCGCGCAAACCCTCCGGACTGAGGTCACGATAGCGCACCGTACGCTCGACATAGGTGCCGCCTCCTTCGAGCGCCTCGGCGCCGCCGGCGATCACGAAGGACTGCGCCTTCGATCTCGACGGTCGCGTGAACGAGAACGCGTAGAACGACGGTTCGGACGGCGGATCGATCTCGGGACAGACATTGCTGCGCGCCACCGGATTGGTGGTGCCGTCGAAGATGCCCCACTCCGACAGCGTCTTGACGTAATGCAGATTGAAGGCGCGGAAGCCCTCCTCGCTGAAGGCCGCCGGTGAGCGCAGCTCGCAGGCACAAAAGGCCGTCAGCGGTCGCCCCGCCTCCTGGATGAACTTCGCAGCCAGCGCAAACCCTGCCGCGAGCGGCACCAGGCGATCAAACCTGACACGCTCGATCTCATAGTCGTCATCGGCAGCAGCACCCGCCGAATACTGGAATACGGATGGAATGAAGCGATAGTTGCCGGCCGAGAATTCACGCGTCATGTGGACCCCTATTCCAGTTGCATGCGGATGCCCTTGCCGCCGTTGAGCAGGCGCTTCAGGTGAAAGCCGGCGAGAGGATCATCGGCATGCATGCCGACCAGCGCGGCAAAGGCCGGCATGGCCGCGGCGTCGCCGGCCTCCATCTTGGCAAAGGCCTCGGAATATCGCGCTGTCGCGGGCGCCTCGAATTTCTCCAGTGGCAACGGCTCGAACGCGCGCAGCGGTTCGCTGCGTCCGCGCAGCACCAACTCGCCGACGGGGCGGCCCTGAAAATTCTCGGCGCGCTCCGCGACGCTGGCACTGACGCAGATGCGGGTGCCGAGATGCTTGTTGGCGGCCTCCAACCGGGCCGCGGTATTGATGGTGTCGCCATAGGCGGTGTAATCGAAGAAGCGGTTGCCGCCGAAATTTCCGACCAGGGCCGGCCCGGCGTGAATGCCGATCCGGGTGGTGCCGAAATTCACCCCCCTGGCCTTCTGTCGCGCGCAAAACTCCTGTGCCCAACGATCGAGATCGTGTGCGCAGGCCACTGCACGCGTCGCATAGTCCGGTTGATCGCCGGGCGCATTGAACAGCACCTGGATTGCATCGCCGATGATCTTGGCAACCGTCCCCTCATGCGCGAACACGACTTCGGTCATGCCACCGACATATTCGTTGAGGAGCTCTCCCAGCGTCTCGGGTGCCGCGCTCTCGACCAGCGACGTGAAGCCGGTGATGTCGGTGAAAATGGTCGCGACGTCGCGCCACTGGACCGCGATCCCCTCGCCTTCGCCGCCCGCCGCCAGGCGCTTGGCGAGCTCGGGCGAGAAATGACGCGACAGCGCCGCATGCGCGCGCTCGGCCTCCATCTGGCGCCGCCGCACCTCGCGCAACATCTCGATATGGCGGACGGTCTTCTGGATCGTGGCTTCCAGGTCGAGGAAGTCGATCGGCTTGGTCAGGAAGTCGAACGCACCGCGGTTCATAGCGGTGCGGATGTTGCTCATGTCGCCATAGGCGGAGACGATGATCGTCGACTTCTTGTCCTCGGCCTCCTGGAGCTTCGCGAGCAGCGACAGCCCATCCATCCGCGGCATGTTGATGTCAGACACCACGAGGTCGACGAGCGGATTCTGCTCGATCGACTCCAATGCCTCGACGCCGTCGCGCGCGAAGATGAAATTGACCAGCCCGTCACGGATCTGCCTGCGGAATTTTTGCAGGATCAAGGCTTCCAGATCCGGCTCGTCGTCGACGAAGAGGATGGTCGGAATCATGCCGCCTGCTCGAGCCTGGTATCGATCTCCTGGCGCAATTGCGCAAAGTCGATCGGCTTGGTGAGGAGCCCCGTCGCGCCACCTTCGATCGCCTTCCTGCGCGTCTCGACGTCGCCATAGGCCGTGATCATGATGACCGGGACATGCGGATGATCGGCCCGCACCTTCGGTAGCATGTCGAGCCCGCTCATGCCGGGCATATTGATATCGGACAGGATCAGGATCAGCGAGGGATCCCGCACCTCGGCGGCGCGCTTGATCGCGTCGGGTGCCGAGAGCGCGAATTCCATATGGAAGCGACCGGCGCGCAGGTCGCGCCGGAACTGCTGGCGGAACAACGCCTCGACATCGGGCTCGTCATCGACGACAAGGATGTAAACGTTCACGTCTTGCCTCCGGAAGGTCCACCTGCGGCCATCACGCGCGGCAGGGTAATGATGAATTCGGTGAATACGCCAGGCTCGGTGCTCACGTCGATCGTGCCGCCGTGCTGCTTCGCGACGATGTCGTGGCTCATGGAAAGGCCGAGCCCGGTCCCCTCGCCGGCCGGCTTGGTGGTGAAGAAGGGGTTGAACATCTTCTCCTTCACCTCGGGCGGAATGCCTGTGCCATTGTCACGGATCCGGATCTCGACCCTGCTGCCGAGATTTTTCGTCGCGGCACTCAGGGTCGGCTCGAATCCATCAGCGGCGCTCTCCTTGCGCTTGGCTGCCGCATAGAAGCCGTTCGAGATCAGATTGAGGAAGACGCGGGTGATTTCCTGCGGATAGACGTCAACCATCCCAGCGGTCGGGTCGAGGTCCCGCGCAAGCGTGACGTTGAATGACGGCCTCTCGGCGCGCGCGCCGTGATAGGCCAGATTGAGGCTCTCTTCCACGATCGCGTTGATGTCGGCAGGCCGATGCTCGCCGGATCCTTCGCGCGAATGCAGCAGCATGTTCCTGACGATGGAATCGGCGCGCTTGCCGTGCTGCACGACCTTCTCCAGGTTCCCCCGCAGCATGCCGGTCAGCTCGTCCACCTCGTCCTTCGTCTTGTCGTCGAGAGAAGCCGTTTGCAGGACCTCGTTGAGCTCGTCGATCAACTCGGTCGATACCGAGGAGAAATTATTGACGAAGTTGAGCGGGTTCTTGATCTCGTGGGCGATGCCGGCCGTGAGCTGGCCGAGCGAGGCCAGCTTCTCGGTCTGAACCAGGCGGTCTTGCGCAGAGCGCAGATCGTTCAGCGACTGCCTGAGTTCTGCGGTTCTCTGTTCGACCTTGTTTTCGAGGTCGGCGTAGGATTCTTGCAAGCGCGAGCCCATGTCATTGAACTGATCGGCGAGTCCCTCCAGCTCGTCGCCAGTCTTGATCGAGATACGCTGGGAAAAATCGCCGCCGCCGATCCGCTCGGCGCCGCTGCGCAGCGCCTGGATCGGGCCGACCATACGGCGCGCCAGGAAGATTCCCGCAAGCACCGCGAAGACCGATGCCGCCAGCAGCACGATCGCGAGCCGCTGCAACGACGCATAGAGCGAGGCGTAGGCCTCCTCGACCGGCAGCTCGACGAACATGGTCCAGTGCAGCGGCTCGATCGGGGCCACTGCGGTCAGAACCTTCTGGCCCTGGATGTTGACCGCCTCCTGGAGCGCATCGGGCATGACGCCGCCGCCGGCCTGAGCGGCGCGCACCTGCGCCAGGCCCGACATGTCGGTGTTGCGCAGCACGAGGCTGATGTCGGGATGCGCGATCAGGCGCCCCTCAGGATCGACCACATAGGCGTGCCCGTGTGCGCCGACCTTGATCTGCGAGACAATGTCCCAGATCAGCTTCAAATTCACTTCCGCGATGCTGACGCCGGCATCCTTGCGGGCGCCGGCGAGCGCCAGCGTCATGTAGGGCTCGGACTCGCGGCGAAAATAGACCGGCCCATAATAGACCTTGTGCGCAACGGCTTCCGTGAACTTTGGATCGCTCGACAGGTCGACGCCGCTGTCGATCGCATCCATCGCCAGCCGCGAGACGCGCAGGCGCTCCCTGCCGGTCGAATCCACCTGCGCGAGCTCGGTGATGGCAGGCACCTGCCGCAACAGCCGCAACGCGTCGAACCGGCGCGGCTCGATCGATCCGCCGGACCAGGGCAACTGCGTGGTCCAGCCCAGTTGGCTCTCGATCTGCTTGACGAACTGGCTGATCTTGGCCGCGGCCGCCTCAGCCTGCTCGTGCTGGACCCGGATCAGCGAGGCCTTGTGCTCTCGATAATAGAAGAGGACCTCGAACAACCCATTGGCGAGCAACGCGACGGCGACGACGGCCACGAACAGCGCGACATATTTGGTGAACAGCCGGGTCCTGATTCCCCGCCCCGTCTCAGCGGACGCGGCGCCGCTCCCGGCCGCGCTCGGCAGGGTCCCGGTCTGCGGGGTGTCGGGATGGACGGAAATGCTCATTTCCCGGAGCCTAGCAAGAAGGCCGGACCTTGTCTCTCGCCGCCGCGCTCAGGGTTACTCGATGACCTCGTCGGCAAGGGCCAGCAGGGTCGGCGGAATTTCAAGTCCGGTTGCCTTGGCCGTCTTGAGATTGATCACCAGGGGATAGCGGGTCGGCAGCTCGAATGGCAGATCGCCGGGGTTGGCCCCGTTGAAAATGCGGGCGACGAGCGCTGCCGCCCGCTCGAAGGATTCCGGCACATCCGCTCCGTAGGACATCAACCCTCCGTCGCGGGCAAGGTCAGCATTTTCGTAGATCGCCGGCAATTTCCGGAGAGCGGCGAATTCGTACACGCGCCTGCGGTTGAGAATGGTGAGCGCATCGGCCACCATCAGGATGCCGTCCGGCGGATCGCCATTCATCACGGAGAAAGCCTCTTCGAAATCGTCGGGTTCGCGGACGCCTAGCGCCTGCACGGTCAGCCCGAGCGCCTGAGCGGCCTTCGCGGACGCCTGGTAGCGCATCGTCATGCCGAGGTCGTCCTTGTTCCAGAGCATCGCGACCTTGGTCAATTTCGGCGACATGTCCTTGAGCAGCGACAGCCGCTTGGCGCTGAGTGTCGCTGCGACGTCCGAAATCCCGGTGATTTTGCCGCCTGGATGCGCCAGGCTCTCGATCAGCCTGGTCTCGACGGGATCACCGATGCCACTGGCCGCCACGGTGGGAATGTCGGCCGCCTTGGCCGCCATTGCCGTCGGGTAGCCGATGATCACGACGGCATCGACTTTCGCGGCCTTCAGCTCTGCGATCAGCGCGGGAAGCTTGGCGACATCGCCCGAGGCGCCGCGCGCTTCAAAGATCAAGTTCTGGCCAAGCTTGAAACCGCGCTCGCCGAGCACTTTCACCAGGATCTTGCCGCCCGGACTGATCTCCGTGATCGGCGCGATCGGCGTCAACGTGCCCAGACGGAACATCCTGCCGCTCTGAGCCGCGGCCGGGCACGGCCCCAACAGCGAGACACTACCGAGCCCTGCCAGGAATTCGCGCCGTCTCATTATGTTTCCCTGCCTCTGGCGCAACAGCGCGCCGGACAAGTCTAGCACGGGACAAGAAAAAAGCGGCAATGGCGATGGCCATTGCCGCTCCGCGATCTTCGCTTCGGACGGGCTCAGGTTGGCCGCAGCGCCTTGGCACCGAGGTCGAGCTCGTTGACCTGCTTATTCCGCTCGGAATCTGCGGCCGCACGATGGTCGGTCGCCAGGACGACGTAAACCGCCGGCAGCACGAACAGGGTGAACAGCGTGCCGATCGACATTCCGGCGACGACCACGAGGCCGATGGAAAAGCGGCTGGCCGCACCGGCGCCAGAGGCGGTCAGCAACGGGATCAGGCCGGTGACCATCGCAGCCGTCGTCATCAGGATCGGCCGGAGGCGGATGCGGGCCGACATTTCGATGGCCGAACGGCGGTCGAGCCGTTCGTTAACCTGGAGCTCGTTGGCGAACTCCACCATCAGGATGCCGTGCTTGGTGATCAGCCCGACGAGGGTTAGCAGGCCGACCTGCGTATAGATGTTCATGGTCGCCACGCCGAAGAACAGCGGGATCAGCGCACCCACGATCGCCATCGGCACCGAGATCATGATCACGAACGGATCACGCAAGCTCTCGAACTGCGCCGCCAGCACCAGGAAGATGATGATCAGCGCGAATCCGAAGGTGATCGCGAGCTGATTGCCTTCCTGCACGTACTGCCTGGAATCCGCGAGATAGTCGTGGCTGAAGCCCTGCGGCAGCTTCTTCGCCTCGCCCTCGAGGAAGTCCACCGCGGCACCGACGGTCACGCCGGGCATCGGCACGGCCGAGAACGTCGCCGAGTTCAGCTGATTGTAGTGCGTCAGCGAATTCGGATCGGTCTTGGTCTTGATCGAGACCACGGTCGACAGCGGCAGCTGCTGCCCGGTGTTGGTCGTCACATAGTAGCCTCCGAGCGATTCCGGCGAGAGGCGCTCGCTGCGCGGCACCTGCGGGATCACCTGGTACGAACGGCCCTGGAGATTGAAGCGGTTGATGTAGTTGCCGCCGAGCAGAACCGCGAGCGTCGAGCCGAGGTTCTGCATGTTGACGCCGAGATCCTGCGCCTTGGTGCGGTCGATCGTGACTTCGACGTTCGGCTGGTTATAGGCGAGGTCGCTGTCGGAGACGATGAACATGCCGCTCTTGCGCGCTGAATCCTTCAGCTTCTCCATTTGCTCGTAAACGGTCTGGAAGCCCGCGGTGGAGCTGATGACCATCTGCACCGGCAGGCCGCCCGGCCCGCCCGGCAGCGGCGGCAGGTTGAACGCGAAAGCCTGCACGCCCTCGATCTTGGAGAGCTCGGCCTGGACCAGCGGCTTCAGCGCGATCGACGAGCGCTTGCGCTCCTCCCACGGCTTGAGCAGCATGCCGGCGATGCCGCCCTGCGGGCCGTTGATGCCGTTCAGCACGAAGCGCAGATCGGTCTCCGGGAAGCTTTGAAACTTCTTGTCGAGCTTGTCGCCGTAGAAATCGACATAGTCGATGTTGGCGTATTTCGGCGCCTTGGTCACCGCGAACACGATGCCCTGGTCTTCCTCGGGCGCCAGCTCTTTCGAGGTGTGCAGGTAGAGGAAGCCGACCAGCCCGAGGATCGTCACCGCGAACAGGCCGGTGATGGCCTTGTAGTCGAGCGAGCGGTCGAGCCGGCGGCCGTACCACCGCGTCAGCGCGCCGAACACCCTGTTGACGAGCTTGGCAAAGCGGCCCTCCTCGGTGTTCTTGAGGAGCACCGAGCACATCATCGGCGACAGCGTCAGCGCGATCACGCCCGACACGATCACCGAGCCGGCGAGCGTGAAGGCGAATTCGCGGAACAGCGAACCGGTGAGGCCGCCGAGGAAGCCGATCGGGGCATACACCGCCGCGAGCGTGATGGTCATCGAGACGACGGGGCCGACGATCTCGCGTGCGCCTTGTAGCGACGCCTGGACCGGCGTCTTCCCTTCTTCGAGATGGCGGTGGATGTTCTCCACCACCACGATGGCGTCGTCGACCACGAGACCGATCGCGAGCACCATCGCGAGCAAAGTCAGCAGGTTGAAGCTGAAGCCGAGCGCCAGCATCAGGGTGCAGACGCCGATCATCGACAGCGGGATGGTGACGACAGGGATGATGACCGAACGGAGCGAGGCCAGGAACAGGAAGATCACCACGATCACGATCATCACGGCTTCGCCAAGCGTCTTCTCCACCTCGTCGATCGAGGATTGGATGAACTTGGTCGAGTCATAGGCGACCTTCATCTTCATCGACGGCGGCAGATTGCGCTCGAGCTCGGGGAACAGCGCGCGCACGCCCTTCACCAGCGTCAGCGGATTGCCTTGCGGCGTTGCCTGCACGCCGATGAAGATCGCATGCTCGCCGTTGAAGGCCACGCTCGCGTCCGTGCTTTGGGCGGCAAGCTCGACGGTGGCGATGTCCTCCATGCGCACAAAGCCGCCGTCCTTGGCCTTGACGATCATCTTCTTGAACTGATTGACGTCGGTCAGGCCCGTGTTCGTCGAGATATTCGAGACGATCAGATAGCCCTTGGTCTGGCCCGCCGCCGACTGGAAGTTGTTGGCAGTGATCGCGGAGGCAACGTCCCCCGGCGAAACGTTGCGTCCGGCCATCTTCACGGGATCAAGCCAGAGCCGCATCGCGAAGGTCTGACCGCCCAGGATGTCGGCCGAAGCCACGCCATCGACGGTCGACAGCACCGGCTGCACCACGCGCGTCAGGTAATCCGAGATCGCCGAGCCCGACAGCTCCTCGGATGAAAAGCCGAGATACATCACGGCCGTGGTCTGGCCCGTGGTCTTGGTGACGATCGGATCGTTGGACTCCTTCGGGATCAGGTATTTGACCGAGTTCGTCTTGGCCAGCACTTCGGTGAGCGCCTGGTTCGGATCAAAATTCAGCTTGATGTAGACCTGGATCGTCGAGGTGCCGAGCACGGAGGACGAAGTGATGTAGTCGACGCCTTCGGCGGAGGCGACCGCCTGCTCGATCGGCGTGGTGATGAAGCCCTGGATCAGATCCGCCGACGCGCCCGGATAGACGGTCGTGATGTTGATGACCGTGTTCGACAGCTTCGGATACTGCCGGATCGGCAGCACCATCGCCGCGCGCAGTCCGATCAGCAGGATCAGCAGGCTGACGACGACCGACAGAACCGGGCGCTTGATGAAAATATCAGTAAAGGCCATCGCGGCGATCTCGATTTCTTTGTCTCAAGACACGTGATCCGGCATTGCCAGATCACGTGAGCGTATTGTCAGTAGCGCGGCGGCTGCGCCGGGATCTGCGGCGCCGGGTCGGTCGAAATCGCAACAGCAGCGCCCGACTGCAGCTTGAGCTGGCCGACGGCAACGACCTTGTCGCCCGGCTTGACGCCCTTGATGATCTCGACACGACCATTGCCCCGGTTACCGGTCTGCACGAACGTGCGCACCGCGCTCAGCGTGGTCTTGCCGTCCGCTTCCTTCTTCTCGGTGATCACGAACACCGAGTCGCCGTACAGCGTGTAGTCGACCGCCGTCTCCGGAACGGTGATCACGGCCGGCTTGTCCGGCAGCACCACCGTGGTGGTCACGAACATGCCGGGCTTCAGGATTTTCTCCGGATTGGCGACGGTCGCTTGCACGCGAATGTTACGGGTGTCAGCCGCGACCTGCGGCTCGATCGTGGTGATCTTGCCATCGAAGGTGCGGCCCGGATAGGCGTCGACCTTCAGCCGGACCGGCTGGCCAACCTTGAGGTTGGCCGAGTCCTTTTCGGTCACCGTGAAGTTCGCCCACAGCTCCGACAGATCGGTCAGCGAGACAATGGCGGTGCCAGCGGTGAGATATTGGCCGACCTCGACCTTGCGAACGCCGAGATCGCCGGAGAACGGCGCGCGGACGAGCTTCTGCGAGATCAGCGCTTCGGTCTTGGCGATGCCGGCCTGCGCCTGGTCGTAAGCGGCCTGCGCGGAATCGACGGTCGCCTGCGGACCGAACTGGCGCGCGGCCAGTTGCTTGGCACGATCGAGCGACAGCTGCGCGACGGTCGCCTGCGCCTTGTAGTTGGCGAGATCGCCCTGATCCGGTGCGTCGAATAGCTGCACCAGCGGCGTGCCGGCCTCGACATGAGCGCCAGGCTCGAATTTGATCTCGGTGACGCGGCCGTTGACGTCGGCGGTAACGTCGACCTGGTGCACGGCGGCAAGGCCGCCGACTGCTGTGAGCAGGTTCGGCACCACCTCGGACGTCGCCTCGGCCGCGCTGACCAGGGTTGGCGGCGGCTTGTTGTTGGCGAAGAACTGCTTGATCATCTGGCCACGGAAATAGTTGAACCAGACAAGACCGCCGACGAGCACGCCCAGCAGCGTGCCGACGATGATGAACCAGAGCACCGGCCGGACCGGACGCTTGGGAGCCTTGCTGTCGATCGGTTCGCCCGAAATCTTGTGTTCGGTTACGATGTTCATTGTCATGCGCTTTCTGCAATCGCCGCTCTGCCGGCACCCGCGGCCTGATCGTGGCCCAGATGCGAAGCAATTGCGGCGTCGTTAAGTCCGATACCTCTCAGGAGAAACTCACAGAGCTGCCGCTCCAGATCGCTCGCCCTGCCGTAAGCAAGACAGGGCACAGAGGGCAGCCTGGTCAGCGCAGCGGTCATCACCGTGTGATGCGCAAACCAGAACAGATTGAGCGGTTCACTGCCACAGGCACGCGCATCGCCGGCGGCGACCGCGCGTTCGAGCGAGGCGACGAAGACCGCTCCGATCAGCGTCTCGATCTTGGCATATAGCAAACGAGCGAATTCGCCGTCATCCAGATGACTGGTGGCCATCAGTCGCAGGCGCTGGGCCTCTTCCTGGTCGGGCCCGTCGGCAATGTTGAGAAAATGCTGGACCATGCTGCGGATCAGCTCGACCAGGGTGGCCGTCGACGGCTCCCGCTCGAGCAGTTCCATCAGCGCCGGGTCCGCCTCGCATTCGTCACTCAGGATTTCGGCGTAGAGCGCCGCCTTGGACGGGAAATGCTTGAACAGCAGAGCCTCGGAAATGGCAGCAGCGGCCGCCACGCTCTTGGTCGTGGTGCCGTTATAGCCATGTCGGGCAAAGCATCGCTTGGCGGCTCCGAGGATCAGCTGACGCCTCAGGTCGCTCGTCATACGCAATGAGCTCATGCTAGTGAGTAAGCACTCACTAGCGCGAAAGTCAAGCCAATTGCTGCGGCGCAACTTAAATGCGTACCAACCTGTTGAGAATTGGTCACAGGTTACCGTTGTGGGGGCGAACGGCGCCCCAGCGGGAACCACCTCGGGACCGGCGTCAAATCGGCAGGAAGCCGAGGTCGCCCCGGATCCGGTTGACGATGTAAGTCCCGTCCCGGCTTGGCAAAATCCGCTCGACGCCGGCGCTGTCGATCTTCACATTGGCAAAGCGTGGGCCCGCGGAGAGGTCGTGGACGGCATTGGCGAAGGCCTCGACCTCGACCATGGTCGAGATCGCCCTGCTATCGGCGATGCCGCAGGCCCTGGCGACGCCGACGAGGTCGGCCGCAGCCGAAGTGTGGCTGGTCTGGCCGCCAGTCTCGCCATCGGCCTCGTTGTCGAGCACTGCGATCGAGAGATTGGGCGGCTTCTGCAGGCCGATGGTGGCAAGGCTCCCCATGCCCATCAGCATCTCGCCGTCACCGGTGATGACCAGCACCGGCAGTTTTGGCTGCGCCAGCGCCAGGCCCAGCCCGATCATCGCAGCTCCGCCCATGCCGCCCCAGAGATAGAAGTTGCGGGCGTGGTCGCCGGCGGCGGTGATGTCGTTGGTGGAGGCGCCGAGACCGCCGATCGCAACCACATCCTTCCGGTTCGCAAGCAGCGCGGACACCACCTGGCGGCGGTCGAGGAGATTGGCCTTGCTCATTTGGTGAAAACCTTGGCGCCGATCAGGCGCTGCGACAGCAGGACGGCGGTGGGCGTGAGCGCGTTGTAGGCCTGGGCCACTGCCGCCTCCAGCACCGCCGGCACTTCGGCAGCATTCGAGGCGCGCAGCACCTTGACGCCCGAGAGTTCGAGCACGCCTTGCGTGGTCGATCCCATCGGCACCTGCCACGGATTGAACTCGCCCCACTCGCCGCGCATGGTCACGAGGGTGAGGAACGGAAAGCGTAGGATCGGGATCAGCGACAGCATGTTGATGCAATTGCCGACGCCGCTCGACTGCATCAGCAGCACGCCCCGCTGGCCGCCAGTCCAGGCGCCGGCGAGCAGCGCCACGCCCTCCTCCTCCGTCGTCAGCGGAATGCCGCGCATGGTGGACGAGGCCAGCACGCGCTGGATCAGCCTCGAATGGCCGGCGTCCGGCACGTAAGGCACCTGCCTGACGTCGAAGCGTTGCAGGGTCGCGAAAATGTCGTCAGGCCAGGTTGGGGCCGTGTCGGAAGCGTCAGCGCGGGCGTGCATTTTCCTGTCCGGTCGGCTTGCAAATCACGGCATGACTGTAGACGGTGACCCGCAAAGCTCGAAAGAGCGAAAACGGCATATCGGTGTCATCAGGCGAGTATGGCGGATGAACGCAAGTGCGAAAGAATTGGCGGCCAGTTTCGATCTGGCGAAGCTGACCAGCGACTTCTACGACGATCCCTATCCGACCTATCGTGCACTGCGGGAGAACGAACCGGTCAAGCGGCTTGCGAGCGGCACCGTATTCCTGACGCGTTACGACGATCTCGTCACCACCTACAAGAACACGAAGTCGTTCAGCTCGGACAAGAAACGCGAGTTCGCGCCGAAATATGGCGACACGCCGCTCTACGAACACCACACCACGAGTCTCGTCTTCAACGACCCGCCGGCGCACACCCGCGTGCGGCGGCTGATCATGGGCGCACTTTCGCCGCGCGCGATTGCCGGGATGGAGGGCGACCTCGTCAAGCTGGTCGATGGTCTGCTCGATAAAATCGCCTCGAAGGGCCATTGCGAGCTGATCGAGGATTTTGCCGCCTCGATCCCGATCGAGGTGATCGGCAATCTGCTCGACGTTCCCCATGAGGAGCGCGCGCCGTTGCGCGACTGGTCGCTGGCGATTCTTGGGGCGCTCGAGCCGGTCGTATCGACCGAGGCGGCCACGCGCGGCAACAAGGCGGTGACGGATTTCCTGGCCTATCTCGAAACACTGGTCGCCCGCCGCCGGCAAAAGCCGGGCAATCCTGATCGTGACGTGCTGACACGGCTGATCCAGGGGGAGGAGAACGGCGAGCGGCTGACGGAGAAGGAGCTGCTGCACAATTGCATTTTCCTGCTCAATGCCGGCCATGAGACCACGACCAATCTGATCGGCAACGGCCTCGTCGCGCTGGATCGGAATCCGGACCAGAAGCAGCGGCTGATCGACAACCCTGACATGATCAAGACCGCGGTCGAGGAGATCCTGCGCTACGAAAGCTCGAACCAACTCGGCAACCGCATGACCACCGAGCCGGTCGAGCTCGGCGGTGTCATGCTCGAGCCCGGCACATCGGTGACGCTGTGCATTGGAGCTGCCAACCGCGACCCTGCGCAGTTTCCCGACCCCGAACGCTTCGACGTCGCGCGCACGCCGAACCGGCATCTCGCCTTTGCCACCGGTGCGCATCAATGCGCCGGCATGGCGCTGGCGCGGCTCGAGGGCGCAATCGCGATCTCGCGGTTCCTGGCACGTTTTCCGAACTACGCCGTGAGCGGCCAGCCGGTGCGCGGCGGCCGCGTCCGCTTCCGCGGCTTCCTGAGCGTCCCCTGCGCGATCGGCTGAGGCACCATGACCATCGATCAATTGCGCGAGCGCTGGGCCGATCCCGCCCTGACGGTGCTGACAGTGCTGATGGTGATCATGATGTTCGTGGTCGCGCCGCTGCAGGCGCTGGGGTTGTTTGCGTTCCAGGTGTCCGAGCTCGTGCTGGCGCTGCTGCTCGTCGTCGGCATCTTCGTGATATCAGGCAGCCCGGTCGCGGTCATCGGCATGCTGATCGCCCTCGGCATGATCGTGACAGGCGCGATCTTGCGGATCAGATCGCCATCCATCCTCGACCTCAATCTGTTCGCAGGTTCCTGGTTCATCGTGGGAACGAGGATGGCCTGGGCGGTGGCGCGCCAGACCTTTGCGCCGGGACGGGTGACCTATCATCGCGTGATCGGCGCCGTGCTGCTCTATCTGACGGTCGCCGTCATCTTCGCGGCGCTCTACACCTTCATCGGCTCGCTCGATCCGGCCGCCTTTGTCAGCATGAAGGTGGAGGATAGTCCGAGGCTCGCAAGCGAGGTCATCTATTTCAGCTTCGCCACAATGACCACGACCGGATACGGCGACGTCGCGCCGCTTCATCCCGTCGCGCGCAGCCTGTGCAACATGGAAGCGATTTTTGGCCAGCTCTATCCGGCGACACTACTGGCGCGCCTGGTCACGCTCGAGATCGAGCATCGCAGGCAGGACTCGTAGATCACCGCCGCCGACCAAAAGTCGAAAACGACCCCATGCACAGTAGAACATGGGTCGGCGGAAGATCGCTTGTGGATCCACCGAACCATTTGACTTGGCACTCAAATCAGCGCCGGACGCGCAATCGCCCGGCCGCGCCCGCCATCGGCACTTGCAGGCTTCCACCCGGACAGGCTGATACCTACATCAGCTTGAGCACGGCCGCCGCTTCTGCCCCGGCGCGCAGCAATGGAGTGACGACAGATGAGCTCGTCGGTCATTGATCTCCTCGCCACGGAAGCACGCTTTGGCGCCCATAATTACCAGCCGATCGGGGTCGTCCTGACGCGCGGCGAAGGTGTCTGGGTCTGGGATACCGAAGGCAACCGTTATCTCGATTGCCTCTCGGCCTATTCGGCGGTCAGCCAGGGTCACTGCCACCCCAAGATCCTGGCGGCGATGGTGGAACAGGCACACCGGCTGACGCTCACCTCGCGGGCCTTCCACAACGACCAGCTCGCCCCGTTCTACGAAGAGATCGCAGCGCTGACCGGCTCCCACAAGGTTCTGCCGATGAACAGCGGTGCCGAGGCGGTCGAAAGCGCGATCAAATCGGTGCGCAAATGGGGCTATGAGGTGAAGGGCGTGCCGGACGGCCAGGCCGAGATCATCGTCTGCGCCAATAATTTCCACGGACGCACGCTGGGCATCGTCGGCTTTTCGACCGACCCCGAGACACACGGACACTTTGGGCCGTTCGCGCCCGGCTTCAAGATCATCCCGTTCGGCGACGCCGCGGCGCTGGAAGCGGCAATCACGCCAAACACCGTCGCCTTTCTGGTCGAGCCGATCCAGGGCGAAGCCGGCGTCATCATTCCTCCTTCAGGCTATTTCACGAAAGTGCGCCAGCTCTGCACCGCCAGCAACGTGATGCTGGTGCTCGACGAGATCCAGACCGGGCTCGGCCGCACCGGCAAGCTGCTCGCCGAGCAGCACGAGGGCATCGAGGCAGACGTGACGCTGCTCGGCAAGGCGCTGTCCGGCGGCTTCTATCCGGTGTCGGCCGTGCTCTCCAACAACGACGTGCTCGGGACATTGAGGCCCGGCCAGCATGGTTCGACCTTCGGCGGCAACCCGCTTGCCTGCGCGGTGGCGCGCGCGGCGATGCGCGTGCTGGTCGAGGAAGGCATGATCGAGAACGCGGCCACGCAGGGCGCGCGCTTTCTCGAAGGCCTCAAAGACATCCGCGCCAACACGATCCGCGAGGTGCGCGGACGCGGCCTGATGCTGGCGGTCGAGTTGCATCCCGAGGCCGGGCGCGCCCGCCGCTACTGCGAGGCGCTCCAGGCCAAGGGCATCCTCGCCAAGGACACCCATGAGCACACGATCCGGATCGCCCCGCCGCTGGTGATCACCAGCGACCAGGTCGACTGGGCGCTGGAGCGGTTTGCGACGGTCCTGACGCAGGATTTCTCTTGAGGATGACCGCGCCGGAAGCGCGCAATGCCCGCGGCGGCTCGACCGACCCGATCTACGGACTTTCGAAACGCGCAACGGTCCCTGCGGCCCCCTTCGCATGTCCTTTCAGCTCGCGGAGGAGCTCTTCCCGCGTTAGTCCTGGAGCAAGGGCGGAACGGTCGAGATCTGTTGCAATCAGCGTGATGACGTAGTGATGCTGCCCGGTGCCGCGGGCGGGACACGGCCCTAAATAGACGGTGGTTCCCAGAGTATTCTTACCCCCTACAAACTTGTCAGAAGCAGAGCCGAGCTCACCTTCCGCGAAGCCGGTCAGCGACGGTTCGATGCCGTACACGACCAGGTGCGACACGCCGAGACCGTTCATGCCCTGCTGGTCGTCCATCAGGGCCACAAGGCTTTTCGTTCCAGCGGGGACGCCAGACCAGCTCAGCGGCGGTGAAACGTTGTCGCCGATGCAGCTTGGAACATTGGGATTCTTCCCCGCATTTTTCGTCAGAAGTTTGCCGTTGTCATCGAACGCCGGCGACCTCAGCTCAAACAGCTCTTGGGCGAGAACCGAATCGACCGACGACAGGCAGAGAATGGCAACCGCGAACTTGGCAAAGATCGTCAAGGTGCTTCTCCCTTCATCTGCGCTTGGCAGGCCACGTTCCGCGCAATGCGAAATAGAATCGGGTCACTCCAGCGCTTTTCGCGAATTTTCGGGTGCGAGGAACACGCCGAGCAGGGCTAGACAGGCGATCACCTCGAAGTACAGGATCACCGGTGTGAAGCTCGTGCTTGAGCCCATCAGAGCGGTCCCGATCAGAGGCGCCAGTCCGCCTCCGAGCACAATCCCGACCTGCTTTCCCAGCGAGCTGCCGCTGACCCGAACCCTGGTCGGGAACAGCTCTGCCGTGAACGCCGCCTCCGGTGCGAACATCAACGCATGGACAAGGCCGAGCGACACGACGAAGCCCGCCACGATCGCCAGCGGTTCTCTGGTCAGCAATATCTGGAAGAAGACCGGATACCACGCGGCGGCGACCACGATGCCGAGAATGATAAACGGTCGGCGGCCGAGCTTGTCGCTGAACCCTGCGATCAACGGAACGGCGCACATCTCCACGATATTGGCGACCGTCACGCCCGATGTGATCGACGATTGGGGCATGCCGAGGGTCTTGACGGCATAGCCGAGCACGAAAACCGTGCTCATATAATTGAACGAGCTGTGCACCATATTGACGAGGCATGCCAGAAGGACCGGCTTCTTCCAGGACCTGAGAATCGTCAGCAGAGGAGTCCGGTCGTCTTCCGCTTTGGCATGGGTGGCGAGAAACAGCGCTGATTCATCCACCTGTGCGCGCACATAGGTGCCGATCAGGACCAGAGCCAGACTCAGGGCGAACGGCACCCGCCAGACCCAGTTCGCAAAGTCCTCCCGCGAATAAAGGAATCCGAGAAGAGCGATGAGGCCAGAGGCCGCAACGACGCCCACGGGACCCGAGGCATTGATCCAGGATGCGAAGAAGCCGCGCCGCGCAGACGGCGCGTTCTCGAGCGTCAGAGACACCGCATTCATGTATTCGCCACCGAACGCGAAGCCCTGGATGAAGCGAAGAACCACAAGTCCTGTTGGCGCCAGGAGCCCGATTGAATCGTAGCTCGGCAGGCAGCCGATGAGAAAGCTGGCCATGCCCATCAGCAGGAACGTCATCATCAGCATCGCCTTGCGGCCGACGCGGTCTCCATAGTGGCCGAAGACAATTCCTCCAAGCGGACGCGCAACAAAGCCGACGGCGAACGTCGCATAGACGGCCATCGTGCTCGCGACGGAGTCCATTTTTGGGAAAAAGAAGCGGTCGAAGACGATGGGAGCGGTGAACGCGTATACGAAGAAGTCATAGTGCTCGATAGCCGAACCAAGCGACGAGGCGATCGCCAGTCGCCTGAAGGCCGGCGACGATTTGGTCGGCAACGACGTCTCGATCACGCTTCCCTGGTCTACGGCCGTCATGTTTCTCTCCCTTTGTCGTTCCCCCGCGGCGTCGATTTCTGTTGTTCGACTGCCGCCAGTATCGTCCTGCTAGGCGCCCACCATCGCAAGCCCGCCATTGCAGAGCAGGAATTGTCCGGTCATGTGCCGCGAATCGTCCCCTGCCAGGAATAGCGTCGGGCCGATCATGTCTTCCGGCGTCGCGATCCGGCCGAGCGGCGTCTGCTTCAGGATCTCGTCGCGGCGGCCGTTCTTCCAGTCGTACCGGTTTTTCAGCGCCTCGGTCTCCATGAAGGCCGCGCCCAGCGTGTTCACCCGCACCTTCGGTGCCAGCGCCCGCGCATATGACTTGGTCAGGCCGATCACGCCGTACTTGGCCGCGGCGTATTGCGGCGCGCGCGGGCTTCCTGCGATCACCACCTGGGAGCCGATGTTGACGATCACCCCGCCCGCTCCGTCGAGCATTCGCGAGCCGACTTCATGGATCATGAACATCGTACCCTTGATGTCGACGGCCAGCGTGTGATCGATCACCTTCTCGTCGAACTGGCGCCAGGACACCTGGTCCAGCGCCATGTCCCCGACATTGTTGACGAGAATATCGAGGCCGCCCAAAGCCTCGAAGGAGGTTTTCGTGATGTGCAGGACGTCTGCATGGCTGGAGATGTCGCCCCTGACAATCGCGGCCTTTTGCCCCAAAGCCCGAACTTCGCCGGCAACCTCCTCCGCACCCGCGGCTGAGCTGTTGTAGTGCACGACAACGTCGGCACCTTCGCGAGCGAAAGCCAGCGCCAGGGCGCGGCCAAAGCCGCGACCCGCGCCGGTCACCAGGACTTTCCTGTCAGCGAATTT
Organism: Bradyrhizobium sp. CCBAU 53340; assembly: GCF_015291645.1. Classification (NCBI taxonomy): domain Bacteria; kingdom Pseudomonadati; phylum Pseudomonadota; class Alphaproteobacteria; order Hyphomicrobiales; family Nitrobacteraceae; genus Bradyrhizobium; species Bradyrhizobium sp. CCBAU 53340. The sequence continues at coordinate 5,778,642 of NZ_CP030055.1, forward strand.
CTTCATCGGCGTTTCCAATCAAGATTGAGCGCGGTCACGAGACCTGCCGGGCGAGCTCCAGGAATTCCGCATCGCTGACCAGCCGCTGCTTCGCCATGGCGAGTTTTTTCACTTCCGCCAGAAGTCTGGCATGCGCTCCTGGGGGAGCTTCGATGCCAAGCTCCCTGCACTTGATGGCGATCGAGGCGGCGCCGCTCTTCTTCCCGAGCACGATGCCTCGCGACGTGTTCAAGAGCTCAGACGAATAGGGCTCGATTGCCTGCGGAATGTGAAACTGCGCCGCCACCGCACCGGTTTCGCGGATGAACAGGTTGCGGCCGACGGCCGCCTTCCACGGCTCGAGCTCATATGAGGCGATTTGGCGCAGACGTTTTGATGCATCGCGGACGCGCGCGAGATCAATGCCCGTCGAGATTCCGTAGAGCAGCTCCAGCGTCAGCGCGATCTCGGGCAGATTGGCGTTGCCTGCTCTCTCGCCGATGCCGTCGATGGTGCCGTGGATCCAGGACGCACCCGCGTTAATCGCCGCAACAGCGCAGGCAGTCGCGAGGCCGAAATCGTTGTGGCCATGAAAATGCACCGGAACGGTGCCGGCCCACGACTTTACCTGGCGGACCAGGAAGTCCACGGCTTCCGGACAGGCGATGCCAAGCGTGTCGACGATCGCCAGCTCTCTCGCGCCGGCCTCGATCGCCGTCTTATAGGCGGTCTCGAAGAACTCCAGATCCGCGCGCGTCGAGTCGACACCGAAAAACGCAACATTGAGGCCGTTCTTTGCGCCGAAGGCGACCGCATCTTTGATGCGCTTTAGCACGGTCTCGCGCGCAACCTCGAGAGCGCCGAGCTTCGCGTCGGAAATCGGAGCCTCGATCACCAGATGCTTCAGCCCGAGATCGGCGACCGCGGCGACATCCTCGATGATCGCGCGCGCAAAGCCCCAGAGCTCCGCTTTCAGACCGGCGGCGGAAATCGCCCTGATGGCCTCTTTATCTTCGTCGGACACGCGAGGGAAACCAGCCTCTATCCGTCCGACCCCGAGCCCGTCCACCAGTTTTGCGATTTCCAGCTTCTGCTCGACGCCGAACACCACGCCGACCGCCTGCTCCCCGTCGCGCAGTGTCGTGTCATAGAAGCCCGCGGATGGCTTGGGCCTGCCGGCAAGAGCCGTTTCGTTGAGAGAGCCGGTCCATATCCTCGATCTATCAATCATGCCCACACCTCAGAACTTTTGGAACTCGGGGGCAGGCGCGCCGTGCCCCTCTTCCCAGGAAATCACCCGGTTGCGGAGCATGCCGATTTTCTCGATCTCGGCTTCGATGACGTCGCCGGGTTTGAGATACCAGGCCTGCGGGTTGGCGCTGAACGCGGCAACGCCGGAGACCGTGCCGGTGGTAAGGATATCGCCCGCGGAAAAACCTGCCGGCGAGAACTTGGACAGCAGTTGGGGCAGGGTCACCGACATGTGGCTGGTGTTCGACACCTGCCGCTTCTCGCCGTTGACGCGCAGTTCGATGTTCAGATTGTATGGGTCAGGTATCTCGTCGGCGGTGACGATCCAGGGCCCAAATGGGCAGAACGTGTCGATCGACTTGGAGAAGCTGAAATTCGCCGACTCCATCTCGCGCCGCTGGATGTCACGGGCGGTAATATCGTTGAAGATCACGTAGCCGCCGATGTAGTCCTTGGCCTCGGCTTCGCTGAAATGTTTGCCGGACCTGCCGAGCACGACACAGAGCTCGATCTCGTAGTCGAGTTCCTTGGTCAGATGCTCGGGGTAGATGATCGGATCGTCTGGTCCGATGATCGCATCGACGTTCTGGAAGAAAACAATCCAGGGCTTGATCGCCGCCACCCAGTTCGACCGATCGCCTTCGTGCGCGTGCTCGGCGTAATTGCCTGCGGTGTGGAAGATCTTCTTTGGAATTATCGGCGCCTGAAGCATCACATCTTTTAAGGCGAAACGGCGCGTCGTCTTGGCGCGCTCGGCAAACTCCTGAACCGGCGCCCCCATCTCGAACAACGCTCGCATGTTGGGCACATTGAGGACGACCACCTCGTCCCCTTCCAAGGCGCCAACGAGCTGCTCCTGCCCCACTTTGAATGTCGTAAGCTTCATAAAATCGATCTCCGCACGACCAAAACCGGCGGGCCAGATGTTCAAGATCGCAGCGGGATTGGTATCCCGCGTGTTCGGCGATCTTGTTCTCCTCCCATGGGCAGAGACCGTAGTCAGCGGCTATCTATGCGTCCAATACGATCTTTTTCGAAAACCATGCATTTTTGTTATACAACTGGGCGACCGCCCTGCTTGGGCAAGTCCACGCGCTTTCGGACGGCGAACTCGTCCTTCGAGATCCTGCGCAGGATTTCGAGAACGCGCGCAGCTACCGGTGAGAGGGTTTCGTTGCGTCTCCACATCACGCCGACCGGCCGCTGGTTCTCGACGCCTTTCAGCGGGGTTATGCACAAGCGACGAGCCGCCACCTCGACCCCGACGAGTTCTCGCGCCATGAGCGACACGCAATCCGTGCTCATGACGATGGCTTTGATGGCGAGGATCGAGTTCGTGTTGATACTCTGCGTCGGCCAGCCGAGATTTGAACTGGCAAACACGCGCTCCATTTGCTGCCTGAATGCACTGCCGCCGGCGGGCAGCACCCAGCGCACGTCTCTGAGATCCGAGAGCCGGACGCTCGCACGCCTCGCGATGGGATGATCCGGGCGGGTGATAAGTCCCCAGTCGGAGCGAAAGAGTTCTTCTTCCGCCAACTCCTGATAAGCCGATCCGCCCCCGATCCTGCTCACGACAAGATCGACATGGCCGCGCCGCAACATTTCGGCGATTTCGCTGTCGAGGCCTTCGGTCACGGAAACGTGGATCTTTGGCGCGGCCTTGACCAGGATTTCGAGCGCGCGCGGAACAATTCCGGCGGCGGTGATGGGTGTCACGCCGAGCTTGACTGCCCCTTCGAGGCCCAGGCTTCTCAGACGTGTATCTTCCCGAGCGCGTTCCAGAAGCGCTTCCAACGCTTCGGCATGAAAGACGAGCGCCGTCCCCATCGCGTTCAACTGCGCGCCCTGTCGGCCGCGTTCGAGCACCTTCGCCCCAACCTCCCGTTCGAGCAAAGCAATGCTGCGCGACAGCCCGGGCTGGGAGACGTTCAACGCCGCCGCGGCAGCGCTGAACGAGCCGTGTCTTGCCACGGCGAGGAGATCAAGAAGACGGCGAGGATCGATCCTGACGTGAGGTGCCATTTAACTGCTCGCTAGCTGGAGCCGACCTCGCCACTATGGCATGATTCCGCCGCTACACTTCGCGTCTTGAAACGATGAGTCTCGCCTGCGAGCGCTGGGATTCGAGCAGCGTCCGCAGCTGACGGCGCGCCTCTCCCCACGGAGAGGTGAACCGCCGCTAGGCATGGATTTAACCCAAACTCATACGTTTTAGACCACCGTCTTGTGCCGCTCGATGCAGGTGCGCAGCACCTCATCCATCGGCCCACCAGTCGTTCGAGAAAATCTCGATCTCCGAGAAGCCGGTATAGCCCTGCGCCTCGACGGCGGCGCGCACCGATTTGATGTCGATGACGCCATCGCCCATCATGCCACGGTCGTTGAGGATGTCCCTGGTCGGGACCAGCCAGTCGCAGACGTGGAACGCGAGCAGCCGGTCTTTACCTGCGCGCGCGATCTGATCCTTCAGCTCCGGGTCCCACCAGATGTGATAGACATCGAGCGCGACGCCGAGCATGCCGCTGAGCCGTTCCGGATCGAGGCGATCGCAGATGTCGAGCGCCTGCTTGGTCGTGTTGACGCAGGCCCGGTCGGCCGCATAGGCGGGATGCAACGGCTCGATCGCCAGCGAAGCCCATGACAGCGCCACCCGCCGTCATCAGGAAAAGACCAATCAGCGCCACACGCTTGGCTCCGAGCTTTTGACCGAGCATCCCGCCTGGTACGGCAATCGCCACGCCAGGCAATGAGTGCAGTCCAATCAAGAGCCCAAGCGCTGCATAATCGATCGCCAGCGCCACGACAAGGAAAGGGCCAGCGGAGGCCACCGCCTGGAACTGAATTGCGAGCGCTGTGCGAGCGAGAAAAAGGACAAGTAGAATGAGCCATCGCCTGTCAGGCATATACGACATCGTCCCATTTTGACCGCCAACACGATTTCAGTCAGACCAATGGCCTGATATTTTGATTCATGCGGAAAAAGTTCTTGGGATCGTACTTGTTCTTCAGCTCGCGAAGACGACGGTAATTTGGCCCGTAGGCGGCGGGAATGGGATCGATGCCTTCATCATCCCCGAGATAGTTCACGTATCTGGCTGTCGCGGCGAAGGGCTCCATCTGTGCGTAGGTATCGCGGGTCCAGGCAATGCATCGATCGGTCATCTCAGCATCCAGCCATTGGGTCAGGATCAGGAAGTTGTAGCCCTCTTGTCGATGCGGGAATGCCGTTTCATCGACGCCGACGCGCACTGCGGCGCCGTGAACGTGCTCGACAAGAAGCTGGCCCATCGGAGTCGGGCAGCGGGCGAAACAGGCGATCATGGTCCCTATCGCGTCATCGCTGAGTTCTCGCAGGAAGGTAGATTTCCAGTAGTTGAATGCGCCCTTGGGATAGCCTGCGTCCAGCATGCTGTTGAGCTCGCAATAGTCCATGGGACCGATCCCGTCCAATGCCGGAGTACCGAATTGCTTGAGCGGACGCACCGCCAATTCGCCGGCCGCAAGCGGACCGCAATGACACGTCACCATCGCCGCCAGTTTCATGCCCGAGCCATCAGGTGCATGAGCCAACGTGGCGATCAGAATCTGCTCATCCGGAAGCGACGATGTGCTTTCGCGGAACAGCGACAGCACGTCACGGCTACGATCGAACGGGTGCGCGATCAGACCGCCCGTGATGCTGGGCCCTATTGGGTGAAGCTGATATTCCAGCGTGGTGGCGATACCAAAATTGCCGCCGCCACCACGAGCAGCCCAAAACAGGTCCGGTTCGTCCGTTTTGCTGGCGCGCATCAATTCGCCCTCGGCGTTGACCAACTCGAGCGAGGACAGGTTGTCGAGAGCCAGACCATATTTGCCCATCAGCCAGCCGAGCCCCCCGCCAAGGGTCAACCCTGCGATTCCGGTGCTCGAAACGACCCCTCCGGTGACCGCCAGGCCGTGCCGCTGGGTTTCGCGATTGAGCTCTGCCCAGGTGACACCGCCCTGTGCGCGCACCGTTCGACGTTCGGGGTCGACGCGGATTGCTTTCATCCGAGAGAGATCGATCATCACGCCGCCGTCGATCGTGGCACGTCCTGCCACGTTGTGACCACCGCCACGCACCGCAACCTCGAGCCCAAGCCGTTGGGCGAGCCTCACCGCATCGGTGACATCGGATATATCGCGGCATTGCGCGATGAGCGCTGGCCGTTTGTCGACCAGCCCATTGTGGACTTTTCTTGCCTCCTCGTAGCCCGCATCACCAAGCTGCATCAGTGAGCCGCGGAAGGTCTTACCAAACTCCGCCGCCTCAGCGGCAACCGATCGGACGGTCGTCATGGTGCGCTACCCCTTCGTTGTTCATCGTCTCTAGTCACGCGCTCATTGCGGTTGGAAGGCAAATTCAAAGAATTTGGCTTGAAGATGAATATAATTCATCTAGGCTGGGGCATGACCAAGTTGCCGCCGCTAATCGAACTACGGGCGTTTGAGGCTGCCGCGCGCCACCTCAGCTTCAAGAAGGCTGCCTCCGAACTCGGCGTCACGCCGACTGCGATCAGCCACCAAATTCGGTTACTGGAGCAATATTGCGGAAAGGCACTGTTTCGGCGCAGACCGAGACCACTATCGTTGACAGAGGCCGGCGCTCGGCTGTTTCCGGTCGTGCGGGATGGTCTCGAAGGCTTCGCCACCGCTCTCGGCAAGATCAGGCGCAAAGACGATCGGCAGGCCCTTCGTATCACGACAACGAACGCATTTGCCGCGCGATGGCTCGTGCCACGTCTGCCGCACTGGAGAAAGCAGCGCCCGGATGCGCCGCTAGATATTATCGGCACCGACAGCGTTCTTGACTTACCTGCGGGGGACGCGGACGTCGCGATCCGCTATGCCACGTCCCGCCAAGCGCCGCGGGAGGGCATCGCAGAAGAGTTTTTGAGCGACACGTATTGGCCCGTGTGCAGCCCTGACTTGCTTCCCGCCGGAGGCCGGCTGAAGAATGCCGCCGATCTTCGAAAGCAGGTCCTCGTTCACTCCTATTGGTTTCCGTCTGACATCGACCCACCTAGCTGGCAGCGATGGCTCTCCGTCGCCAGGCGCAGGTGGCGCAACCTGCCCAACTTCGCTGACATGCAACATCTGAGTTTCCGAGAGGAGCTTCACGCGATCGAGGCGGTCGTCGCCGGCCAGGGCGTCGGGATCTTTAGCGATGTGCTCGTGGCAGCCGAACTCGCCTCCGGCGCACTGGTAAAGGCATTTGATCTCAGTTTGCCCGGATACCAGTTCTACGTCGTCCGCAGACCAAGCCATCCGCGCGAAAAGATCATTCGAGCATTCTCCGCTTGGCTGCTATCAGTGCGATAGCCTCGGAGTGCCCCGCAATAACAGAGAGAACCTGTATGTCCGGGCCGCTCCGCTCTGCGAGAAGTGCGGCGGAATGGAATTCAGGCGACAACCTCTTTCTGACTTCACACCGCGGAAATCGTCTTCCGCCCCGTGTCATTCGCGTTTGTGGTCCCTTGAGTCCGCTCGATCTCGTTCGAAGTGACGGCATTGCATTGCTGGAAGTAAGAAGACAACTCAAGTTCAGCAAGGTGATCCCAATATTCTGCCTCAGCGAGCAGCTTCCACTTGTTCATGCTGTTATATGCGGCCTGTTGGCGGCACAGTGAGCTCATCGCACGCAAGCGTCGCACCTTCTCCACTGCGAACCTCCCTTCGCGCTTGCTTGGCTTACAAGCGCATTTATTGTCACAGCTTCGCAGATTGAATTGACGCGTGCTAGCCCGGTGTTTGACGGTCATCGATGATAGCGCAATCGTCTGACTTTTCGCCGGACAATCGGGCCGAATGATACTTCCATCGGCACCGGCAAAAGGCGCTTCGCAAAATATCAGCGCGTCCGGGCCGACCGAGAGCCCCATGGGCGCATGGCATTCGTCTGGAGAATTAACGGTTCCAGCTCCGCCGATCGAAACGATTTTGCTTTATCCGAAGCGCATAGCTTCAGCCTGAGGGCAATGTTGAGTTCTCAGCGCCGCAGCCCATTCGGCCAGCGCTGTGCGCGGGCGTACGACATGACTCGCATCGGACGACAGACTCCCACGTCGCAGGGGCTTGCCTGCGTCGGAAGATCGCAGGGCGGCAGTCAACAACGAACCGTTTCGTCGGCTGCGCGTTGAAAATTGTGGGCGATTACGAGCTGGGAGCGACAACATGCTTCCGCGTTGCGTTTGCCTTACGGCTGTTTTAGTTGGTGTCTCGATGTTGACGGCGAGCGCCGGTGCGCTTGCCCAAGGGCCCGGGCAAGGTCATGGCAAAGGCGGGCCGCCCGGTCCGGCCGCAGCGCCGGCAGTACGGCCAGCAGCGCCACCCGCCATGGCCCGGCCGGCGGCACCGCCCGCCATGGCTCGTCCCGCCGCGCCGGCATTCCATCCCCCGGCCATGCCGCAGCGACCGGCCATGGCACCACACCCGGCGCCGCATATTGCCTCGCCGCCGCCGCGTCCGACCCCACATTTCGCTGCGCCGCCGCGAGCGGCCCCGCACGTGGCAGCACCACGGCCAGAATTCCATCGCTCGCCGGCGGCGCCGCAACGCCCGGCGATGGCGCCCCGGCCGACGCCGCACATCGCCGCCCCCTCAGGCCCGGTTGCATCGCCGGCCGTAAACGAGCGGCTTTCGCGGCGGGATCAGATCGAACAGCGCGCGCAACAGCGCCAGCAGATGGTGCAGCAGCGGCAGCGCGAGATGCTGTCGCGCCAGACCACGGAACGCCAGACCCGGATCGATCGCCTGCAGCAGCGCGTGCAGCAGCTCCAGTCCCAGAAACCGGAAGGCGCGCGGGCGTTGCGCGCGCAGCAACGGACGCTCCAGACGCAGAACCGCCTGCTCGAGCGTGAGCAGCGCGCGCAGCAGAGCGACCTGGCGCGACAACAGCGGCTCGGACTACAAGCTCCGGCCGCGCCGGCGACAGCGACCGCCGCTGCTGCCCAGGCCGCCCAGCGCGGGCGGTTTGCCGAGCGCTTCCGCGAGCAGGCCCCTGCGCAAGCCCAAGCGGCGCTCACCACCCGCCAGAGCGGCTGGGCTCCCCGGCAGGCCTGGCGACATCGGCATCCCGCGGTGTTCGTCGCGTGGCTTGGGCCGGTGTTCTGGCCTTACGCCTATTCAGACATTTTCGACTACACATTCTGGTCCTATGCCTACGAGCCAGGCTATTGGGCGTACGCCTATGACGACTTCGTCGACACCGTGTTCTGGGGGGGTGACAGCCCCTACTCTGCATATGCCAGCACCAACCCGTCTGACTATCCGCAGGCTGGCGGCGGCTACCGCGCGCGCCAGCGCGCCAGCGCGAGTCCACAAACGCTCCAGCAATTGTGCGGAACACCGGACAAAGGCGTGACCGCCTGGCCACTTGCGGATATCGCACGAGCCGTGCAGCCGACACCAGAGCAGCGCGCGCTGCTCGACGAATTGAAGACCGCGGCGGCGAAGGCTGCCGATATCTTCAAGGATTCCTGTGCGGAGACCTATGCACTGACGCCACCTGGCCGCCTGCGCGCGATGATGAACCGCATCAGCGCGACGCTGGAAGCCGTCAAGATCGTGCGACCGGCACTGGAGAATTTCTACAACTCGCTGAGTGACGAGCAGCAGGCGCGCTTCAACGCGCTCGGCCCCAATGTCGGAGACCGCTCGCAGCAGCAAGCCAGCGCCGAGAACTGCGGCGATCCGAAATCCGGCCTGACCGAATTTCCGATCCAAAGGATCGAGGCTGTGCTGCATCCCGCCGGCAAGCAGAAAGAGGCGCTCGATCGCCTCAGCGAAGCGACGGCAAAGGGCGTCGAGGGCCTCCAGGCGGCCTGTCCGAACGATGCGCCGCTGACGCCGGTCGGACGGCTGGAGGCGATGCAGCAGCGGCTCGAGGCCATGCTGTCGGCCGCCAAGCTGGTCGAACCCGCCCTGGACGAGTTCTACGCAACGCTGAGCAGCGAACAGAAGGCGCGCTTCAACACGCTGCAACAGGTCGCAAGCCCGTGAGGGTGGCGCGACACGCCCTCGTTGCTATTTTCGCACCGGCCGAACGACATCGGGTGCTTTCCGCCGCGCCCGTTGATCGTTGACGCCACTGACTACCGCATTCGATCTGGCGCAGACCGTGGCAAGGCTGCGGCATCGCGATCATCCTGCTTGGATGCTGACGGCTCTCTACCCCTCGTTGGTGGTACTCCATCAGAGACGTCGCCGGGCAGAGCCTTGAAATGCAGCGATGGCTTTTTGCCGGTTCAACCCGGCGTCAGTTCGGCATCGCGAAAGTGCAACGGCGCTGACCTTTCACAATTCGATTGAACCTTTGCGAAATACCTCGGACCAATGGTTAAGGAGTTCACATGGCTCCAAGTGGGCAGGGATTATCGTAAGCATGGAATTGCGGTGGGAATATCTCTAATCCAAGAGGGGAAATCCCATGAAAAGAATGTTTCTGATAGTGACCGCCATTTCGAGCATTGGAAGCGTGACGGTCAATCACGCCAACGGATGCGCACTACAGCGCCCAACTTTCGAAGTTACAGGCTTCCCGATCTCCCGGCATCAGGTAGCGGTGCTGGGCTCGGCCCAGGTGGAGGAGAGTGCGGCTACACCAACGCTCATGTTAGCTGGGATGCCGGCTTCTCCCAATCAGATTGCGATTCTGACGCCACGCCCGAAAGCACTGAAAATAGCCGACGCTTCAGCAGATGACAGTCTCCTCACCGTTGGTATGACGAGACCGAGCTCGCGCGTTAGCACTGCAAAGGCATCGTGCGGCTCCGAGTGATCTGCGCGAATCACCCAATATCTTGCGCCCCGCCTTCGGGCGGGCTTTTTTTTGCTTGGACGTGAGCGACAGCCTTATTGGGATCGCATCGATTGCAGAAAATGCACGATCTTTTTCCGATCTTCAACGGACGCAAGGCCTCCGTAGGGAGCCATTTTATTTCCAGGAACGACATCATCTGGATTGGCTATGAAGCCCGCGAGTTTTGCTTCATCCCAGATGAAATCACTGTCCCTCATCGCTGACGAATAATTATACTCCGCCAGCGACCCTGCTTTTCTTCCAATGATCTGGTGCAAGTTAGGACCGAGACGATTGTCGTCCTTTTGGGTCGAATGGCAAGTTCGACAAGCGTTGTTGAACAACTGCTGCTCCGCGCCTGTCGAGAGAACATCCTGAGCCGAAAGCGAGGACGACGATAGCAACATTGCGCTCGATATCACGAGGCCCGGCCAGCCGATACGCTTCATGCCAACCTCCCATCGCCTCCGAAGGGGCGCGCTTCAACACGCCAAGCCCGCGAGGTAGCGCCCGTAGAAGCTAAACCACCGTCTTGTGCCGTTCAATGCAGGTGCGCAGCACCTCGTCCATCGGCTTGTTCCACCAGTCATTGGAGAAGATTTCGATCTCCGAATAGCCGGCAAAGCCCTGTGCCTCGACAGCGGCGCGCACCGATTTGATGTCGATGACACCATCGCCCATCATGCCGCGGTCGTTGAGAATATCTCTCGTCGGCACCAGCCAGTCGCAGACGTGGAACGCGAGCAGGCGATCATTGCCTGCGCGCGCGATCTGGCCCATCAGCTCCGGGTCCCACCAGATGTGATAGACGTCGAGCGCGACACCGAGCATGCCGGTGCGATCAGGGTCGAGCCGGTCGCAGATGTCGAGCGCCTGCTTGGTCGTGTTGACGCAGGCACGGTCGGCGGCATAGGCCGGATGCAAAGGCTCGATGGCCAGCGGAAGCTTTGCCTGTTTGGCATAGTCAAGCATCTCGGCGAGAGCCTCCTCGACCTGCCCGCGCGCTGCCGCAATATCCTTCGACGCCTCGCTGCCGGGACGCGAATATTGCGGCAGGCCGCCCACGACCAGCACGATGCAGGGCGCGCCGAGCGCCTTGGCCTCGTCCACACAGCGGCGGTTGTCGTCACGCACTTCGGTGCGGCGCGATGCATCCGAGGTGAACATGCCGCCGCGGCAATAGCCTGACAGAGCAAGGCCGGCGTCGCGCACCGCGTGCGCCGCGCGGTCGAGGCCGACGGCGGCGACCTGATCGCGCCAGGGATCGATGGCGCGGATGCCGTGCCTGGCGCAGGCGTCGATGATCTGGAGGAGATCACCCTGCTTGCGGACCGTCGCCGTGTTGAGCGACAGCCAACGATGATCGGACGAGAAATCGCGCATCAGTCTTCCAATCCGTGCGAGGCGAGCACAGTCTTCATCCGCCGCGTCGCCAGTTCAGGATTGGCGAGCAGGCCGGCCTGATCGGCAAGCCGGAACAGTTCGGCCAGATGCAGCATCGAGCGGGCGCTCTCCTGCCCGCCGACCATGGTGAAATGGTCCTGGTGGCCGTTGAGATAGGCCATGAAGACGACGCCGGTCTTGTAGAAGCGTGTCGGCGCCTTGAAGATGTGGCGCGACAGCGGCACGGTCGGTCCCAGGACGTCGTGGAAGCCGGCCTCGTCGCCGGTCGCCAGCCGCGACAGCGCATAGGACGCCGCCGGCGCAATGGCATCGAAGATGCCGAGCAGCGCGTGTGAAAAGCCCTGGTCATCGCCGGCGATCAGCTCCGCGTAATTGAAATCGTCGCCGGTGTACATCTTGATGCGCTTGTCGAGGCGGCGGCGCATGTCGATCTCGCGCTGTTTGTCGAGCAGCGAGACCTTGACGCCATCCACCTTGCCGGCGTTGCCGTTGATGATGGCGACGGCCGTATCCATCGCCTTGTCGAGATCTTTGGTGCCCCAATAGCCCGTCAGCGCCGGATCGAACATGTCGCCGAGCCAGTGAATGATGACGGGCTCGCGGACCTGCGAGAGCACGCGGTCATAGACCTTCGCGTAATCATCGGCATTGCGGCCGAGCTTGGCCAGCGCGCGCGACGCCATCAGGATGATGCGGCCGCCGACCTTCTCGACTGCCGCGATCTGCTTCTCATAGGCGCGGATCACGTCGTCGAGACTTTTGGCGTCCTCGACCGCGAGATGATCCGTCCCGGCGCCGGAGAACACCAGCGCGTTGCGCCGCTTGGCGGCGCCAACCGAGCGTGTGATCAGTTCCAGCGAGGTCGGCCAGTCCAGCCCCATGCCGCGCTGCGCGGTGTCCATGGCCTCGGCGACGCCGAGGCCGAGATCCCAGACGTGCTCGCGAAAGGCGATGGTCTTGTCCCAGTCGACGGCGACCGAAAGCCAGGGATCGTTGTCGGCGAAGGGATTGGCGACGGTGTGCACGGCCGAGAAGGCGATGCGGTTCAGCGGCCCTTCGAGCTTGGCGGGGAAGGTACGCGAGGCCGCGAGCCGATAGGTCTCGATCGAGCGATCGGCTTTGGGCAGCTTCAGCGACAGGGACGACATTGGCAGGACGGGTTTGTTCATGATCTCGGACCTCTCTCCGTCATTGCGAGGAGCGAAGCGACGAAGCAATCCAGACTGCATCCGCGGCAAGATTCTGGATTGCTTCGCTTCGCTCGCAATGACGAAATGATTAGCATTGGAATCTCACGCCTTGATCGGGGCGACGTCGATCCAGCGCCGCTCCTTCCAGCTCTTCAGCGCGCACTCGGCGAGCTGCACGCCCTTGGCGCCTTCGAGCAGCGTGAACTTGTAAGGGGCATCCTCATAGACGTGGCGGATGAACATCTCCCACTGCTCTTTGAAGCCGTTGTCGTAGGTGACGTTATCAGGCAGCTTCTGCCAGTCGCCGTAGAAATCGTGCAGCCGCTTCTCGTCGGGATTCCACACCGGACGCGGCGTTGCCTGTCGCGCCTGGATCATGCAGTCGGTGAGGCCGGCAACGGCCGAGCCGTGGGTACCGTCGACCTGGAAGGTGACGAGGTCGTCGCGATAGACGCGGGTGACCCAGGACATGTTGATGTGGGCGATGACGCCGCCTTCGAGCTGGAAGGTCGCGTAGGCGGAATCGTCCGCGGTCGCCTTGTACGGCTTGCCCTGCTCGTCAAAGCGCTCGGGAATGTCGGTGTTGCCGATGCAGACCACGCTCTGGACGTTGCCGAACAGGTTATCGAGCACGTAGCGCCAGTGGCAGACCATGTCGAGGATGATGCCGCCGCCATCCTCGCTGCGGTAATTCCAGGACGGCCGCTGCGCCTCCTGCCAGCCACCCTCGAACACCCAATAGCCGAACTCGCCGCGCACCGAGAGGATGCGGCCGAAGAAGCCGCTATCGCGCAGGAAGGCAATCTTCTTCAGCCCCGGCAGGAACAGCTTGTCCTGCACCGTGCCGTGCTTGACGCCCTTGGCATTGGCGAGCTTGACGACTTCGAGCGCCTCCTCGAAATTCGTCGCGATCGGCTTCTCGCAATAGACATGCTTGCCGGCATTGATCGCGTGGGTCAGCAGGCCGGGCCGGGCCTGGGTGGTCGCGGCGTCGAAGAACATGGTGTCGTTCTTGTCGGCGAGCGCCGCATCGAGATCGGTGGTAAAGCGCGTGATATTGTAGCGCCTGGCGAGCGCCTCGACCTTCTCGGCACTGCGCCCGACCAGGATCGGATCGGGCATGACGCGGTCGCCGCTCTTCAAGCGAACGCCACCCTGCTCGCGGATCGCGACGATCGAGCGGATCAGATGCTGGTTGAGCCCCATGCGGCCGGTAACGCCGTTCATGATGAGGCCGAGGCGTTGGGTGGTCATGCCAGATGCTCCTGAAGTGATGTAGGCTGTTCGAGCGGACGAAGCGCCGACCAGTCCGGATGGACCGACGTGGCAAAGCCCGCAGCGTGAAGCGATCCCGTCAGGAGATCGCCGTCGTGAATCTTGAGGCGGATGCCCTGCCCTGTAGCGGCGTAGAGATCGGGATGCGCGGCGGCGAAGGCCGCAGCTTCGGCGGCCGGCGCATCGCCGAAGCCGTCGACATAGTGGTGACCGTTACGTTCGGCATGTTCGAGGCAAAGCAGCGCGCCAAGCGCCAAGTCCTGCTGAAGACCCAGTCCCGGCTGACACGTCAAATCTTCGCCGGTGACGATACATTCCGCCCCGTCCTCGTTCAGCTTGGCAATCCGCGTAAAGTTCACGATCGACTTGTAGATGCCCTTGCAGGACTTCGAGGATACGCCGCTATAGCCCAGCCTGTACGCCGTCGGCCAAGCATCATAGGAGTCGTCGGCCTCGTCGATAATGAAGTCGCGGCGACGGAGAGCGCCGAGCGGCGTCCGCAGGGCGATATCGCGCGGCAGCGGCTGCTCGATATAATGCAACCCTCCCCTGATGGGATCGAGCGCGCTATCGCGCTCCAGTCGGTCGACCAGCGCTTCAAGGGCACTCAGATCGGCGTACTGCTCGTTGCCGTCGAGCGTGACACCGTAACGGCGTGGCAATGTTGCAAGTTGGCCGCCAATCCGGATCAGTCGTGCGGCGTCAGCTTCCGGATTTCCACCGAGCTTGAGCTTGAAATAACGCGCGCCGAAATTTTCGCGCGGATCAGCAACACCGCCCTCGCCTTCGACCTTGTCGTCAAGACCAACGGTATGACGGATCGCGACACGTTCGGACCGGTGTTGGTTCGCAAGCCCGAGATACCGCTCGATATCGCCCTCATCAAGGTCAGGCGACAACCGCGCATCGATGCCGGCGATGTTGCCAGCCATGCCGTCAAAGAAATTGGTCTCCACGCCGCGCAGTAGCGCATCGAGGATCGCCTTGTCGATTTCCGCGGGACCATAAGCGGCGGCAAGCGATGGAATGTTCTCTTTGGCGCAAGCCGCGACCTGGGCACCGATGCAGGAGGCGTGCAGACCGAACGCCGTCTGGAACTCGCTCTGCGCCAGATAAAGCCCGCGCGCAATCTGAAGCGATCGTCGCAAGCCATCGACCGTCTGCGCCGGCGACAGCTCCGGCCTCTTGTCGAACCATTTTGGCACCAGCAGCTCGGCGCTGGCACCGACGGCTGCTCCCCTGCCCTCGACCTCGATGTCGACCCGCACGAACAGTTGCGGCGTCGCGTTGATGGTCACCGTGCCAAAGCGGAACGGCCGCGCGAACTGCACGGGACGTTCAAAGAAGGCGATATCTCGCAGCTTCAGGCGCGGCGCCATGGTTTCAGTCCAGCGAACCTTGCGAGAAGAAATGCTTGCGGATGCGTTGCACCAGCTCGGTGAAGATAGGATCGGCCATCACGTCGAGCGAGCGCGGCCGCGACAGCGGCACATCGTAGATCGCGGCGATCGCACCGGGCCGCTCGGTCATCACAAGCACGCGGTCGGCGAGAAACACGGCTTCCGGAATCGAATGGGTGATCAACAGCACGGTCTTCTTCGTCTCGCGCTGGATCCGCATCAGCTCGACATTCATGCGTTCGCGCGTCAGCGCATCGAGCGCGCCGAACGGCTCGTCCATCAGCATGATCCTGGGATCGTGCACCAGGGCCCGGCAGATCGAGGCGCGCTGCTGCATGCCGCCGGAGAGCTGCCAGGGCAGCTTCTTCTCGAACCCTTCCAGCCCGACCAGCTTGAGCAGCGCCTTGGCACGGGCGAGATATTCGTCGCGCGGCAACCGCTTCATGTCGATCGGCAGCATCACGTTGGAGAGGATATTGCGCCAGGGCAGCAAGAGCGCGTTCTGGAAGACGATGCCGACATTGCCGTGCGGCTTCGTCACCGTTTCGCCTTCGACCAGAACCTCGCCCGCGGTCGGCGGCAGCAGGCCGGAGATCAGCTTGAGCAGCGTGGACTTGCCACAGCCGCTTGGGCCGACCACGACAAAGAATTCTCCGTCATTGATATGGAAGTCGAGCGGCCGCAGCGACGGCACATCGCCGTCACGCGTCCGGTAGGTTTTCGACACGCCTGACAGCTTGATGCCCGACGCATCGCCGGCAGCTCGGTCGCTCACCAGTCTCAGATGCGCGGCCGGTTGCACGGTTTCGCTCACGATCGTCGCAGGTTTCACGTGCCACTCTTCGGCAGATAGTCGTTGGTGTAGAACGCCTTCGGGTTCTCCTTGGCCTTGGCATCGAGGCCGCCATATTCGACCATCAGGTTGACGCTATCGGTCATGTTCTGGTCGGTGACCTGGAACGGCCGCTTGCCCTTGGTCTCGGCGGTCCGGTAGAGCGGAATGGTCAGCTCAAAACCCTGCGTGAGCGTGTCGATCTTGCCGCCCTTGGGGTTGGCATCGAGGATCGACTGCGCGGCCGCCTTCGGCTCCTTCTCGGCGGCTTCGACCGCCTTGGTCGTCGCCGACATGAAGCGGCGGACGAGGTCGGCGTTGGCCTTGACATAATCGGTGTTGGCGATGATGCCTGACGAGACCATGTTGATGCCGTAGTCGGCGAACTTGATCGGGTAGACGTCCTTGCCGGTGGCGTCCTTGATCTTCATCGATTGGTCCATGACGTAGCCGAGCAGGAGATCAGCCTGGCCGTTGATGACAGCGTTGAGCTTGGTCTGGCCGTCGCCGGCAACCGTCTGGAAGTCGCTCTCCTTCAGACCGGTCTTCTTCAGGAACAGCGGCCAGATCTGGGTCATCGAATCGGCCGGCGTGATCGCCACCGTCTTGCGCTTGATGTCCTCCGGCTTCCTGATGTTCTTGTCGGCAAAGCCCATCGCGGACATCGGCGAGGTCTGCAGCAGCACGCCGGTCGCAATCACGGGCGCGCCCTTGATCGCGGCGCGCATCATGGTGGGCACGTCGACATAGCCGAAATCGGCGGTCTTGGCGGCGACGGCCTGGGTGGTCGCGGCCGAGCCGCGGCCTTCCTGGATCTCGAGGTCGATGCCTTCGGCGGCATAGATGCCCTTGGCCTTGCCGTAATAGAACGGCGCGTGCTCACCATAGACGTACCAGTTGAGCATCAGCACGACCTTGTCGGCTGCCTGCGCCGGCGAACCTGCAAGCGCCATCAGCGCCGCTGCAACAGCCCCAATCCACCGCTTCATCGTCACTCTCCCTTGTCGTTCTATTTCGGCCGTTAATGGCCGTTGCCTAAATTTAGGAGGCGAAGATCACCTCTTCGCGCTGGCTGACGTGCCAGGGAATGATCAGCTTCTCGATGCGGTCGACGATCCAGAACAGGATGACGCCGAGCAGGGCGAGGATGACGAGCGCTGCAAACATGGTCGGCAGGTCGAACGTGCCGATCGAGCGCTGCATCACGTAGCCGATGCCGGAATTGGAGCCGACGAACTCACCGACGACCGCGCCGACCACGGCGAGCGTCACCGACACCTTGAGGCCGGAGAAGATCGCCGGCAGCGCGTGCGGCAGGTTCACCGCGCAGAACACCTGGAAGCGGCTGCCCTGCATGGCGCGGGCGAGATCGACCATGTCAGGATCGACCGATTTGAAGCCCTGCACCGCCGAGACCACCACGGGGAAGAAGCCGAGCAGGAACGCGGAGATCACTTTCGGAATGATGCCGAAGCCGAACCAGACCACGAACAAGGGCGCGATCGCGATCTTCGGCACCGATTGCGAGAACACCAAGAGCGGATAGACGTAGCTCTCCACCGTCTTCGAGCCCGCGATCAGCATGGCGACGGGAATGCCGAACAGCGCCGACAGCAGGAAGCCGCAGACGGTGGCATAGGTGGTCGGCCAGCACTGGCGCAGCAGTTCCGGCCAGTCGGAGCGCAGCACCGCGACGACGTCGGCCGGCGCCGGGATCTGGTAGGCGGGAATCCTGAACAGCCGGATCGAAAGATCCCAAGCCACGACGATGAAGACCAGGAACAAGAACGGCCGAACCCAGGCCGCATTCAGCAATCTGGACAGCGCATTTTGCGGCTTCGGTTCGGCCAATTTTCACTCCCGGCAATCTTCTTCGTTATCGGGAGAAATTAACCCGTTGGATAAATACTGTCTAGAGGATTCGATCCGTCATCCTGGGGCGCTCGCGCAGCTCGCACCTCTGGGTGACGGTTAAATGGTTGAGCCCGCGGCAACATCCTCGTCATTGCGAGCGCAGCGAAGCAATCCAGAGTTCCTTCGCGGAAAGATTCTGGATTGCTTCGCTGCGCTCGCAATGACGGAACAAGGTGCGAGGGGTTACCGCCTCGCAGCTACGGGCTACGCCGTCTGTGCCACCGCGGCGCGCGGCTTCGGCGCTTTCGCGATCTCGAACAGCGCCACCGACTTTCCCGTCAGCGCGGCCAGCACGAGGCCGACCATGTGTGCGAGGCGCTCGTCCTTGGCGTCCTTGGCCATCAAATCACGACCAAAGATCACGCTGAGTGTCGCCGAGTTGGAGAGATAGAAGAAGCTGAGCGCCGCGATCGAGATGTAGAGCTGCACCGGATCGACTGCGACCTGGAAATCGCCGGACTCGACGCCGCGCCGCACCACGGTGCGGATCATCTCGACGAAGGGCGAGTGCATCGACTTGACCTTGGTCGAGCGCTTGAGGTGCTTGGCGCGGGCGAGGTTCTCGGTCTGGAGCAGCGACAGGAACTCGGGATTGCGCAGGAAGTAGCCCCAGGTGAACTCGATCAGCCGCCTGATCGCCTCGGGCGGATCGAGATGCTCGAGGTCGAGCCCCCGCTCCTCGCTGCGGATCTTGTCATAAGCGCCTTCGAGCACTGTGAGGTAGAGCTCGTCCTTGTTGCCGACGTGATAATAAAGCATGCGCTTGTTGGCGCCGGCCTTGGCGGCGATGCGATCGACGCGGGCGCCGGCGAGGCCGTGGGTGGCAAATTCCTGCTTGGCAGCCTCGAGAATGCGCAGCCGCATCCCCTCGGGGTCGCGCTGCCATTTCAGAGTTCGCTTTGCGGTTGCCTTCGCCAAACCGGGTGCTCGCTGGGTGCTTACGGTATGCCATGTACCACGCCCCCGTCGTCATTGCGAGGAGCGAAGCGACGAAGCAAGCCAGACTGCTCCCGCGGTGGGATTCTGGATTGCTTCGCTCCGCTCGCAATGACGGAGGAGAGAGCTTCGTAGGGTGGGCAAAGCGCAGCGTGCCCACGTCTTCGGTCCTTACGGAGAACACGTGGGCACGGCGCAAACGCGCCATTGCCCACCCTATGGGAGTCTTCGGGAGGCGAGAGTTCGCCGCCCTACTCCTCCGGCTTCGGCGAGCGCTCCAAGAGCACGGTCTGGATCCCGCAGGTGCCGCTTCGCACGGTCATGATGCGCGTGCCGGGCTTGCGGCCGTTACGCACTTCGCTGACGTCGAGGCCGGCAGCGATGAGGCGGGCGCGGGTGGCGTCGATGTCGGCGACGCGCCAGCTCAGGCCCCAGAGACGGTCATGACTGACATCGCCGCCCGCGACGGGGCGGCGCACCACTTCGACGATGAGATCGCCGCAGCGGAAGAACATCAACTGGCCCCAGTCGTGGTGGGAGCGGTCGAGCGCGAGATCGAGCCCGAGACGCGCGCCGTAGAGCGCGGCGGCGCGATCGGAATCCTCCGATGTGATCACGACATGATCGAGCCCCTCGATCGGAGCGATGTCTGACGCAACCGACTTCGGGCGCTCCTCGGCAAGCTCGAGGAAGAACATGCGCACGCCGCGCGTCAACTCGGTCGTGGCCCGCGTACGCTTCCAATGCAGCACCGCACCTGATACGTCGTCGCTGCTCTCGACCTCGGTGACGGGATCGGGTTTCAGCGCCACCCGGTCCAGCCGCCGGTGCATCTTGCCGATGTCTGCGACACGAAAGCACAGGCTGGCCAGCATGCCCTCCTGGTCTTCGAGCAGCGCGCGCATCCGGTCCGCCGTTGCGGTGAAGCCGCTCGGCGCCATCAATTCGATGGTCATGTTGTCGAGGGTGAACAGCACGCGGTCGGCGCCCTCGCCGGAATTCTGCCAGGCCGGCGCGCGGGCGAGCAGCGTCTGGTAAACCGCCTTGGCCGCTCCGATATCCTTGACCAGAACAACGATATGATCGAGGCCGGTGATCATGTTTGTCCCTTTTGATCGACCTGGAACCGTGGAGGCCGGAAAAACGGCAATTGCCCGGGCTTGGCATGGGGCTGACATGGTCGTATTCCGGCCACATGCCGACCTCAAGCGCTTCGGGCCGGTTTTGTGAATAATTTCCGCGTCCTTCGCGCGGAACCGGTGCTAGAGTAAGTGCGCCGGCCGGGACCACCCAGCGCATCACGGACAAGCAATGCAGGCTCTCTTTATCGGACAGACCTATATCGACGTCGTCTTCATCACCGACCACATGCCGACCGGCGACGAAAAGCACGTGGCTTCGGACTACGCGGTTTCCTTCGGCGGCAACGCGGTGACGGCGGCGTTCTGCTGCGCCAAGCTCGGCATCGTGCCCGACCTGATCGCGACCGCGGCCAATGACTGGCTGGGACGCATGTTCCAGGACATGTGCGCGAAATACGCGATCTCGCTGCACGGACGGAAGGTGAACCAGTCGTCGCTGTCCTTCATCATGCCGAAGGACGGCAAGCGCGCCATCGTCCGCTGCCGCGACGACGATCACATCCACCCGTTCCCGATGCTCAATCTCGGCGGCTGCCGCGCGCTGCATGTCGACGGCCACCAGCCGGATGCGGCGATCCATTACGCCAAGGTGTGCCGCGAGGCCGGCATCCTGACCTCGCTCGACGGCGGCGGGCTGCGCACCAACACGCATGAACTCCTGGAGTTCATCGACGTCGCGATCGTCGCCGAGCGGCTGTGCGAGCAGATGGACCTGACGCCGGAGAAGATGCTCGATTACCTCAAGAGCCGCGGCTGCAAGATCGGCGGCGTCACCATGGGCGAGAAGGGCCTGCTCTGGTACGACGAGACCGGGACGGTGCAGGTGATGCCAGCGATGCCGATCCCGCGCGAGCGCGTGATCGACACCAACGGCGCCGGCGACGTCTTCCACGGCGCCTATGTCTATTCTTATTTGGCCCATCCTGGCAAAAGCTGGCGCGAGCATTTCGACTTCGCCCGGGCCGCCTCGACCTTCAAGATCCAGCGGCTTGGCAACGAGGCGGGACTTCCGACCCTTGTGGACATCGCCAAAGTCAGGCACGAGTTCGAAGTTCGAGTCTAAGGATTCTTTGTTTGAGCATGATCTCTTCGGAAAACCGCTTCACACTTTTCCGGATCATGCTCTAAGGGGCATATCATGGGGCGCGTCTTCGTCGCCGGCAGCATCAACATGGATGTGGTGGCGACCGCCGATCGCCATCCCAAGGTCGGCGAGACCGTCGCGGGCCGCGAGGTGCTGTATTTTCCCGGCGGCAAGGGCGCCAACCAGGCAGTCGCGGCATCCAGGCTCGGTGCGAACACGACGCTGATCGGACGTCTGGGCAAGGATGCGTTCGGGGCCGAGCTGAGGGCGTTCCTCGGCGCGCAGGGCGTCGATCTTAGCTCGGTGCGCGAGGCCGACACGCATAGCGGCACCGCGATCATCACGGTCGCGGCCTCCGACAACACCATTGTCGTCATTCCCGGCAGCAATGCGCTGGTCAGCGCGGACGACGTTGCGGCCGCACCGCTGGCAAAGGGCGATGTCGCGGTCAGCCAGTTCGAGATCCCGCTGCCGACCATTGCCGCGTTCTTCTCGCGCGCCCGCGACGCTGGCGCCACGACGCTGCTCAACCCGGCACCGGCGCAAAAGATGTCCGCCGAGCTGCTCGCGCTGGTCGACATCCTCGTGCTGAACGAGACCGAGCTCGGCTTTCTCGCCGGTGTTGAGCTGACCGAGAGCGACGAGGCAGCGAAGATCATCGCCGTCGCGCGAAAACTTCAGGCCCGCGCGGACCAGATCATCTGCATCACGCTCGGCAAGCGCGGCGTCCTCGCGCTCGCCGGCAACGAGGAATTTGCAGTGCCAGGCCGCGTAGTGAAGGCGGTCGACACCACAGGCGCCGGCGACTGCTTCGTCGGCGCGCTCGCCTCGCAGCTGGCCGATGGCGCGCCCCTGCGCACCGCCCTCGCCTTCGCCAACGCCGCCGCCTCGATCAGCGTGCAGCGCATGGGCGCGGGGCCGTCGATGCCGACGGCCGCGGAAGTGGCAGCGGTGCTTGGCGCTGGCTGATCAGGCCAGCGCGCTCTTCAGGTCGAAGCTTTCATCGGCGGCCTGCTCCGGCGTGATCGAGCGGTCCATCGCCTGCAGGCGGCGGCCGAACATGTGATCGCCGGCGCGGTTGATCGATTCGATGCCGAGCAGCCGGTCGCCGTGATAGCAGAACGCGGAAAACGCCTTCTTGGCGGGGCTACCGCGCAGCACGACGCGGTCGTAGCCGGTGGTGAGGCCGGCGATCTGCAGCTTGTCGTCGCCCTGGTCGCTCCAGAACCAGGGATGGCCGTCATACGGCTTTTTGTCGCCGGTCAGCCGCGCCGCGAGGCAGCGGGCGTGATCGGTGGCGTTCTGCACCGATTCCAGCCGCAGCGAGCCGCCGAAGCGCGGGCTTGCGAACAGCGCGCAATCGCCGATCGCGGAGATGTTGGGATCGGCCGTCGACAGATATTCATCGACGATGATGCCGGCGGCAACCGGCAGCCCCGCCTCGGCTGCCAGCTCGATGTTCGGCAGCACGCCGACACCGACCACGACGAGATCGGCAGGCAGATGGCGGCCGTCACTGAGACTGACGCCGGTGACCTTGCCGTTCTCGGCCTCGATCGAGGTGGCCTGCACGCCGAGATGAATACGGATGCCTGCCTCGCGGTGGCGTTGTTGAAAATACTCCGAGACCTCAGCCGTCACCGCGCGCGCCATCACGCGCGGTGCGAGCTCGAGCACGTCGACTTCCAGCCCCTTGATCCGCGCGGTGGCGGCGAATTCGAGGCCGATGAAGCCGGCGCCGATGATCACGGCGCGCGTCTTCGACGGCATGATCTGCCTGAGCGACTCGCTCTCGTCGAGGATGCGCAAATATTTCACGTCAGGTAGATTGGCGTTGGGCAGATCGAGCAGCCGGTTGCGCGCGCCGGTCGCCAGCACGAGGTGGCCGTAAGCCAGCGCCTCGCCGGAAGCGAGCAGAACTTTTCGCGCGGCGCGGTCGATCGAGACGGCCCGGCCGGCGACCAGCTCAATCTTCTGGTCCTGGTAGAACTTTTCGGGGCGGAACATCAGGCTCTCCGGCCCCGCCGAGCCCTTGATGTAGGCCTTGGACAGCGGCGGCCGCTGATAGGGCAGATGCGCCTCGTCATTGATCAGGCAGATGCGATTCGAAAAGCCCGCCTGCCGCAGGGATGCCGCGACCTGGTAGCCACCATGGCCGGCACCGACAATGATCATCGGACCTTCCGTCATCGGACAGCCCATTTCTGCAAGACACGAGCGTCACCCATGTCGTCTCCTCTCGCTAAAGATGGCTTGGCTAGCCTAGGAGGAGCCGGCGCTCGTGTCCGTCCCTAAACGAAGGCGCCCCCATTTGAGCCTATCGTTCCGCCGGACGCAAGAGTGGCCCGCTGGGCATTGACGGCCGGGGATTGTCACCCCTGCCCTTCTGCGATTTAGTTGCAGCAACGAACCTCCAGCCGGGGATTTCAAAAATGCCAGCTCCCGTCTCAAAGCCCGACGATCCCGCGCTGCTGCGGATCGAGGGTGCGATCGCGACCATCACGCTCAACCGCCCCGCCGCATTCAACTCGGTCAACCTCGCCATCGCGCAGAAGCTCGAACAGCTTGCGGCCCATATCGAGGGCGATGACGCCATCAAGGTCGTGGTGATCGAGGGCGAAGGCCGCGCCTTCTCGGCCGGCGGCGATCTGCAGACGATCGGGGCCGCGGCCGAGGCCAACACCGTGACACCGGTGGTTGGCGAGCTCTTGAAGCATTATCATTCCTTCATCGAGATCCTCAGGCGCATGCCGAAGATCTCGCTGTCCAGCGTCCACGGCTCCGCGGCCGGCGCCGGGATGGGCCTCGCCTTCGTCACCGATCTCTGCATCGCCGCAGAGGATGCCAAGTTCACGCCCGCTTACGCCAAGATCGGCGTGTCGCCGGATGGCGGCTCGACGGTCGGGATCGTCGGCACTGTCGGCTCGCGCCGCGCGCTGCAGATTTTCCTCACTGAAGACAATTTTACCGCGCAGCAGGCCTATGAATGGGGCTTGGTCGCCAAGACCGTTCCCGCAGCGGAGTTGAAAGCCGCCACGCGACAGCTCGCCGAGCGTCTGGCGCAGAACCCGTCGGCGGCGATATCAGGCACAAAATCCCTCGTGTACCAGGCTGCCACCACGCCCGTAAAACAGCAGCTCGATGCCGAGGAGCACAAGATCATCATGGCGATGAACACGGAGGAGTTCCGCGTTGCCGTGAAGAAGTTCACGAGCAAGAGCAAGTAGCGTGCTACTGAGGGCAGATGTAACCCGTTCCCGCCGGCGACTTGAAGCAGCCGACCGATTCCGGCAGCACGTGCCGTG
Source organism: Bradyrhizobium sp. CCBAU 53340 (assembly GCF_015291645.1). Taxonomy (NCBI): domain Bacteria; kingdom Pseudomonadati; phylum Pseudomonadota; class Alphaproteobacteria; order Hyphomicrobiales; family Nitrobacteraceae; genus Bradyrhizobium; species Bradyrhizobium sp. CCBAU 53340. Next base: position 5,803,178 of record NZ_CP030055.1, read on the forward strand.
GCAGCCACAGCACCACGCTCGGAAAGTAGATCGCAAAGGCGATGGTGGCGAAGAACACCACATAGATCGGCAGCGCCGCGCGCAGCGCTTTCGCGAAGCTGATGCCGACGAATTTCGACGCCATCAGCAGCACGAGGCCATAAGGCGGCGTGATCAGGCCGAAGGCGAGCGTCGCGATCAGCACCACGCCCATGTGGACGCCGTTGATGTCGCCCGCTTCCGTCAGCGTGTTGACCAGCGGCATGAAGATGATGATGGTCGGGACCGGCTCGATGAAATCGCCAACCACGGTGAACAGCAGCACCATCAACAGCATGATCAAATGCGGATCGTGGCCCGCGATCGAGGTGATCAAGTCGGCGATGTAGCTGGCGCCACGTAAGTAGGCGAGCATCCAGCCGAAGGCGTTGGCAGCGCCGATCGTGATCAGCGGCAGCGAGAAGATCAGGCCGGCGAGACAGAAATCGTACGGGATCTTCCTGAAGTGCCCGCGATTGAGCGCGGGGATCACGACCAGGATGATCCAGACCACGGCGACGACGCCGGCCTCCGTCGGCGTGAACCAGCCGGTCAGAATGCCTCCCAGCAGGATCACCGGGATCATCAGCGGCAGGGCCGCATCGCCCGCCGCGAACACCACCTGGCGCAATGGCGCGCGCGGCTTGCGCAGGCCCGACGGGCCGAAGAAATAGCAATAGATCATCAGGCCGAAGCCGATCATCAGCCCGGGCACCACGCCCGCCATGAACAGGCCGGCGATCGAGACGTTGCCGACCGCACCATAGACCACGGCCGTGATGCTCGGCGGCACCAGCGCCGCAATGGTCGAGGCCGACGCAATAATCGCGGCGATGAAGGCGGGCTCGTAGCCTTCGCGCTTCATCGGCCCGCCGAGCGCGCGGCTCATCACGGCGACGTCGGCCGTGGTCGAGCCCGACATCTCCGAGAAGAACATGCTGAAGACGACGACGACCTGCGACAGCCCGCCCCTGATATGCCCGACCAGCGACACCGAGAGATTGGCTATTCGCACCACCACATTGGCCGAGCTCATGAGCTCGCCGACCAAGAGGAAGAACGGGATCGCTAGCAGCGCCTCGGAATCGACGCCGTCAAAGATCTTCTGGATGATCGCAGCCAGCGAGACGTCGGATAGGACGGCGCCGATGAAGACGCCGGCCATCAGCGAGAACGGCACGGGCACGCCGAGATAGCCGAACGACAGGAAGCAGATCGACATCAACGCAAGGACAATGGGTGCGCTCACGGCTGCGCCCTCATTTGCGCTTCGGTCACGACGGGCGCGGCATCTTCATCCGGCGGCTCAGGATGGTCAAAGCCGTTGCGCAGGCCGTTGACGAGCTGCTCGATCGTGAACAGGCCCACCAGGATGCCGGACAGCGGAATGATGGCGTAGAGCGAAGCGATCGGCGTACCCGACGGCAGGCGAAAGCTGCCGAAACCGCGAAGATAGTTCTGGTAGCCGTACCAGATCAGGCAAAACGCAACGCCGAGCACGATGAGGCGGATGATGATTTCGACGATCAGCCGCGGCGTGCCGTGCATCGCCTCGGAGATCGCGGTGAGATAGAGGTGGTCGTTGCGCCGCGTCGCGACCGCCGTGCCGATGAAGATCGCGTAGATGAACAGCGTCGAGGTGACCTCCTGAAGCCATAGCCAGGGATGGCCGATGGTGCGAGTGACGACGTCGGCGGTGACCGACAACGAGAAGCCGAAGCACAGCACGCCGCACAGGATCATCAGCGCGAGCTCAAGCCAGTCGAGCCAGCGCCATTTCAGGTGGCGCTGGCGTTGCACCAGCAGTTTGTCGGCGATGGACATTGTTCTCCCCGGCTGCGCTTGGTTTCACCTCTCCCGCTTGCGGGAGAGGTCGGCGCGGCGCGCCGGGTGAGGGTTCTTTCCTCTGGGGGATTGTCCCATTGCGGAGAGACCCTCTCCCCCGCCCTCTCCCGCAAGCGGGAGAGGGAGCGCACCGTCTTCTGCCGTGCAAGCGCCCTAATTAATCGACCGGATCAGATCCTTGATCTTCTCGGCATGCGGGCCGAGCTCCTTGGCGAGCTTGTCGAGATAGGGATCGGCGATCGCGGTAAAACTCTTCTTGTCGACGTTATCCACGACCTTGACGCCCATCTTCTTCAGCTTCTCGGCAGCGCTACGCTCGAGGTCGAACGCCATCTTCGGCTCCTTGGTGCTGATCTCGTTGGCCGCAGTCTGCACCCAGCCCTTCTGCTCGGCCGAGAGGCTCTGCCAGAGCTTGTCGGAAACGAACACCAGCGCGTTGTTGGCCTCGTGCTCGGTGATGTTCAGCACCGGCGCGACCTCATAGTGCTTGTTGACGAGATAGACGTTGATGCTGTTCTCGGCGACGTCGACGACGCCGGTCTGTAGTGAGGTGTAGACGCTGCCGAACGGCATGTGCACGGTCTGCGCGCCGTAGGCCGGGAACATGGTGTCCTCGGTGGCGGTCGCCTGCACGCGGACCTTCAGGCCCTTAATGTCAGCCACATTGTGGATCTCCTTCTTGGAGTACATGTGGCGGACGCCCTGCGATCCCGTGCCGATGAGATGCAGGCCCTGCGTGGTCTCTTCAATCATGGTCTTGAGCGCTTCGAACACGCGGGGGTCGGCAAGCCCCTTGATCACGTGGTTCTCGTCGCGGAACAGATAATGCAGCGACATCACGCCGGCCTGCGGCGAGATCGTCGCGGTGTTGGCCGATGAGACGATGGAAAATTCGACGTCGCCGGCCTTCACGAGCTGGAGCACCTGCGGCTCCTGCCCGAGCTGCGCGCCGGGATACTGGTCGATGATCATGGCGCCTTTGCTCAATTCCTTGAGCTTGTCGGCAAAGAGGTCGCCGGCGATGGAGTAACCGGTGTTGCGGGGCTGGTCGTAGGCGAAGCGATAATGCTTCACCTCCTGCGCGCCGGCGCCCGTGACGAACAGCATGGCGGCCGCGGCCACCAACCCACGCAAGGATCGTGCAATCATCGTCTCCCCCTGTTTTTATCGCCCGCCGCTTTAAGCGGTCTGGCGCTCGTTCAAGTGTTGATCAGCCCTTACTCTGTCTTCTTCCCAGTCCTCTGCATAAAGTCGAAGTCGCAGCCCTCGTCGGCCTGCATGATGGTCTCGTTGAACAGCCAGGCGTAACCGCGCCGCGCTTCCTCGGGCGCTGCGGCCGGCTTCAACGCAGCATGCCGCCGCTCCAGCTGGGCGGCATCGACCAGCAGCTCGATGCTGCGCTGGGCCACATCGAGGCTGATCATGTCGCCGTTCTGCACCAGGGCCAGCGGCCCGCCGACGGCGGATTCCGGCGTGATGTGGAGCACGATGGTGCCGAACGCCGTGCCGCTCATGCGCGCATCCGAAATCCGCACCATGTCCTTGGTGCCGCCACGCGCGAGCTTCTTCGGAATCGGCAAGTATCCCGCCTCGGGCATGCCCGGTGCGCCTTTGGGGCCGGCATTGCGCAGCACCAGCACGTCGTCGGCAGTCACGTCGAGATCGGGGTCATCGACGCGCAAGGTCATGTCCTCGACGGATTCGAACACCACCGCACGCCCGGTGTGCTTCAGCAGCTTCGGGCTCGCAGCGGACTGCTTGATAACCGCACCGCGCGGCGCGAGGTTGCCATGCAGGACGGCGAGGCCGCCTTCCTTCTTGATCGGATTATTGCGCGAGCGGATCGCGTCCTGGCCCGGCACGTCCTCCGCATTGGCGACGACATCGCGCAACGCCTGGCCCGAGATCGTCTTCGCATCGAGATCGACGAGATCGCCGAGCTGCGCCAGCAATTTCGGCACGCCGCCGGCGTGATGGAAATGCTCCATATAGTGCTCGCCCGACGGCTTCAGGTCGACCAGCACGGGCACTTCGCGGCCGATCTGGTCGAAGACCTCGAGATCGAGCCGGTGCGGCGAGCGATGCGCCATCGCGGTGAGGTG